>CABZSV010000004.1 GCA_902528575.1 uncultured Pelagibacteraceae bacterium
ACTTTTGAAGCGCCTATAAATTTTATATCTAAGGAGATAGTTACACATGGAGCATTTCCTGCAGCTCTATGTGCGGCTGTTCCTGCTCCTGCATCTATTAAAGCAGATAAATAACCCCCATGAGTTATTCCAGCAGCATTTAAATGATTTTCATTAATTATAGATTTAAATTCATATTCATTTTCTGAAATAGCTCTAAATAAAACACCTCCATTGTGTTTCATAAATCCAGGTTTAATACTTATTTGCTCAAATTCATTGCTCATGATTTTTTATAATACAAAAGTTAAAATTAATAAAATAATTAAAATAATTATAAAAAAATAAATTACTGATTTTTGTAAAGATGCATTCAAAAGCCAATTAAACATTTTTATTTCCTTTTTGGTGGACCGCCCAGAACTCGAATCTGGAATCTCCCGGTTCGTAGCCGAGCGCCTTATCCAATTTGGCCAGCGGTCCTTTTTAATAATATATCCCATATATCAAAGTTTTTGATGTAATTTAACTTATAAAATATTATGTTAATTACTTTATGAGCAAAAATTCTAGCGATGTTGTTATTACTTCAGCACTAAGAACTCCAATTGGTAGATACAAAGGGTCGTTAAAAAATCTTAGCGCATCAAAATTAGGATCAATAGCAATTAAAGAGGTAATTTATCAATCAAAATTAGATTTAGAGGAGATTGATGAAGTAATTATGGGACACGTTTTAACTTCTGGACTTGGTCAAAATCCCGCTAGGCAAGCTTCAATTGGTGCCGGAGTACCAGTTTCAAAACCTGCTCATATTGTTAATCAGGTTTGTGGATCTGGATTAAGATCTGTTGTTTCAGGATATCAATCAATAAGTTTAGGAGAAAATAAAATAGTCATTGCAGGTGGTCAAGAAAATATGTCTAGAGCAACTCATGCAATTTATTATCGAGAAGATAAAAAATTTTCTGAAAACAAATTAGTAGATACAATGATAAAAGATGGTCTGCTAGATTCATTTAACGATTATCATATGGGTGTAACAGCTGAGAATGTTGCCGATAAATATAAAATTTCAAGAGATGAACAAGATAATTTTTCTTTAAATTCTCAGAAAAAAACAGAAAAAGCTTATAGTCAAAATAGATTTAAAGATGAGCTGATTAAATTAAAAATTGAAGATGGCGATAAAAAATTTATATTTGAAAAAGATGAACATCCTAGAGAAAATTTAAGTATAGATGATTTAAAAAAATTAAAAACAGTATTTAAAGAAAATGGGACTGTAACACCTGGAAATTCATCAGGTATAAACGATGGTGCTGCAGCCTTAGTTTTAATGTCCAGAGAACAAGCAGAAAAAAAATCATTAGAGTCATTGGTTAAAATTGTATCTTGGGCAACTTGTGGGGTTGAGCCTTCATTAATGGGACTAGGACCCATACCTTCAATTCAAGAAGCATTATCTAAAGCAAATTGGAAAATAGATGAAGTGGATTTATTTGAAATTAATGAGGCTTTTGCAGCACAAAGTGTTGCGGTAATTAAAGAATTAAAAATCCCTGAACAAAAAGTTAATGTTAATGGAGGAGCAATCGCTCTAGGTCATCCGATTGGAGCTTCTGGGGCAAGAATTTTGGTTACACTTGTCCATGAAATGATTAAGCAAGATAAAAAAAAAGGTTGTGCGGCACTCTGTATTGGTGGTGGTATGGGAATAGCTATGTGTATTGAGAGAGGCTAGAAAGCTTAATATTCATTTATTTTTTTATTTTTTGTATAATAAAAATATAAGATTAACGAAAAAACCTTATTAATGTGATAAAATAAAACCCAATAATGTTTTTTTGGGTATATAAAACATTTAAAAAATGAGCGAAAAATTACTTGTTCCTGACATTGGTGACTTTGAAAATGTTGAGGTTATAGAGATACTTGTAAAACCTGGTGATCAAATTAAAGAAAATGATCCAATAGTTACAATTGAAAGTGACAAATCAAGTGTTGAAATCCCTTCTACAATTGCTGGAAAAGTAGATAGTTTAGCAGTTAAAGTTGGTGATAAAGTTTCTAAAGGTGATTTATTGCTTAATCTTACATCATCAACAAAAACATCATCAGAAAGCACTCTTCCAAAAGATACAGAAAATATAATTAAACAAGCTGAAGAAGCAATGGCTGAAAAAAAAGAGGAAGAAAAAATTATATCTGAACCAATAATTGAGAAAAAACAATCTACAATACAAGTAGTTAATGGGACTGATATTGATCCGTTTGAAACTCAAGATTGGTTAGAGTCTTTATCAGCAGTTATTTCAAAAGATGGAAATCAAAGAGCTCATTTTTTGATTAAAGAACTAATTAACAAAGCTTATCGAGAAGGAGCTAATATTCCTTATACTCAAAATACACCTTACATTAATACAATACCCCCAGAGGCTGAAGTAAAGTCTAGTGGTGATCAAAATATTGAAAGAAGAATTAGATCGTTAATTAGATGGAATGCAGCAGCGATGGTAGTTCGAGCAAATAAAAAATACCCTGAACTTGGTGGACACATTGGTACATTTGCATCTGCTGCAACATTATACGATGTTGGCATGAACCATTTTTGGAGAGCAAAAAATAATAAATTTGGTGGAGATTTAATTTATTTCCAAGGGCATAGTGCTCCAGGAATGTATGCAAGGGCCTTCTTAGAAGGTAGATTAAATGAGAAACAATTAGATAGTTTTAGACAAGAGGTAAATCCTGGAGGTCTATCGTCATATCCACACCCATGGTTAATGCCAAAATTTTGGCAGTTCCCTACAGTATCGATGGGGTTAGGCCCCATGCTTGCTATATATCAAGCAAGATACATGAAATATTTAATCAATAGAGGTTTGATTAAAGATGAAGGAAGAAAAGTGTGGGCTTTTTTAGGTGATGGAGAAATGGATGAGCCAGAGTCGATGGGAGCAATTGGGCTGGCTGCAAGAGAGAATTTAGATAATTTAATTTTTGTAGTTAATTGCAATCTTCAAAGATTGGACGGTCCAGTTAGAGGTAATGGAAAAATTATTCAAGAACTTGAAGGAAGTTTTAGAGGATCTGGGTGGAATGTAATAAAGGTAATTTGGGGATCGTATTGGGACTCATTGATAGCCAACGATAAAACTGGTCAATTAGTAAAAATTATGAATGAGACAGTAGATGGTGAGTATCAAGCAATGAAAGCAAGAGACGGCGCTTATGTAAGAGAAAAGTTTTTTGGAAAATCCCCTGAAACATTAGAATTAGTTTCAAGCATGTCTGATAAAGATATATGGCGACTCAATAGAGGTGGACATGATCCTCATAAAGTTTTTGCTGCATATGATAAGGCAACTAAAAATAAAGGAAGCCCAACAGTAATTATTGCTAAAACTATTAAAGGTTATGGAATGGGAAAATCCGGTGAAAGTGTAAATACTACTCATCAAACTAAAAAATTAGATGTTGATGACTTGATGTATTATAGAGATCGATTTGATGTTCCTTTAACAGATGAACAGGTAAGAAATATTGAATATTTTAAGCCTGATGAAAAATCACCCGAAATAAAATATCTTAAAGAAAGAAGAATTAAATTAGGTGGATTTTTACCTGAACGATCTACTTTTGCAAAACCAATAAAAGCACCCTCAAAAGATATTTTCGATTTCATGAAAGTATCGACTGGTGAAAAAGAAATGTCCACTACAATGGCACTTGTGAGAATGCTAACTAATTTATTAAGAGATAAAAATATATCTCCTAGATTAGTTCCAATTATTCCTGATGAAGCCAGAACTTTTGGAATGGAAGGTTTTTTTCAAAAAATTGGAATTTATGCACATGAGGGGCAAAAATATGAACCTGAAGATGCAGCTCAATTAAGTTCTTATAGAGAAGATAAAAGTGGTCAAGTTTTAGAGGAGGGTATCAATGAAGCAGGTGCTATGTCTTCATGGATTGCTGCTGCCACAGCATACACTAATCATGATATCGAAATGATCCCAATTTATATTTTTTACTCAATGTTTGGTTTTCAAAGGATAGGAGATTTAGCATGGGCAGCTGGGGATAGTCAGGCTAGAGGATTTTTGGTAGGCGCAACAGCTGGAAGAACAACATTAGCTGGAGAAGGCTTACAACACCAGGATGGGCATAGTCATTTAATTGCATCAACTATTCCAAATTGTGTAACTTATGATCCTACATTTCATTATGAATTAGCGGTAATATTTCGAGAAGGTTTAAGAAGAATGCACGAGAAAAATGAGAATGTTTTTTATTATATTACAACAATGAATGAAAATTACTCACATCCAGAAATGCCAAAAGATAAAAATTGTGAGGAAGGCATTTTAAAGGGTATGTATAAAATAAAAGAATTTAATAAATATAAAAAAACTAAAATCCAACTTTTAGGATCAGGAACCATCTTAAGGGAAATGATTTCTGCTGCAGAGATTTTACAAAATGATTATCAAATTGACAGCGAGATATGGAGTGTAACAAGTTTTAATGAGTTAAGAAAAGATGGAATGGAAGTAGAAAGATATAATCTTTTGAACCCAGATAAAAAACCTAAAAAATCTTATGTTGAGCAATGTCTGGGTCAAACAGAAGGTCCAATTATGGCTGCATCTGATTATATGAGATTGAATTCAGATCAAATCAGACCTTATACTAATAAAAGTTTTTATTCATTAGGAGCGGATGGTTTTGGAAGAAGTGATACAAGAAAAAATTTAAGAAAATTTTTTGAGGTAGATAAAGAACATTTGGTTGCTTACGGTTTAAGTATTTTGGCAAAAGAACAGCTTATAACTTCTAAATATGCAAAAGATGCAATGAAGAAGTATAATATTGATAGTAATAAACCAATGCCAACAAAGTTATAAATGTCAGAAACTGAGATTAAAGTACCTAATATTGGAGATTTTAAAGATGTTGAGGTCATTGAGGTATTAGTTTCTGAAGGTCAATCAATTAACAAAAATGATGCTCTAATAACAATTGAAAGTGATAAATCTAGCGTAGAAATACCATCAAATTTAGAAGGTAAAATTAAAAATTTAAAAATAAAAGTAGGAGACAAAGTTTCTGAGGGCGACTTAATTTTAACTATAGAGAGTTCCGCTGAAATGAAACAGGAAGAGGTTAAAGAAAAACCAGAAATTGAAAAAAAGTCAAAAAATATTGAGGAAATAAAACCTGAAATCCAAGAAAAAACTTTTTCTAAAAATAATATTTCAAATATTTCATCTGCAAGTCCAAAAGCTAGAAAATTTGCGAGAGAACTTGGTGTAGATATTAATCAAGTTGTGGGAAGTCAGAAAGATGGCAGGGTTATTGAAGATGATATTAAAAAATTTGTTTCATCTAATTCAAAAAACAATGTTGTAGTAAAAGATAGTAAACCAGATAAAATAAAAAACGAATTTGAACATTCTGATTTTGGTGAAATAGAAATTAAAGACATACCAAGAGTAAAAAAATTATCATCAAAATATCTTACAAATTCATGGACAACAATTCCTCATGTTACAAATCACGATGAAGTCGACATAACGGAGATGGAAAGTTTTAGAAGTTCATTAACAGATATGTATACTGGAGAAAAAATTAAAATTACACCTCTTGCATTTATAATAAAGGCTTTAGTTGCATCTCTTAAGAAATTTCCTAGTTTTAATTCTTCTATCGACGAAATTGAGACTGGAAAAATGACTTTAAAAAAATATTACCATATTGGGATAGCAGTTGACACACCAAATGGATTAATGGTTCCAAAAATAAGAAATGCAAATAACAAAAAAATTTCTCTCATAAGTAAAGAATTAAAAGAGGTAAGTGAACTTTGTAGAAATTTAAAAATTGATAAAAAAGAATTGTTTGGTGGCTCGATGACGATTACGAGTTTAGGTGGTATAGGAGGTTCATTTTTTACCCCTATAATTAATTATCCTGAAGTTGCTATATTAGGAGTAGGAAGATCAGAAAAAAAACAAATTTTTATGAATGGTAAGTTTCAAACCAGGACTATGCTCCCAATTTCTTTATCTTATGATCACAGAATTATTGATGGTGCAGAAGCAGCTAGGTTTAATAATGATCTAAAAGAAAACTTAGGCAAAAATTTTGCTTATAAACTAGCTGTCTAATTAAAAATGAGTAAATCCATATCATTATTTAGTGCCTTATTGTGCACTTTCATTTGGGGAACAACTTTTATTGCCCAAGACACAGGCATGGATAATATTGGCCCTTTTACATTTAATGCTGTGAGGTTTTTTGTTGGTTTTTTAGCCATAACTCCACTTTTGATTTTATTTGAATTAAAAAATTTTAAATCAGAATTTAAATTAGATAAAAAAACTTTCATAATTTATTCATTGTTAATTGGAATTTCTTTATTTTTAGGCTCTGCACTTCAACAAGTTGCTTTGCTTTATACAGATGTTGCAAATGCTGCTTTTTTTACAATTTTTTATGTGCCAATGGTACCGATTATCATTTTTTTGTTTGGTAAAAAATCAATGCATTGGAGTGTATGGCCTTCTGTGGTTCTATGTTTAATTGGAGGATATTTATTAACAAATTTTCATGATGCAACAGTAAGATTAGGAGATACTTTGGTTGTTCTCGGAGCTTTATTTTGGAGCACTCATATCATTTTTACTGGAATCATTATAACTAAATACAATCTTCCACTCACCTTAGGAGCTGTACAGACTTTAATTGTGGCTATTTTTTCATTTATAATTGGAATTATTTATGAAGAATTTATATTAAGTAATATTTTAATGGAAATTTATTCAATTTTATATGCAGGTATATTATCTGGCGGATTTGCATTTGTATTACAAATTTATGCCCAGCGCAATATTACTCCAGCACCTGCAGCTATAATTTTTTCTCTTGAAGGTGTATTTGCCACTATAGCTGCTTGGTTTATTTTAAATCAAATTCTAGATGTTAATAATTTACTTGGATGCTTTTTTATTCTATGTGGAGTTCTCTTATCTCAATTACTCCCTTTAATTAAGAAGAAATATACTTAATAAACTAAACTAAATAAAATCAAAGCAATTATTATTCTATAAATTACAAACGCATTCATTGAAAATTTATTTATATAAATTAAAAAGAATTTAACTGTTAGAAAAGAAAAAATAAAAGAAGATATAATTGCGATAACAACTAAGTAATTAAACTGAATTGATTGTTCAAAAACATCTTTCAAGCTTAAGACACTAGCTCCAGTTAATGCTGGGATTGAAAGTAAAAAAGATATCTTACTTGAATCTACTCTATTAAATTTTAAAATTCTCGCAGCTGTTATAGTAATTCCTGCCCTACTCACTCCGGGTACAAGTGAGAAAATTTGGAAAACACCTATAAATATTATTGACTGAAAATTTAAATTTGAAGAAATTTTTTTATCAAATCGATTTTTGTCTGAGATGTATAAAATAATTGCGAATATTAAAGTAGTCCAAGCAATGACTTCTAAATTTCTTAACTGATAAATTAAATTTGTACTATAAAGTATGTATCCAACAAGTATTAATGGAATAGATCCAAGTATAATTAAACTTAAAAGTCTTTTATTTTTTCTAGCATCAAATAGTTCATCCCTAAAAAAATAAATTATTGCTATTAGAGAACCCAGATGGAGGCTGATATCAATTAGCAAAGAACTAGATCTAAATTCATATAAAGTAGAAACCAAAATTAAATGAGCAGAAGAACTAATAGGAAGAAATTCAGATATTCCTTGAATTGCAGAGAGAATTAAAACTTCTATAATATTTTGAAACATTGTTTCTTCGTAACTTATAAAGTATTTATTTAAAACAATTCGATTTAAGCATAATAGCTATGCAATAATTAAAAACGTGTTAATTGGCGGTAATAATTTAAAAATTAAGGTCAGTATATATGACCTATTTTATGCTTTATATACATAAATCAGGGTATATTTTGCCAAAACTTAAATAATATTATGCCCGATAAAATGCTCAAATTTGTTAAAATAGGTCAACAAACTCCACCTAAAAGAGAAGTTGATAAAAGAAAGAAAGATTTTAACGAAATTTATGACGAGTATATCAATGAAAAAGCCAAAGAACAGTCGAGTAGGTGTTCGCAATGTGGAGTACCTTTTTGCCAAGTTCATTGTCCTTTAAGTAATAACATTCCAGATTGGCTTAAACTGACAGCAGAGGGAAGGTTAAAAGAGGCGTATGAATTATCCCAAAGCACAAACAATATGCCTGAAGTGTGTGGCCGAATTTGCCCCCAAGATAGATTATGCGAGGGAAATTGTGTAATTGAACAGTCTGGTCATGGAACAGTAACTATCGGATCAGTAGAAAAATATATTACAGATAATGCTTGGGCTGAGGGCTGGGTAAAACCAATTAAGATAACAAATGAAAAAAATCAAAGCGTAGGAATTATAGGAGCAGGTCCTGCTGGTTTAGCTGCTGCAGAACAATTAAGAAAAAATGGATATAAAATTACTGTCTACGATAGATATGATAGAGCAGGAGGATTATTAATTTATGGAATTCCAAATTTTAAATTAGAAAAAGAAGTTGTAGAGCGAAGAACAAAACTCTTAAAGGATGGAGGAATTGAATTTGTTCAAAATTTTGAAGTTGGTAAGGATGCAAACTTAGATCAATTGAGAAAAAAACACGATGCAATTTTAATTGCAACAGGAGTTTATAAAGCAAGAGAAGTAAACTTACCTGGAAATGATCTTGATAATATTTTTCCTGCAATGGATTTTTTAACAGCATCTAATAAAAAAGGTCTAGGAGATGATGTTGAGTTGTTTGATAAAGGAATTTTAAATGCAGAAGGTAAAGATATTGTTGTAATCGGTGGAGGTGACACAGCAATGGATTGTGTAAGAACTTCTATAAGACAGAATGCAAAATCTGTTAAATGTTTGTATAGAAGAGATAAAGAAAATATGCCAGGATCTGCTAGAGAAGTTGCAAATGCAGAAGAAGAAGGTGTTGAGTTTGTTTGGTTATCAAGTCCTAAAGAATTTAAAGGTACAAATAAAGTAGAAAAAATAATTGTAGATCAAATTAAACTAGGTGATCCAGACGAGACAGGAAGAAGAAAGCCACAAGTACAAGAAGGCTCAAGTTACGAAACAAAAGCAGATATGGTTATCAAAGCACTAGGTTTTGATCCTGAAGATTTACCAAATTTATTTGATAGTAGTGAATTACAAGTAACAAAGTGGGGAACTATTAAAACAGATTTTGATACCATGGAAACAAATTTAAAAGGGGTGTTTGCTGCTGGTGATATAGTTAGAGGAGCTTCATTAGTTGTTTGGGCTATAAAAGATGGAAGGGATGCAGCAGCTTCAATTAAAACTTATCTAGAGAGTAAATCTAAAGTGGAAAAAAGAGTGGCTTGATGGAAAATTATAAAAAAAACCTTCATCTTTTAAAAGAAAATAATGTTTATTCAGAAGACATGGAGCATGATGCTTGTGGTGTTGGTATAATCGCATCAACTGAAGGTAAAAAATCTCGTAAAGTTGTAGAGTATGGTATTCAAGCATTAAAAGCAGTTTGGCATAGAGGCGCTGTAGATGCTGATGGAAAAACTGGTGATGGAGCTGGAATTCATGTTGAAATACCAAAAGATTTCTTCATTGAAAAGATAGAAGTGACAGGACACACACATGACAATTCTGAAATATGTGTGGGCATGATATTTCTGCCTCGGAATGATTACGCAGCACAAGAAAGTTGCAAAACTATTGTTGAAAGTGAATTAACAAAAAATGATTTTAGTATTTACGGTTGGAGACAAGTTCCAGTTAATCCAAAAGTTTTAGGAGAAAAGGCATTCCAAACAATGCCTGAAATTATTCAAGTATTGTTTAAGTCTTATAATCCAGAATTAACAAATAAAGATTTAGAAAGAAAAATTTATGAAACTAGAAGAAAGATAGAAAATGAAGCTTTTAAAAAGTCTTTAAACAATTTTTATATTTGTTCATTGAGTTCTAAATCTATCATTTACAAGGGAATGTTTTTAGCTGAAGCTATCTCAGATTTCTACCTTGATCTAAAAGATGAGAGATTTGTTTCAAGGTTTGCTATTTTTCATCAAAGATTTTCAACAAACACAGCACCTAGCTGGAATTTAGCTCAACCCTTTAGAGCTATAGCGCATAATGGAGAAATAAATACTTACAGAGGAAATAAAAATTGGATGAAAGTTCATGAACAAGAGATGAACAGTCCCCTTTTTGACGATGTTGAAAACTTAAAACCTGTTATACAACAAGGAGCATCAGACTCCGCTGCATTAGACAATGTTTTTGAATTATTAAATATATCTGGTCAGCCTGCGCCTTTGGCGAAGCTTATGTTGGTTCCAGACGCATGGTCTAAAAAAAATAAAACTCTACCAAAAGATCACCAACAATTATTTAATTTTTTGAACAGCACTATGGAGCCATGGGATGGACCAGCTGCTATTGCTGGAACTGATAATGAGTGGGTTATAGCTGCAAATGATAGAAATGGATTAAGACCTTTAAGATATGCAATTACAAAAGATAAATTATTATTTGCAGGTTCTGAAACAGGAATGATTGAATTAAATGAAAAAAGAATTTTGTCAAAAGGAAGATTGGGTCCTGGGGAAATAATTGGAGTTAGAATAGAAAAAGGTAAAGTATTTACAAACAAGCAAATAAAAGATTATTTAGCCAAAGAGTATAAACACTTTAATTCACAAATTATCGACCTAGATGATAAGTTAACTATTTCAGATGAAAAAAATTCTTTTTCGGGAGATGATTTAAGAAGAAGACAATATACTTTTGGAATTAGTTTAGAAGATCTTGAGCTCATACTGCATCCTATGGCAGAAGATGCTAAAGAAGCAACTGGATCTATGGGGGACGATACACCATTGGCTGTTTTGTCAGATAGGTATAGACCGTTGTACCATTTTTTTAGACAAAATTTTAGTCAAGTCACAAACCCACCAATAGACTCTTTAAGAGAAAACAAGGTTATGAGTTTGAAAACAAGATTTGGAAATCTTGGAAATATTTTAAATTTTGATAATTTAACAAAGCAAAATATTTATGTTTTAAATAGTCCAATATTATCAAATTCTCAGTTTGAAAAATTTATAAATTTTTTTGGTAACAATTCATCTATAATTGATTGTACTTTTTCTAAGGAAGAAACTTTATTTGATTCAATTAAAAAAATCCAAAAAGAAGCTGAAATTGCAGTAAGACAGGGAGTTACTCAATTAATTTTAAGTGACAAAGAGCTTTCTAGCTTAAAACTGCCAATACCAATGCTTTTAGCAGTTGGATCAATTAATTCATTCCTTGTTGAAAAAAAACTAAGAGGATATGTATCAATAAATGTTCAATCTGGAGAGGCTTTAGATACGCACTCTTTTGCAACCTTAATAGGAGTTGGAGCAACTACTGTAAATCCATACTTAGCATTTGATAGTTTATTTCAGCGTCATGAAAAGAAATTATTTGGTAAATTTAGCTTTGATGAATGTGTAGAGAGATACATAAAATCAGTAAACGCAGGTTTATTAAAGATCATGTCTAAGATGGGTATTTCAGTTCTAAGTTCTTATAGAGGTGGATGTAACTTTGAAACCGTAGGTTTAAGTAGAACAATTGTTGCAGATTATTTTCCAGGAGTTGTCTCTAAAATTTCAGGTATTGGACTTACGGGTATAGAGAAAAAAATTAGAGAAATTCATAAAGAGGCATTTGAAAGTTCTGAAACTATATTGCCGATAGGCGGTATATATAGATATCGTAAAAATGGTGAAACTCATCAATATCAAGGAAAATTAATTCATTTACTTCAAAGTGCAGTAGGATCTAATTCTTATGATGCCTATAAAAGATATGCAGATGGAATATACAGCTTACCACCTATTAATCTTAGAGACTTAATTGATTTCAGAGAAAAAAAATTAAGTGGGCCAATAGATATTTCTGAGGTTGAGCCAATAGAAAATATTTTAAAAAGATTTGGAAGTGGGAGCATGTCTCATGGAGCTTTATCAAAAGAGGCGCATGAAACTTTGGCAACTGGTATGAATAGAATTAAAGGTGCTTCATGTAGTGGAGAGGGCGGTGAAGATGCAAGTAGATTTAAAGTTTTAGATAATGGTGATAGCGCAAACTCAAGAGTAAAACAAATAGCTTCTGCAAGATTCGGAGTTACAGTTAATTATCTTAATAATTGTAATGAGATAGAAATTAAAATTGCACAAGGCGCTAAGCCTGGTGAGGGAGGTCAGCTGCCAGGATTTAAAGTTACAGAAGAAATTGCTAAACTTAGACATTCAACTCCTGGAGTTACTTTAATATCACCACCACCACATCATGATATTTATTCAATCGAAGATCTTGCACAACTAATTTATGATTTAAAACAGATAAATCCTAAAGCAAGAATTGGAGTTAAGCTTGTTGCATCCTCTGGAGTAGGAACAATTGCAGCTGGTGTAGCTAAAGCAAAAGCAGATATAATATTAATTTCTGGACATAATGGAGGAACAGGAGCAACACCACAGACTAGTGTTAAGTATGTAGGAATACCATGGGAAATGGGTCTGACGGAAGCAAACCAAGTATTAACTTTAAATAATCTTAGACATAAAGTTACATTAAGAACAGACGGTGGAATTAAAACTGGAAGAGACGTGGTGATAGCTGCAATGATGGGTGCTGAAGAATATGGTGTTGCTACTACAGCATTAGTTGCAATGGGATGTATAATGGTAAGGCAGTGTCATTCAAACACATGTCCTGTAGGCGTTTGCACTCAAGATGAAAAGCTCAGAGAAAAGTTTACTGGAACTCCAGAAAAAGTAGTTAATTTGTTCACATTTATAGCCAGTGAAGTAAGAGAAATATTAGCAAATTTAGGTTTTAAATCATTAAATGAAGTGATTGGTAGGACAGACTTGTTAAAACAGGTTAGTAAGGCTTCTCCAAATTTAGATGATTTAGATTTAAATCCTTTATTTGTTCAAGCTGATACTGGAAACAATCCAAGGTATTGTGAGGATCAAGAAATAAATAGTGTACCAGATACTCTTGACCAACAAATTTGGCCAGAAATTGAACAAGCTTTAGATAATTCTGAAAAAATTGAGAGAGAATATCAAATAAAAAATACTCACAGGGCAGTAGGCACAAGAATTTCTCATCATTTGTATAAAAAATACGGTTATGAAAAAATTGATGAAAACTTTTTAATTTTAAATTTCAAAGGATCAGCTGGTCAATCATTTGGTGCATTTTCTTCTAAAGGTTTAAAACTTGTATTAAAGGGAGATGCAAATGATTATGTTGGTAAAGGTTTGTCAGGAGCTACTATTTCAATAAAATTACCTGAAGAGAGCAATTTAGTTTCAAATGAGAATACAATTTTAGGAAATACTGTTCTTTACGGAGCTACTTCAGGAAAACTTTTTGCTGCAGGCCAAGCTGGCGAAAGATTTTCAGTTAGAAATTCTGGTGCAGTTACAGTAATTGAAGGATGCGATTCTAATGGATGTGAATATATGACTGGTGGAACTGTAGTAATCTTAGGAGATGTTGGTGATAATTTTGCAGCTGGTATGACAGGTGGAATGGCCTTTATATATGACAAATCACAACAATTTGAAAAGAAAGTAAATCCAGAATCGGTAGTTTGGCAAAATGTAGAAACAGATTATTGGAAAGAATATCTAAAAAGTTTAGTTAGTGAGCACTTTAAAGAAACTGAATCTCAATTATCGAAAAAAATAATTGAAAACTTTGATGATGAAGTAAATAATTTTGTTCAGGTGTGTCCTAAAGAAATGTTGGATAAATTAAAAAATCCAATTACTTTAAAAAAAGATATAAAAAAAGTAAGCTAAATTAATAATTGAAGCTCTTTTAAAATTATATTTAAATATTTTTTATTTGATAAACTGTGGTCACCTTTTTTTATTATATTTAATTTTTTCTTAGCTTTTGGAAATAATTTTAAAACTTTTCTTGAATATGAGACAGGAACTGCTTCATCTTTTTCACCATGTACCATTGTTACTTTAATATTTGTATTAATTTTCTTATTTAAGACTTTGTTTTTTCTTCCATCTTTTATTAATTGTAGAGTAATTGGATATTCATAATTGCCATGTTTTAATTGATAAATACCTTTACGTATTGTTTCCTTTTTCATTTTTTTAGTAAATTTTTTCCACATTAAATTTTCTAAAAATTCAGGAGCAGCCCCTATTCCTAAAAATCCTTTAATCTGTTTTTTGAAAATTTTGAATTGATTAAGCGAAATCCATGCGCCCATACTTGAGCCAATTAGTATAAATTCTTTTTTTTTAACGTATTTTTTTATTAAAATTGATGTCTCTTTACTCCATTTTGAAATATTTCCATTTATAAATTTTCCAGAAGATTTCCCATGCCCAGAGTATTCTAGTGCCAAAAAACTAATTTTATTTTTTTTAGCAAATTTCAAAAATGCATTTGGTTTTTTTCCTTCAAGATCTGACATAAAACCATGCAAAAAAACTATAAAAGAACTATTCTTAAAAATTTTGGAAATATGTCTAATTTTCTGAGCATTCGATATTTGAAGAAATCTGAAATTTGCCATAATCGTTTATAAGTTTTGTCTATTAATATATAATCATATCAAATGTCATCTGATTTAAAAGTTTTACAAGTAATTCCAAAATTAGGTTATGGAGGAGCTGAAACAGGCTGTTATGATATTGCACATTATTTACCAGAAAATAATTGTAAATCATTTATTGTAACAAGTGGTGGAGAATTACTTAAATTTGTAGATAGAAAAAAAGTTAAAATATTTAGACTTCCGGTGCAAAGTAAAAATCCTTTACTAATTTTAATTAATGCTTTTATCTTAATTGGAATAATTTTGGTTTATAATATTTCTCTTGTTCACGCGAGAAGTAGAGCACCTGCTTGGTCATGTTTGTTAGCAACAAAAATCACAGGACGAAAATTTGTAACTACATTTCATGGAACATACAATTTTAACAGTAATATAAAAAAAATTTATAATTCAGTAATGATTAGAGCAGATTTAATTATTGCAGGATCTAATTTTATTTTTTCTCATATTAAAAAAAATTATTCAAAATATTTAAATGAGAAAAAAAAATTAATGGTTATTTTTAGAGGAATAAATGTCGACTACTTTGATCCAACAACTAAAATTGAAATTGATGAGAAAAAATTATTAAAAAAATGGGACATTGAAAAAGATAAAAAAATTATACTTTTACCTGGTAGATTAACCTCTTGGAAGGGACAGGAAGTTTTTATAGATGCAATTAATTTAGTGAATATAGAACTGGGTTACGAAGCATTTTATGCAGTTATTTTAGGTAGTGATCAAGGTAGAGATTTATATAAGAAAAAACTAATAAGACTCTCAGAGCAATACAGATTATTGAAACAAGTAAGGTTCATAGATCATTGTAAGGATATGGCCTTAGCCTATAAAGTTTCTGATATTATTGTTTCAGCCTCAACCGAACCAGAGGCTTTTGGCAGAGTTGCTGTCGAAGCACAATCAATGGAAAAACCAATTATAGCAAGTAACATTGGAGGTTCTAACGAAACGATAATTGATGAAAAAACTGGTTTTTTATATGAAGCAGGAAATGCTAAATCATTAAGTAATAAAATTTTAAAAACTCTTAAGATGGATGAAACTATATTAAAATCAATTGGTAATGAGGGAAGAAAAAACATAGTTCAAAAATTTAATGTTGAAAAAATGTGCTTTTCTACTTATTCAGAGTATAAGAGATTATTAAATTAAATGCCGATAATAACATTACCTGACGGAAACAATATTGATTTTCCTAAAAAAGTTACTGGACTTGAAGTAGCTGAAAAAATCAGTAAATCGTTAGCCAAGCAAGCCATGGTCATAAGTGTTGATGGTGAGCTTAAAGATCTTGATTTTCAAATTGAAAATGATTGTTCTGTAAAAATTTTTACTTCAAAAAATCCTGAGGGTTTGGAAACTATAAGGCATGACACAGCTCATATTTTAGCTATGGCTGTTCAAGAATTATTTCCTGGTACACAAGTTACAATTGGACCAGTGATTGAAAATGGATTTTATTATGACTTTGCTAGAAAAGAACCATTTACAGAGGATGATCTTGTTAAAATTGAAAATAAAATGAAAGAGATTGTCGATAGGAATGAAATAACAAAAAGAGAAGTTTGGGATAGAAACAAAGCAATTAGTCATTTTAAAAAAAAAGGAGAAATTTATAAAGCCGAGCTAATTGAAGCGATACCTGAAAATGAAGATGTATCAATTTACTTTCACGGAGAATGGCATGATTTATGTAGAGGCCCACATTTATCCTCTACAGGTAAAATAGGGAAATATTTTAAACTTACAAAAGTATCAGGAGCATATTGGAGAGGAGACTCTAATAATGAAATGTTGCAACGAATATATGGTACGAGTTGGGCAACTCAAAAAGATCTAGATGAATATTTGAAAAGAATAGAAGAAGCCGAAAAAAGAGATCACAGAAAATTAGGTAGAGAAATGGACTTATTTCATTTTAGAGAAGAAAGCCCTGGCTCAGTATTTTGGCATGAAAGAGGATGGGGTTTGTTTCAAAAGCTCATTAACTACATGAGAAGCAGACAAGATGCAGCTGGTTATAAAGAGGTTAATACTCCAGAGGTACTAGATAGACAACTATGGGAAAAATCTGGGCATTGGGAAAAATATGGAGAAAACATGTATACTTCTGAAACACCAGATGAGAAAGTTTTTGCAATTAAACCAATGAATTGTCCTGGTCATATCCAGGTATTTAATCAAGGCTTAAAAAGTTACAGAGATCTTCCGTTACGTTTTGCTGAATTTGGGAAAGTTCATCGTTATGAGCCATCAGGCGCTTTACATGGGTTATTAAGAGTAAGAGCCTTTACCCAAGATGATGCCCATATTTTTTGCACTGAAGATCAAATTACTAGTGAATGTTTAATTGTTACAAATCTAATACTAGATATTTATAAGGACCTTGGTTTTGAAAATGTGATTCTAAAATATGCAGATAGGCCAGAAGTAAGAGTTGGTGATGATGCAGTTTGGGATAAAGCAGAAGCCTCTTTGCTTGAAGCCGTTAAAGCTTCTAAATTAGAATATACTATTAATAAAGGTGAGGGAGCATTTTATGGTCCAAAAATTGAATTTGTTTTACGAGATGCTATTGGCAGAGATTGGCAATGTGGAACTTTACAAGTAGATTTAAATTTACCTGGAAGATTAGATGCTTCTTACGTTGATAAAGATGGTACTAAAAAAGTTCCTGTTATGTTGCACCGAGCATTATTTGGTTCTCTAGAGAGATTTATTGGAATTTTAATTGAAAACTATGCAGGCAAGTTTCCATTTTGGATATCTCCTTTACAGACTATGGTAATACCTATTTCAGAAGAATTTAATGACTATGCGGTCGAAGTATCAAATAAAATTAAAAATTCAGGCATAAGTTCTGCAGTAGATTTAAAAAATCATAATTTAAATTATAAAATTAGAGATCATTCTTTAGCAAAAATACCGCTTTTATTAATTTGTGGTAAAAAAGAAGTTGACTCCAATTCAGTAACGATTAGAAGATTAGACTCTAATAAACAAGAAAATATGGGTATAGATCAATTCTTAAAAACATTCTCTGCTTTAAACAAAGCATCATCAAACTAAGTGGCAGACTTCAAACAAAATTATTTTCAAAGAAGAACTAAGGACAGAGGTCCAAGATCTAATAATAGAATTTCTTCTCCTGATGTTCAGGTAATAGCTAGTGATGGAGAAAATCTTGGAGTTATGAATACCAATGAAGCTATTTCCATGGCAAAAAATCAAGGTTTAGATTTAATTGAAATAGCACCTAACGCAAATCCTCCTGTATGTAAAATAATGGATATGGGTAAATATAAGTATGATGCTCAGAAAAAAGCTAATCTTGCAAAGAAAAAACAAAAAATTGTTTCTTTAAAAGAAATTAAAATGAGACCTGTTACTGAAACTCATGATTATGAGTTTAAAGTCAAAAATGCTAAAAAATTTATAGCTAAAGGAGATAAGGTCAAATTTACTATAAGATTTAAAGGTAGAGAGCTTCAGCATTCCCATCTAGGAAATGAACTAATGGGTAAAATTAAAGAAGATATGAAGGATATTGGCAAGGTAGAATTGCATCCCAAGTTTGATGGAAAGCAAATGATCATGGTAATTCAGCCATTATAAGCTTTAATAGAGGTTGTAAAATTATATCTTTCTTTGTATAAGTCCGCAGAATTATGCCAAAACTAAAAACAAAAAGCTCAGCAAAAAAAAGATTTAAAATATCCGCTAAGGGAAAAGTTATTTCTGCTCAAGCAGGTAAAAGACACGGCATGATCAAAAGAACGAATTCACAAATAAGAAAACTTAGAGGCACTACAACATTGTCTAAACAAGATGGAAAAATTGTTAAGTCATACATGCCTTACAGTTTAAGAGGTTAATAATGGCAAGAGTTAAAAGAGGTGTTACTAGTAAAGCTAAACATAAAAAAGTTTTAAAAGCTGTAAAGGGTCAATGGGGTAGAAGAAAAAATACCATTAGAGTTGCTAAGCAAGCTATGGAAAAATCCATGCAATACGCTTACAGAGACAGAAGGAATAAAAAAAGAGATTTTAAATCATTGTGGATACAAAGAATCAATGCTGGAGTAAGAGCTGAAGGCTTAACTTATTCAAAATTTATCAATGGATTAAATAAATGTGGTATTGCAATAGATAGAAAAATTCTTGCTGAAATTGCTTACGATAGCCCAGAAGCATTCAAAACAATTGTACAAAAAGCTCAATCAGCTTTAAATTAATCTTCGCTATTGTTTTTATTTCTTAAGGAAATAATCTACTAATATGTCAGAGATAAAAAATATTAGAGATCAGTTTATATCAAAGCTAGAAAATGATTTAAGCATTGATCAAATAAATGAAATCAAAACTGAACTATTTGGTAAAAATGGTTTAATTTCATCAAAATTTAAATCAATAGGTTCAATTCCAGAAACTGATAGAAAAAAATTTGCATCAGATTTAAATAAAGTTAAAGATGAGCTTCAGAATTTAATAACTTCTAAAATTAATGAGATAGAAGGAAAAAAGATAAACGAAAAATTAGAAAAGGAGAAAGTTGATATAACTTTACCTGAAAGACCATTCGTTAGAGGAAAAGTTCATCCGGTATCACAAACTATTGATGAAATTTCATCTATTTTTTCTGAAATAGGATTTAGTGTTGAGGAAGGGCCTGATGTTGAAAATGAATATAACAACTTTACTGCTTTAAATACACCGGATAATCATCCAGCAAGAGATATGCATGATACATTTTACTTAGACGAAAACAAAGAAGTTTTGTTACGAACTCATACTTCGCCAGTTCAAATTAGAACTATGCTAAAAGACAAACCTCCATTTAAGATCATTGCTCCTGGGAGAACTTATAGATCTGATAGTGATCAAACACACGCACCAATGTTTCATCAAGTAGAAGGTTTGCATATTGATACAAATATTAATATGGGACATTTAAAAGGATGCTTAAATTATTTTATTAAAGAATTTTTTGAAGTCGAAAAAATTAAAATGAGATTTAGACCTAGTCATTTTCCATTTACAGAACCATCTGCGGAAGTTGATATTGGTTATGAAATAAAAGATGGCAAAATAATTATTGGAGAAGGAGATAAGTGGCTTGAAATTTTAGGCTGTGGCATGGTGCATCCTAATGTTTTAAAAAATGTAAAAGTAGATCCTTCTAAATATCAAGGATATGCCTTTGGCATAGGTATAGACCGATTAGCAATGCTTAAATATGGCATTAATGATTTAAGAGCGTTTTTTGATTGTGATTACAGATGGCTAAATCATTTTGGTTTTGATCCGCTTGATGTCCCTTCAAATTACAGAGGTTTAAGCAGATGAAGATTACATATGATTGGTTAAAAGATCATTTAAAAATAAGTGCTAAAGAAGATAAACTTCTTGAAAAACTAACAGACATAGGTCTTGAGGTTGAGAGTATAGAAAATTTATCTGAAGGATTAGACTTATTTAGAGTAGCAAAAATCATTAAAACAGAAAAACATCCTAATGCAGACAGACTTAAAGTTTGTGATGTTGATGTTGGTAATAAAGAAATCAAAAAAGTTGTTTGTGGTGCTGCAAATGCAAGAGAGGGTCTAATTACTGTTTATGCTCCCCCAGGTGCAATAATCCCAAAAAATAAAACTAAACTTGTTGTTACTAAAATTAGAGATGTTACATCTTATGGAATGCTTTGTTCTGAATCTGAATTGAATTTATCAGATGAAAGTGATGGAATTACTGAATTATCATCTTCGAAATATGCAAAAAATATTGGCAAAAGTTATTTTTCTAAACCAAGTTCTAATCTTATCGATTTATCAATTACACCAAATAGACCAGACTGTCTTGGTGTTCGAGGGATAGCGAGAGATTTATCAGCCGCAGGTTTTGGAAACTTTAAAACAGAAAAAGATAAAAAAATTAAATCTAATAAAAAACAGACCTTAAAAGTAAAAATAACAAAAGAAAAAAATCAAGGCTGTTTGTCTTTCGGCAGCTGCTTGATAACTAACGTCAAAAATACAGAAAGCCCTAAATGGCTGAAAGATAAATTAATTTCTATAGGCCAAAAACCAATATCTGCAATTGTAGATATTACAAATTATGTCATGATTGATATTAATCGTCCTTTGCACGCATACGATGCTGACAAAATTGATAAGGGAATAATTATTAGAAATTCAAAATCAGGAGAAGAATTTACTGCTCTAGATAATAAAAATTATAAACTAGATGATGGAATGTGTGTAATAAGTGATAACAAAGGTGTCTTAGGTCTAGGAGGAATTATTGGAGGAACAAGATCTGGTACAGAGTTAGATACAAAAAATGTTCTATTAGAATCAGCTTATTTTGATCCAAGATCAATTAGAAAAACTGCCAAAAAACTGAATATCGATACAGATGCTAAATTTAGATTTGAAAGAGGTATTGATCAGTTATCTATAGAAGATGGATTAAATAAAGCAGCTTTTTTAATTAAAGAAATTTGTGGTGGTGAAATTAGTAAAATAGATATTCAAAAAATCGAGTCTTATAAAAACAAAATAATAAAATTTGAACCAAAAACATTTGAAAAAATTACTGGTTTTAAAATTTCAACAAAAGAAATGATAATCATTTTAGAAAAACTTGGTTTTAAATTAAAAAAAGAAAAAAAATTCTTTAAATTATTAGTTCCATCTTGGAGACCAGATATTGTTCAAGAAATTGATATAGTTGAGGAACTTGTAAGAATTAGTGGCTATGAAAAAATAAAAATAGAAAATCCTATTAAAGAAAGATTAAAAAACACTTTAAATCCAACTCAAAAGTTGTTTCATTTTCTTCAAAGGTCAGTAGCATCCAAAGGGTATTTGGAAGCAATTACTTGGTCTTTTACAGACTCTAAATATAATGATCATTTTAAAGAGGCCAAAAAAGAAATAAAAATTGTAAATCCAATTAGCTCTGAATTAGGAGTATTAAGAAATTCAATTTTTTCAAATTTAGTAATGTATATGAGCAAAAACTTGGATAGAGGAATTAAAGATTTATCAATATTTGAAATAGGGCCAATATTTTATGGTCCACAACCTGGAGAACAGAATACAGTTGTTTGCGGACTGTCAGCTGGAAAAAAATCTAGACTTTCATGGATTGAAAAAGAGAGAAATGTAGATGTTTTTGATATTAAAAGAGATGTTATACAAACTTTAGTAGAAGCTGGCTATAACGCTGAAAAATTCTACATAGATGATGAAAGTCCCAATTATTATCATCCAGGAAAATCAGGCAGAATATTTTTAAATAAGGGAAAAGATAAGGTGGCTGCTTATTTTGGCGAAATTCATCCAAACATCACTAAAACGCTAGATATTAAAACAGAGACTTTAGTAGGATTTGAAATATTTCTAGATAATTTAAAACTTCCAAAAAAATCTTTAAAAGATCAAAAAACAAAATATTCAGTATCCGACTTTCAAAAATCTGAAAGAGATTTTGCATTTATTGTTGATAAAAAAATAAGTGTGCAAGATTTAGTAAGTGTAATATCAAATATTGATAAAAATTTAATTTCAAACATTAAAGTATTTGACGTTTACGAAGGAGATAATATTCCTGAAAATCAAAAATCAGTTGCTATAAGCGTCACTATTCAATCATTGGAAAAAACATTAACGGATAATGATTTAGAAAAAACTAATAATTTGATAATAGAAACAGTTGAAAATAAAACTGGTGCTAAAATTCGTTCCTAAAATAATTAATGAGTTCAATTGATAATATAAGAAATTTTGCAATAATTGCGCATATTGATCATGGAAAATCTACTATAGCTGATAGAATTATTCATAGTTGTGGTGGATTAACTGAAAGAGAAATGAAAGCTCAAGTTTTAGATTCTATGGACATTGAGCGTGAAAGAGGAATTACAATTAAAGCGCAAACTGTAAAATTAAATTATAAAGCTAAAAATGGAAAAAAGTATATTTTAAATATTATTGATACCCCAGGACATGTAGATTTCAGTTATGAAGTAAGTAGATCTTTATACGCCTGTGAAGGCTCAATTTTGATTGTAGATAGTACACAAGGGGTAGAAGCTCAAACTTTAGCAAATGTTTACCAAGCTTTAGATACTAACCATGAGATAGTGCCAGTTTTAAATAAAGTTGATTTACCTGCATCAGATTTAGATAGAACAAAAAAACAAATTGAGGAAGTTATTGGAATTGATACCGAAAATGCAATTCCGTGTTCAGGTAAAACTGGAGAAGGAATAGAAGATATTTTAGAGCAAATTATTACAACATTACCAGCTCCAAAAGGAGAAAGTTCTGCAGATCTAAAATGTTTATTAGTTGATAGTTGGTATGACACATATCTAGGTGTAGTGATTTTAGTGAGAGTGATAGATGGCAAACTTTCTAAACACATGAAAATAAAAATGATGTCTACTAATCAGGAGTATATTGTTGAAAAAGTTGGGGTTTTTACACCAAAGCCAGTAGATATAAATGAACTAAAAACAGGTGAAATTGGATTTATTACAACAGGAATTAAAGTTTTGTCTGAAACAAAAGTTGGAGATACGATTTGTGATGCTTCAAAACCTTTAAAAAATGCTTTACCAGGATTTAAACCAAGTAAGCCGGTAGTGTTCTGTGGGTTGTTTCCAGTAGATAGTTCTGAGTTTCAAAAACTTAAAGATGGTTTAGCTAAATTACAATTGAATGATGCTAGTTTTTCATTTGAGCCAGAGTCATCTTCTGCTTTAGGATTAGGTTTTAGATGTGGATTTTTAGGATTACTTCATTTGGAAATTGTGACAGAAAGATTAGAAAGAGAATTTGATGTTAATTTATTAACAACCACACCTGGTGTTGTTTATAAAGTTCATCTTAATAATGGAAACATAATTGATCTTCAAAATCCTTCAAGTTTACCTGATCCAACTTTAATAAAATATATAGAAGAGCCATGGATAAAAGCGACAATCATTACTCCTGACCAATATTTAGGCTCTATTATAAAAATGTGTCAGGATAAAAGAGGAATTCAGACTAATTTGAGTTATTCAGGTAATAGAGCTGTAGTGAATTATGAGTTACCATTGAATGAAGTTGTTTTTGATTTTAATGATAGATTAAAATCTATGACTAGTGGTTATGCTAGTTTTGACTATGAGATTATTGAGCATAGAGAGGGAGATTTGGTAAAACTTGGCATTCTAGTTAATGGAGAACCAGTTGATGCTTTAGCGATGATGATACATAAAGACTTTGCCCAAAAAACTGGGAGAGATGTTTGTGAAAAATTAAAAGATTTAATACCTAGACATAACTTTATGATACCAGTTCAAGCTGCAATAGGAGGTAAAATTATTGCTAGAGAAACAATCAAAGGGTTTAAAAAAGATGTTTTAACCAAAATCCATGGTGGTGGAGCAACTGATAGAAAAAGAAAACTTTTAGAAAAACAGAAAAAAGGAAAGGCTAGATCAAAACAATTTGGAAGAGTGGAAATACCTCAAGAGGCATTCATAGGTGTTTTAAAAATAAATAAAGAAAAATGATTTATAAATTTTTATTTTTAATTTCAATAATTCTTAATTTGTTTTTAGTATTTCTTCTCAACAAAAAAAAAATTAAAGAATTTCTTAACAGAAGCAAGATTGAGGAAATAGAAGTTGCAAAAATACATAGTTCTTTTGAGTTAAGAAATGTGTCAAGTAATTTGAGATCTCCTAAAGAAGATTCTATTATAAGAAGTTTTAGCATTTCACCAGACAATAATATAGTTGGTATGACTTCCGATTATGAGGCCTGGATTATATCGACATTAAGTAAAGTAAGTAAAAATATATTTGAATTTGGTACTTGCAGTGGCAAAACTACTTATTTAATGGCTTTAAACTCATCTGAAAATTCGAAAATTACAACAATTACTTTAAATCCAAATGAAATTAACAATATTAAAAAATTTGATAAAGATAATGAGAGTTCTTATAGAAATATAAAAAATGAGAGCATTTATGATAAATTTTTGTTTTCAGGTACACCTGAGGAAAAAAAAATTAAAGTAATTTTCATTAATTCGTTAGATTTTAATAATACAGAATTTAAAGAAAAAATGGATTTTATTTTTATTGATGGTGGACACACTTATTCTGTTGTTAAAAATGATTCAGAGAAATCTTTTGAAATGTTAAAATCTAATGGAATTATTCTTTGGCACGATTACGTTCCAGGAAAAAGATCATCTTCAGATGTTGTAAAATATATAAACTCAATTTTAGATAAAAAAAAAATATACAAAATTAAAAATACTTCTTTGTGTTTATATAAAAATTATTAAGGAGAGGTGGCCGAGTGGTTGAAGGCGCACGCTTGGAAAGCGTGTAAAGGAGCAATTCTTTCATGGGTTCGAATCCCATTCTCTCCGCCATTAAATAAGCTATATTTATCAACATTAATTTAAGGATTTTTATGTTATTTGAGTAAGATAAATCAGCAATTTTAATAAAAAATGTTATAATTTTCTTTTTCCAAAATTTAAAAAATGACAAATAAAAATACATATCAAGCAGACTCCATTAAGGTCTTAAAGGGTCTTGAAGCGGTTAGAAAGAGACCAGGTATGTATATTGGAGATACAGATGATGGAACTGGTTTACATCATATGGTCTATGAAGTTGTTGATAACTCTATTGATGAGGCATTAGCAGGATATTGTAAAAATATTAATGTAAAAATCAATTCTGACGGAACAATTACAGTAAATGATGATGGAAGAGGTATTCCTGTTGATATACATAAAGGAGAAAAAAAATCAGCAGCAGAAGTAATTATGACCCAACTTCATGCTGGTGGTAAGTTTGATCATGATTCTTATAAAGTTTCAGGTGGACTGCATGGTGTTGGTGTTTCAGTTGTCAATGCCCTTTCTGAAAAATTACAGTTAGAGATATTTAGAGATGGAAAAAAATACTATATAGAATTTCAAAATGGTGAAGCTAAAGCTCCTTTAAAGGTAGTTGGAAAAGCAAAACAAACTGGAACACAAATTACTTTCTTACCTTCAAAAGAAATTTTTTCTTCAACAAAATTTAGTGCAAATATTCTTATTAAAAGAATGCGAGAATTAGCATTTTTAAATAAAGGAATTAAAATAATGTTTACAGATGCAAGTCTAAAAAAAGAGAAAACATCAGAGTTTAAATTTGATGGGGGTGTTCTAGAATTTGTAGATTTTTTAGATGAAAAAAGAGAAAAACTTCAAAATAAAAATGGAAACGACTTATTTAGAAAACCAATTTATATAGAAGGTAAAAAAAATGATATTGAATTAGAGTGTTCATTAAAATGGAATGCAGGATATACAGAAGATATATTTCCATATACGAATAATATTTATCAAAAAGATGGCGGAACCCACTTGTTGGGATTTAGAAGTGCATTAACTAGGGTAGTTAATAAATATGCCAATGAAAATAATTTACTAAAGAAAAATAAACTAGCGATCTCAGGTGATGATATCAAGGAAGGTCTAACTTGTGTACTTTCAACTAAAATTCCTGATCCAAAATTCTCATCTCAGACAAAAGATAAGCTAGTTTCATCAGAAGTAAGGATGATTGTAGAAACATTAGTAAATGAAAAATTATCTATTTGGTTTGATCAAAATCCTTCTATCGCTAAAATTATTTTAGCTAAAGTTATCCAAGCAGCAATGGCTAGAGATGTTGCTAGAAAAGCAAGAGAAAATGTAAGAAGAAAAGGAGCCCTTGAATTAAGCGGTCTTCCTGGAAAATTAGCCGATTGTCAAATTGGCAAACAAGAAGGAACTGAATTGTTTATTGTAGAGGGGGATTCAGCGGGCGGATCTGCTAAACAAGGAAGAAATAGAGCAAATCAAGCAGTTTTACCACTTAGAGGAAAAATACTTAATACCTATGTAGAAGATTTTAATGTGAAAAAAAATGGTAACAGCAATGGAAATGGTTCTGATCAAAGAACAAAGGCTTTGTCTAAAATGATTTCTTCAAATGAGATTGTTACCTTGATTAATGCTCTAGGTTTGGATCCAAAAGCACAAGAGATTGATTTAAAAGATTTAAGATATGGAAAAATTATTATTATGACAGATGCTGATGTAGATGGTTCTCATATAAGAGCCCTTCTTTTAACTTTTTTTAATAATAAGCCATTTAATAAGCTAATTGAAAATGGTCATGTTTATTTAGCTCAACCACCGTTATTTAAAATTAACAAAGGCTCAAAGGGAATTTATATAAAAGATGAGAAGGAGCTAGAAGATTACATCATAAATAATAATAAGGAGTTAAAAAAAATTAAAAAGGGATCTAAAGATTATTTGAAAAAAATGGATGAAGAAAAATCAAAAATGAATATCCAAAGATTCAAAGGTCTTGGAGAAATGAATCCAGAAGAATTATGGAGTACTACATTGGACCCAGAAACAAGAAATTTACTACAAGTACAATACTCAAAAGATTTTAAAAAGGATCAAAGTTTAATTCATACTTTGATGGGTAATGATGTTGCACTGAGAAAAGATTTTATAGTTTCTAACGCTATAAATGTTAGAAATCTTGATATTTAAAAATGAAGTTCTTTGAAACTTCAAAATATCATTCTTTTAAAAAATCAACTTATATCACTCTTAGATGGATCGGAATTATTGGACAATTACTTGCAGTAAATTTTGTATATTTATTTTTAAATTCTAGTTTTGATTATATTACCTCAAATTTAGTTATATTTTTAGGAATATTAAGTAATTTATATTTAATTTTTATTTATAAAAAAACACAATTATCAGATAGATCTGCTTTTATCTTCTTGTTTATAGATATTTTGCAATTAGGTGTCCTTCTTTATTTGTCAGGGGGAATAACTAATCCATTTGTAATTTTTATATTAATACCTAGTGTTTTTTCCTCATCAAATTTAAGCTTAAGAACTAATACTTTGTTAGTAATCTTAACAATAATTATAATTGTATTTTTAAGTTTTAATTATCAAGATTTGCCAATTAATTTAAATAGTGATTTTCATAACAATCATTATTTTTATTATTCTATCCCAGTTTCTTTGATTATCGCTTTAGTATTTTTAAATTATTTTGCAATGACATTTGGTACACAATCTAGATTAAGAAAAGAGGCATTAGGTAAAATGGAGGAGGTAATGGCTAAAGAACATGAGCTTTTATCTTTGGGCGGACAAGCTGCTGCAGCTGCACATTCTTTAGGTACACCACTTTCCACAATAACAATAATTGCACATGATTTAATGAAACAATTTAAAGGGCAAAAAGATTTAGAGAAAGACATAGAGTTATTGAATAGCCAAGTCGAGCGATGTAATGAAATTTTAAAGAGATTAACTTTAAATCCTGTGGAGGAAGATGAATTTATTGATAAAGATATAAACATTCGAGATTATTTGCATGAAATTATCTCTTCATTTAAGGAAATAAGTAAAAAGGAATTTGTTTTCAATTTTGATCAAGATTCAAACCCAAAAAAAATAAGTAAATCTATTGAAATAGTTTATGGATTAAGAAACTTTATAGGAAATGCAAACAAATTTGCCAAAAATTCTATTTTTATTAATTTAAAAAGTGACAGTGAATTTACAGAGCTCACAGTAGAAGATGATGGTAATGGTTATCCAAGAGATATTATATCGAAAATTGGAGAACCATATTTAAAATCAAATTATTCAAAAGATAAGTCTAAAGAGGGTTTAGGACTAGGTTTGTTTATTGGAAAAACTTTATTAGAAAAAAATTTTGCATCAGTCAATTGTAGAAATTCGAAAACACGTAGTGGTGCTGAAGTTATTATTAGATGGAAGAATAAAGAATTATTTAATATTTAATGGTATTTGTTCTTTGTTTCAAATAATGAGCTTAATTGAGATATCATAACATCTCCTAATTCATTTACGTCAGTAATTTTAATAGCTTTATTGTAATATCTTGAAACATCGTGACCAATTCCTATAGCCAAAACTTCAATATCCGATTTATTTTCAATAAATTTTACAATCTTTTTTAAATGTTTTTCCAAAAAATCACCTGAATTTACAGAGAGAGTTGAGTCATCTACAGGGGCTCCATCAGAAATAACCATTAATATTTTTCTTTCTTCTTTTCTTTTTTTTATTCTGTTATATGCCCACGATATAGCTTCTCCATCGATGTTCTCTTTGAGCAATCCTTCTTTAAGCATTAGCCCTAAATTATTTTTTGCCTGTCTCCAATGCGTATCTGCTCCTTTGTAAATTATATGTCTTAGGTCGTTCAATCTTCCTGGTGTTTTAGGTTTAGAATTTTTGGTCCATAATTCTCTACTTTGTCCACCCTTCCAATTTTTAGTTGTGAAACCTAAAATTTCAACTTTAACTGAGCACCTTTCTAGTGTTCTGGATAAGATATCTGCACAAATAGCCGCAATAGTGATTGGTCTTCCTCTCATAGATCCAGAATTATCAATGAGTAGAGTCACTACTGTATCTTTAAAATCTAAATCTTTTTCTTTTTTGAATGACAAAGAATTATATGGATCCATAATAATTCTTGGAAGTTTTGAACTGTCTAATAATCCCTCCTCTAAATCAAATTCCCATGCTCTATTTTGTTTTGCAAGTAATTGTCTTTGAAGTTTATTAGCAAGCTTTGTTATAATATCTTGAAAGCCGATTAATTGTTGATCTAAATTTTTTCTTAGTTTTGTTGCTTCATCTGCATTTTCTAGATTTTCAGCCTTTACAACTTCATCAAACTGAGTTGTAAAAATTTTATAATCTAAATTGATATTATCTATTTTTTTTTGAGCTACTTGTTCTGAACTTTGTTCATCTGACTCTGTGTCTGATAACTGTTCGTCAAAGTTAAATTCGTCAACACTAAAATCAGCATCTAGTGAAGCCTCAGATACATTTTCATCTTTTTCGTCTTTATTATCTTCTTTGTCATTATTTTTATCTTCATTTGATGGATTATCTTGTCCTTGATCTTGATTTTCTTCTTTTCTTTCATCCTCATCTTCACTTTGAAAAATGTCCATTTCTTCCAATATTTCTGAAAACTTTGAACTATAAATGTTTTGATCTTCAAGATTTTTAAGTAAAAATTCTTTATGTTTTTCTATAGCGTCCTCAAAGTCTTTTTCCCAAAAATTAAGCATTTTTGTTGTTAGAGGATTTAGCTTAATTTTATGAAAATTCTTAAGCATATATAACTCGAATGCCTCAGATACAGATACATCCTCTTTAGTTTTTAATTGATCTTTGCGTTTACGATTTATTATTTGATGATAATTTTCTTGAAAATTTTTCTCAATTCCTTTTAACATTTTTCCTCCTAGAGTCTCATAACGTATTTTTTCAGCGATATTATAAAGAGATCTAGAAGATGTATTTGAGGGAAGGTTTTTTTTGTAAATTGTTTCGTTACAAAATTTTTTTTTCAAAGCAGAAGAATCTGTTTCTGCGCGTAATCTTATAAAATCAGCTGGACTAGTTAAATTATCAATCTCTAGAAAATTAAATTCTTTTATTTTTTTTTCTTCAGAATTTGTTTTTTTTACATCAAAATCATCAGCAATTACTTTTGCCGTAGAAGTTAAAGCAATTTTGAATTTTTCTTTTAAATTATTCTCTTTAGTGCTCATTAGATTTGAATATTAATCAAAGATTCAGGTAACTCTTCACCAAAACATCTTTGATAATATTCTGCGATAGTATTTTTTTCAATATCATCACATTTATTAAGAAAAGTTACTCTAAAGGCGTAACCAGTGTCTTTAAATATCTCTGCATTTTCTGCCCAATGTAACACTGTTCTTGGGCTCATCACTGTTGAAATGTCTCCTGCGATAAATCCTTTACGCGTTAAAGATGCTACTTTTATCATGTTAGCAACCTTCTCTTTTCCCTTTGCGTTATTTAAGTTTTTATTTTTAGACAATACAATGTCCATTTCTCTATCTAGGCTAAGGTAGTTTAAAGTTGTAACAATATTCCATCTATCCATCTGACCTTGGTTAATTTGCTGCGTACCATGATAAAGACCTGTCGTATCACCAAGTCCAACAGTATTTGAAGTAGCAAATAATCTAAAAAATTTATTTTGTTTAATTACTTTGTTTTTATCTAGTAATGTAAAATTGCCCTCAGCTTCTAAAACTCTTTGAATTACAAACATTACATCAGGTCTACCAGCATCATATTCATCAAAAACAAGTGCCACTGGATTTTGTATAGACCATGGTAAAATTCCCTCGTTAAATTGAGTTATTTGTTTACCATCTTTAAGAACGATAGCATCTTTTCCAATCAAATCAATTCTACTTACATGACTATCTAAATTTACACGGATACAAGGCCAATTTAATCTTGCAGCTATTTGTTCAATGTGAGTAGATTTTCCAGTGCCATGATAACCTTGAACTAAAACTCGCTTATTAAATGCAAATCCTGAAATAATGGCTAAAGTAGTATCTCTATCGAACTTGTAGTTTTTATCAATTTCAGGAACGTATTCATTTTTTTTTGAAAATGCGTCAACTTCCATTTCTGAATCAATTCCAAAAGTTTGTTTTAGTGAAACTTTAATATCTGGTTCTGTGTTAAGATTTGGTGTCAATTTTTTCTCTATAGGTATTTTTTAATTGGGTATAAGCTAATGTTATAAGTTTAAGTTTTTCCTCGTATTTTTTATTTCCAGAATTCATATCAGGGTGAAATTTTTTCACAAGTAATTTGAATTTATCTTGTATTTTCTTCCACTTTAAACCCACAGAAACCCCCAATATTCCAAAAGCTTTTATATCTTTATGATCGAATTTAAATTGACGCATATGATCATAATCTCCATTTATTTTTTCTTTATCGAACTCATCTCTTAAAGTTGTATTCCATAACACTTTGAAAAAATTATCTGAAGAGCTAAAGCTTTGCGTGGGTTTGTGCCAAGTCATGTCAGATTTTAAAAAATCCATCACTTGGTCATCATTCATTCCTGAAAAATAGTTCCAATTTTTATTAAATTCTTTTACATGCTCAAGGCAAAGCATTCTAAATTTTCTACTATTATCTTTTTCGACTGGTGCCTTATATTCACCTATTTCATTACAATTATTCCAGTCACAAATATTTTTCATGATATATAATAACATATATGGATATAAATGAGTTAATTACAATTGTAAAAAATAAATTATTAAATCAAATAAATATTGAAAGTATAAATATTGAAGATAAATCTTTTCTTCATAAAAATCATAAAGGAAATCAAGAAGGAAAATATCATTTAAAATTAATTATCGTTTCTCAGGAACTAAAAAAAATGAATAAAATTGAAAGTAATAAAAAAATTTATAAGATTTTAGATCAAGAACTAAAAGAATTTATTCACTCAATCCAAATTTTAATTAGTTAAAAATTTTTTCAAAAATAAATTCAACTTTTTTTTGGTGTATTCTTTGTTGAAAATTGGCTTACCAATTTTTTTTAACAAAACTAAGTTAATTTTTTCAGAATTATTTTTTTTATCTTTGATCATAAAAGATAAAATCTTATTTAAATCGCTGATAGAAAAATATTTTTTTATAGAAGAAGGTAGACCAGAATTATCAATATGATTTATAATTAAATTATATTCACTTTTACTAAGCATGTTTTCCTTAAAACTAAAACTCAGTGCCGTTTTCATTCCAAGTATCACTGCTTCACCGTGATTTAGTTTATGGCTGTAACCTAAGCCTGCTTCATAAGCATGGGCAAATGTATGACCAAAATTTAATACTTTTCTTAATGCTGTTTCTTTTTCATCTTTTTCGACTATCTTTTTTTTAATTTTACAACTTTCATAGATAGCTTTTTCAATAAATGGAGACGAAAGACTTAAAATCTTTTTAAGATTTTTATTTAAGAAACTAAAAAATTTTTTATTTTCAATTAATGAATGCTTCAATATTTCTCCATATCCACAAACTATCTCTCTTTTTGATAAAGATTTAAGAAATTGAATATCCGAGAGAACCAATGATGGTTGATAAAAACTTCCTATTAAATTTTTACCATACTTAGAATTAACCCCAGTTTTTCCTCCTATTGATGAATCAACTTGAGCTAAAAGAGTTGTTGGAATATTTGCAAACTTTAGGCCCCTTTTGAAAAGACTAGCCGCAAAACCACTTACATCACCTGTAATTCCTCCTCCTAAAGAAATTAAAACATCATTTCTTGAAAAGTTTTTATTTAATAAAAATTCTAGAATTTTATTAACGCTATTAATATTTTTATTTTTTTCACTAGCATTAAAAAATAACACAAATATACTTTTATTTTTAAAAGACCTTTTAATATTTGAGACAAATTTTTTTGGAACATTTTTATCAACAACAATCAAACATTTATCAAAACCAATTGAATTTGATTTAAAAATTTTTGATATACTTGAGGTTAAATTTGATCCAATAATTATTGGATATTTTTCGGTTTTAGTTACTATATTTAATCTAGTTTGTTTCATAAATTTTTAAAATTTCATTTACTATTTCACTTTTAGAAAGATTATCACACTTTATCTCATATAAAGCTTTAGAATAAATGTTAGATCGTTTCTTAATTAAATCAATTAACTCAGTATCGGTTGCATTAATCGCTAATGGTCTTTTTTTACTGTTTTTAATTCTATTTAACAATGTTTTATCATCCCAATTTAGCCAAAAAGATAAATGATTTTTTAAAATTTCTTTTCTTATATTGTTATTTGTAAAAGCCCCCCCACCAAGTGAAATCACAGTAGAGCTTAATTTAAGTTTTTTTAAAGTTGTTTGTTCTTCAATTTTTCTAAAATAATTCTCACCCTTATCTTCAAAGATTTTTTTTATTGTAATGTTTAAATTTTTTTCAATTTCTTTATCGATATCGACAAAATTTAATTTTAATTTTTTAGCTACTAAAGATCCAATAGAGCTCTTGCCAGAACCCATCATCCCCAAAAAAACTAGATTTTCTTTTGATTTCATAAGTTTCTTTATTGAAAAAACATAAATATGTCTTAATTTGAAATTATCTAAAAGTATATGCAATTCATTAAAAACACAAGTTCAGGCAAAGCAAGTATCATAGGACTTGTGATTAAATCTATAATCGGATTAGGGGTTATTTTAGGTATTATTTTTTTTCTAAGTACAATTGATTTTCCTGCACCTAAAAAAGAAATTGAAAAAATTATTCCAAATGAAAATTTTAAAATTGTTAAATAAGAAACTTCTTTTAATTAAATTAGTTTGTCTTATTTTTTTTACACCCGCGTTTGCAGAGGAGAAACCGATTGATATTTGGAATATAGAAAAGAAAGATAATCAAGTTATTTCAGAAACAAATATTTCAAGTGAAAATTCTAGTGGCACTACTCAGAATAGTGTTTACGAACTACAAACAAACAAACAAACAGATACTATAAAACTAGATAAAGAATTTTCATCAAAAGAAATTAAAATTGTTGGACTATATGATCCTAGTGAATACGGTTTGAGTATGGATATGTGGTCAAATTCTGATGGAACTAAATTAAAAAATTTATTTCAGAATATTAATAAGTTTAATCTTTCAGAGGATGCATCTAATATAATGCACATATCTTTATTAACCAACGCTTATTCTCCAACTCAAAATATTACTGAGCAAGAATTTATGAGCTTTAAATCTGATTGGTTAATAAAAGATGCAAACTTAGAATTAATAGAAGAATATTTAATTAAAAATCAAATAATAAATTTGCATCCAAATTTAACAAGATATTTGGTAGATACTTATTTATCAGAATCAAACGTAAAAAAATCATGTGAGATTTTTTCTAAAAATTCTGAACCCATTGAAGATGAATATCTATCAAAATTTAATTTATATTGTTTAATCAATTATGGAAAAAATGAAGAAGCACAACTAATCTTAGATTTAAAAAAAGAGTTAGGTTTTGAAGATAGTTATTACGAAAACAAAATAAATTATTTATTTGGATATTTAGATGAGGCAGATAAAGAAATATCAATAAATTCAATTTTAGATTTTCATTTAGCTCATAGAACTAACCCTGAGTTTTCTTATGAACCAAGTGACGATACACCTAAAATAGTTTGGAAATATCTTTCAGCCGCTAATTTACTTTTTAAAATTCAAGATATAGAGATTACTGATGTAGAAAAAATTTCTACAATAGAAAAAGCTGTTAATGATAAAAATTATTCTGAGGAGGAGTTATTCGAATTTTATAAAAAATTCCAATTTAATATTAATCAATTTTTGAATGCAAAAGAGGCATATAAATCTTTATCTTCAATCGAGGGACGCGCTCTTTTATATCAAAGAACTCTTTTAACTGAAGAACCAAAAATCAAATTAGAATTTATAAAGATATTAAAAGATCTATTTATATCTGATGATATTGGTGATGCTTTTGATTTGGAATTAAAAAATTTTTTAAGTAAAATTAATGTTGAGGATGTGCCATCAAATTTTACAACATTTTATAATAGCAATCTAAATAAGAAAGAGACGGCAGATAAAAAGATCAAATATAATAGTAAAATTTTACATCAATCAAAACTTATAAATTATTTTAATGGGGATTATGCAAAATCTAAAATTGAAGAGGATCTAGATAAATTTTTAAAGAAAATAAAAAAAGATAAAAAATATTTTTTATCAAAAAAAGATATAATTTTTTTAGAGGCACTTAAATCTGATGGAGTTAAAATTTCAAAAAAATATGACAGTCTATATGAGGTGAAGCAATCAGAAATGCCTGCTGATATTCAAACTATGATAGATAATAATGAGATAGGTGCTGCATTGTTGAGAATAATTGAGGTAATTGGACCTGACAAAATTGAAAATATTGATGAAGATACAGTTTATTTTATTATCAATACTTTAAATCAATTAAATGTTGATTTAATTAGAAATAAACTATTGCTAAAAGTTCTTCCTTTAAAAGTATAAAAATTATAATAAAATCAAGTTATGGCTATCAGAACTATAATAACAGAACCTAATAAATTACTTAGGCAAATATCTAAACCAGTAAATTCTGTTGGTAAAGAAGAACAAAAATTAATGGATGATATGCTAGAGACAATGTATGACGCAAACGGAATTGGTCTCGCGGCGATACAAGTTGGAGTACCAAAGAGAATTATTGTAATGGATATAAGTAAAGATGAGAGTAAAAAAGAGCCAAGATATTTCGTAAATCCGGTTATCAAAAATAAAGATCCAGAAAAAGCAACTTATGAAGAGGGATGTCTTTCTGTGCCAAATCAGTTTGCAGAAATAGATAGACCTAGTAAGTGTGAAGTAGAATATCTTGATTACGATGGAGAAAAGAAATTGCTAAAGGCTGATGGTCTTCTGGCAACATGTATTCAGCACGAGATGGACCATTTAGAGGGAATCCTATTTATTGATTATCTTTCAAAATTAAAAAGGTCAATGATAATCAAAAAATTATCAAAATTGAAATCCACTTCTGTAGAAGCTTAATCAATGCTAAAAAAAATAGTTTTTATGGGTACTCCCATGTTCGCTGTTCCAATTTTAAAATCACTTTATCAAAATGGATATCCTATTTCTTGTGTTTATACACAACCACCTCAAAAATCTAAAAGAGGTCAAAAAATTAACAAGTCACCAATTCAATTAATTTCTGAGACTTTAAATATAGACTTTAGAACACCAAATTCATTAAAAGAAAATTTAGATGAATTAGAATATTTTAAATCTTTAGAGGCAGATTTGGCAATAGTTGTTGCTTATGGTCAAATTATACCAAAGTCATATTTAAAATTAACTAAAAAAGGATTTATTAATATACATGCATCTATTCTTCCAAAATGGAGAGGCGCTGCTCCTATTCAAAGATCAATTATGAATTTAGATAAAGAGACAGGAATTAGTATTATGAAAATAGGGGAGGAACTAGATACAGGACCGGTATGTAATGTTTATAAAATTAATATAGAAAATAATTTAAATGCTGAAGATATTAATGAAAAGTTATCAAGTTTGGCTGCAGAGAAAATTTTAGATAATATAGATGATATATATGAGGATAAAGCAAATTTTATAGAACAAGATCACTCATCAGCTACATACGCATCAAAAATTCAAAAATTAGAGGGGCAGATTAATTGGAAAGAAGATGCTAAAATTATAATTGGTAAAATAAATGGACTTTATCCAGTTCCAGGTGCTTATTTCATGTTTAACGGTGAGAGATATAAAATATTAAAAGCAGAAATTGGACAAGCTCAAGGAAAACCAGGCGAGGTTTTATCTGACCAATTAGAAATTTCATGTGGAGATAAAAATTCAATAAAAATTAAAGAAATACAAAGACAAGGAAAAAAGCCTCAAAGTATTGGAGAATTTGTTCTAGGAACACAAATTAAAAAGGGTTCATTTTTATAATGAATAGATACCAAATACTTATTGAGTATGTAGGGACAAATTTTAGAGGATGGCAAATTCAAAAAAAGGGCCCAACAATTCAAGGATTAATTCAAGAAAAATTATCAAAATTATTAAAAGAAAAAATTGTTTTACATGGTCAAGGAAGAACTGATGCAGGGGTTCATGCATTTGAGCAATCTGCACACTTTGATTGCAAAAATAAAATAACTGATAAAATTAAATTTTTAAAATCTATTAATCATTTTTTAAATTTAAAAGACATTGCAATTAAAAATATTAAAAAAAGAAATAATAAATTTCATGCTAGATTTTCAGCAAAACAAAGAATTTATAAATACTTTATTTTTAATCAAATAAGCCAACCAATAATTGAAAAAAATAGAGCATGGCATGTTCGTAGGCCTTTAAATTTAGAATTAATGAAAAAGGGTGCAAAAAAGTTATTAGGAACTAATGATTATTCAACTTTTAGATCTTCAAGCTGTCACGCTAAAAGTCCAATTAAAACTATTAAATCAATTAAAATTAAATCATCAAAAAATAAAATTGAATTTCAATTTAGTTCACAATCATTTTTACAACATCAGGTTAGATCTATGGTTGGTTGTTTAAAATACTTGGGAGAAACTAAATGGGATTTGAAAACTTTTGAAAAGAGATTTAAGTCAAAAAAAAGAACGCTGTGTGCTCCTCCAGCACCACCAAGTGGTTTATTTTTATTTAGAGTTCTTTATTAATTTATTTTTATTGCTCATAGCAAACTTTTTATTTATTCGCCATCTAGACTCAGCTCTTACAATATACCCACAACAGTTTTTTGATTTACATTTACAAGGAAATTGTTTGTAGTTTTCATCATAACCAAATCCATAATCACAGGTAAACTCCTCACCTTTTTTAATATCTTTGATTGCTTTGACCCAAATTTTCAATCCCTTTCCATCGTAATCACAATTATTATCACAAGAATGGTTTATTAAACCTGCGGTATTCCATGGAAAATCTCCGTCTAGATCGTATCTTTTATTTATAGTGAATAAATATATTGGTTTACTATTATCATATTTATCAGAATCTTGTGTTTGTTTTTTTGTTATAAGTTTTCCGACATAGTCAATTATTTTGGTTCCCTCTTTAATGTCACGAGTTGCATAAAGTCCTCTACCTTTATTATCAATTCCAGACTTTTTTATTTTATATAATTTCATGAAGATTTTATTTAGAGTTTTATTAAGATTTATCAATTAAATTCTAAAAGAGCATCAACGTGTCTTTTAGTGCTGTTTCGAAGTGCGTTTAGATCATAACCGCCCTCTAAAATTGAAACAACTTTTCCATTACAAAAACTTTTAGAAGTCTCTAATATTCTTTTGGTAATAGTGTAATAATCATCTGTTTTTAAATTAAATTGAGCAAGAGGGTCATCTTCATGGGCGTCAAAACCAGCGCTAATCAATATAAACTCTGGTCTAAACTCTTCTAATTTTTTTAATACACGGTCAAATACGTTTAAATATTCTTCTGAACTTATGCCAGCTGGCAAAGGTATATTAAAGATATTGTTAAATTTACCTCTTTCTTGTTCAGAACCAGTTCCTGGGTAGTAGGGATATTGGTGAGTTGATATAAAGAGTACATTTTCATTTTCATAAAAAATATCCTGTGTTCCATTACCGTGATGTACATCAAAATCTATTATTGCAACTTTTTTATATTTATATTTTTTCAACAAATAATTTGCACCAATACTCACTGAATTTAAAATACAAAAACCAGCTGCTTTATTTTGTGAACTATGATGGCCAGGAGGTCGAACACCACAAAATGCATTTCTAAATTCTTTTTTTTCTACTCCATCAATTGCAGCAATTATTGATCCAACCGCATCGAAAGTGGCATCTTTGCTTCCAGGTGAAATGATTGTATCACCATCAAGTGAAGAAAAACCTTTTTTTGGAAAAGAACTTTTTACTAAATTTAAATAATTATTTTCATGTGTGGTTAATAGAATATCATCTGAAACTTTAGATGGTTTCTTCCATATAAGATTTTTATTATTAAGTTTTTTAAAATTTTCTACTATGACTGATACTCTTGCTATTTGTTCTGGATGCCCAGGACCTGTATCATGATTTTGAGATGTATCTGATGTAATTAAGCCAGTTTTCACTTAAAGTAATTATCTAAAATTTTAGTATAAATTAAAGTTAATCTTTTTAAATCAGATAATGACACACACTCTCCTACCTTATGCATAGTTTTTCCCACTAATCCAAATTCTAAACATGGAGCTATTTTTCTTATGAATCTAGCATCCGATGTACCACCAGTTGTAGATAATTTAGGTTTAATTTTAGTAATTCTCTTAATTGTATTTTGTATCATAAATGTAGTTTTGTTAGGTTTAGTTAAAAAAGCCTCACCAGAAACACTATATTCAATTTTATATTTTGATTTATTTTTATTACAAATTTGTTTTATTATTTTATTAATTTTATTCTTTAATTTGTAAGATGTATGTTTGTTATTAAATCTAATATTAAAAGAAGCACTAGCTAATCCTGGAATTACATTATCAGCTGAATTATCAATGTTAATTTTGGTTATTTCTAAATTTGTAGGTTGAAAATCCTTTGTTCCTTTATCAAATTTAATCTCTTTTAAATCTTTTAGTATTTGAACTAAAGCTGTTGATGGATTGTTAGCTCTATTTGGGTAAGCGACATGACCTTGAATACCAATGACAGACAATTTTCCAGTCATACTGCCTCTACGACCAATTTTTATCATTTCTCCTAATTTATTTGGATTTGTAGGTTCTCCTACTAAGCAAAAATCTATTTTTTCTTTTCTTTTTCTCAAATACTCAACAACTTTTTTTGTTCCATTAATTGCAATTCCTTCTTCGTCCCCAGTAATTAGAAGGCTAATAGACCCATCAAATTTTTTATTTATTTTAGAAAAATTACTTACCGCAGTAACAAATGCAGCTATTGAGCTTTTCATATCATTTGCACCTCTGCCAATTAGGTATCCTTTCTTAACAGCAGGTTTGAATGGATTAATAGTCCAATCATTCAAATTACCGGGTGGTACTACATCTAAATGACCTGCATAACAAAAATTTGGACTTGCGGTACCAAGTCTTGCGTAAAGATTTTTTACGGGATAACTATTTTTATCTTTGAACTCGAGTATTTTAGTTTTAAAGCCAATTTTTTTTAATTTTTTTTCTAAAAATTTAATAACACCGGCATCAGTTTTTGTAACAGATGGAAACCTAATTAGCTCTTTTGCTAATTGTAATTCATTTATTGTTGGCATTTTAATCTCTTAAAAGATCATTAACTGATGTTTTTGATCTTGTTTTTTCATCAACTTGTTTAATAATTACTGCACAGCTTAAAGATGGTGCAGATGGATTATTTTTATCTGGTAAAGAACCTGGTACAACAACTGAGTATGGAGGAATTTTTCCGTAAGTAATTTCACCTGTCGCCCTATTTACTATTTTAGTACTTTGTGTAATTAGCATACCCATACTTAATACAGAGCCTTCCCCAACTATTACGCCTTCTACCACTTCAGACATTGCTCCTAAGAAAACATTATCTTCAATAATTGTTGGTAATGCTTGAGCAGGTTCTAATACACCCCCAACTCCAGTGCCAGCTGAGATATGACAATTTTTTCCAATCTGACAACAGCTTCCAGCACGACTAAACGTGTCCATCATCGTCCCTTCATCAATATATGCTCCTATATTTACATAACACGGCATCAAAACTGCATTTTTTCCAACAAATGATCCTTTTCTAACTGGTGAATTAGGCACCATTCTAAAACCAGCTTTTTCATGATCTTCTTTTGTCCATCCTGCTGTTTTTCCTTTAAGTAAGTGAGCTTTGTCATACCAACTACTGTATGGACCATTTAAATTTTCCATTGGATACATTCTAAAACTTAACATGATAGCTTTTTTTAGATATTGATGAGTAACCCATTCACCATTGATCTTTTCAGCTACTCTTGCTTTTCCACTGTCTAAATCTTCAATAATTTGATTAACAGCATCCTTTAAAGATTTATCTGAATTTTGGTCTATTTGGTCTTTATTTTCCCAAGCTTCATTTATAATTTTTTCTATACTCATAATTTTATGAGTTTTTTAATAACCTTATTTCTTTTAAAAATAAAGAAAGATTTTCTATTTTGTAATCAATGTATTCCTGTTCAGACTCTTTTTTGCCCCAGTATTCATCATTCATTAACCAAACTGTTTTTGCTCCTCTTTCTTTTCCAATAGATAAGTTTTTTGCAATATCTTCAATGTAAAGTGTCTCAGTTGGATCAATTTGAAATTTTTTTACCATAAGATCAAATGCTTTTGCTGTTGGTTTTGGACTGTATTCAGCATCGACAATATCAAAAACACCATCAAATTGATCATCAATTCCTAAGTGAGTGGTGATATTTTTAACATGTTCTTTGCTACCATTTGTAAAAACAAATTTGTTTAGATTAGTATGTTCTAGCTCATTCCTCAAAACAGTATCTTTTTCTAGAAAATCTAAATCAATATCATGTACGTAGTCTAAAAATTCTCTTGGAGGTATATCGTGATGAATCATTAAACCATTAAGACTGGTATTATATTTATGAAAATAATTTGTTTGTAATTCTTTTGCTTCTTTTAAATCTACATTTAATTTATTTGAAATGTATTGAGTCATTTTTTTACTTACTTGACCAAATACTCCCTCAAGATCACTGTATAGCACTCCATCACAATCAAATAATATGTTTTTGATATTTTTTAACTCTTTCATTGTCTTATTAGAGTCCCAGAGCCCTTGTCAGAGAATATTTCCCATAAACACGAATGTGGCTTTGTGCCATTGATTATACCAACTGCTGTTACACCATTATTTACGGCGTCTAAGCATGCGTTTATTTTAGGTATCATACCTTCTGTAATAGTTTCATCTTTAATCATTTTAAGAACCTCAGATGAAGAAATTTCCTCTATTAATTTCTTATTTTTATCTAGAACACCATCAACATTCGTCATCAATAAAAGTCTTCTTGATTTTAAAGATTTTGCTACGGCCATTGCTGCAGTATCTCCATTAATATTATATGTTTGGTTTTCTTTACCTAATCCTAATGGAGAAATTATAGGAATTTTATTTTGATTAATTATATTTAATATTTGTTCATTATTAATCTCATTTGGTATTCCTACAAATCCTAGCTCTTCTGCTTCTGGTATAGTTTTTATAACATTATTATTTTTTGTGTGAATAGAGATTGCCTCTGTGCCTTTGTCTTTTAAAGAATCAACAATATCATTATTAAAATCAATCAAAACAGATTCAACAATATCAATTATACTTTTGTCAGTTACTCTTAGTCCTCTTATAAATTTTGATTGAATATTTGATTTTTCTAGCTCTCTTTTAATTCTAGGTCCACCGCCATGAATTACCACAGTTGCAAGGCCTAATTTATTTAAAACACTAAGATCAGTTATAAAATTATTAAATACGTTTCTATCAATTAAAACGTTTCCACCGTATTTAATTACAATTAAATCATTTTTGTATTTTTCAATATATTTAGTTACTTCATTAATTGGTGGCCCATCTTTAGGTAATATCTTCTCAAGGTCCATTTATTATTTTTTAATTAGGTTACAGTTTTAACTGTTGTACGTTTCATTATTACAACCTGTTGAGCCATTGTTAAAATGTTATTAACTGTCCAATAAATTACTAGCCCACTTGGGAATGGTGCAAGAATTACTGTTAAAAATAAAGGGAAGAACATAAATATTTTTGCTTGCATTGGATCTGTTGGAGCCGGATTTAATTTCTGCTGTACCCACATGCTGACCCCCATGGCGACGGGCCAAGCTCCAATTACAAGGAAAGAAGGTACGTCATAAGGAAACAATCCAAATAAATTAAATATAGAAGTAGGATCCTTAGCACTTAAATCTTGGATCCAACCATAAAAAGGCATATGACGCATTTCTATTGTGACGAATAAAACCTTATAAAGAGCAAAGAACACTGGAATCTGAATCAAAATGGGAAGGCACCCGCTCATGGGATTTACCTTCTCTTTTTTATAAAGAGCCATCATTGCTTGTTGCAATTTCATCTTGTCATCTTTGTGTACTTCTTTAAGTCTTGCCATCTCAGGCTGAAGAGCTTTCATTTTAGCCATGCTTCGGAATGAAAAATTAGCAAGTGGAAAAAATGCTACACGAATACAAACGGTAACCGCAATAATTGCTAAACCATAATTACCAAATATTTTAAAGAAATATTCTAAAGCAGTGAACAAAGGGCGAGTCAAAAAGTACAGAAAGCCCCAGTCAATTGTTAAATCAAATTTATCAATTTTTAATGATTCTGCGTACCCATCAATTACATCAACTCTTTTTGCAGCTACTATTACTTGTAAATTTTCTTCTATAGAGGAGTTTCCAGTTAACTCTAATGGTTCTGTTGTAACAAAGTTAATTCTGTACTTGTTTTTGTAATCCATCGTAGTTTTAAATTCTTTTTCTCTTGGTGGAATAAGTGTTGATATGTAGTACTTATCTCCAATTCCTAACCATCCCTTTTGAGCTGTTCTTGAAAATTTTTTCTCTTCAATATCGTCATAATCTTCCTCAATTAATTCTTCGTCTAATGTAGCGATTGGACCTTCATGAAGAATGTAAAAATCAGTTAAACCTTCCGGGATTTGATTTCTTATAATTTGTCCATAAGAATAGAAGTCATAGTTTTTATCAGTAGAATTTATAACTCTTTGTTTTATTGTGAATAAAAACTTATCGTCTAATGCAATTTCTTTTTCAAAAGTGATGCCTTGATCATTAGTCCAACTTAGTTTTATAGGAGATTGATCAGTTAATTTATTATTTCCAGAAACTGACCAAATTGAATCTGCATTTGGAATATCGATATTTTTATCTGTAGTGATAAAACCACTTTCAATTATATACCCTTCTTTAGAGCTTCGTGGTGCAAGAAATTTTACTTTTTCGTCGCTTTCCAAACTAACATTATATTCTTTGAAAGTTAGATCATCTATTGCAGCTCCTTTCAAAGAAATAGACCCAACAATACTTTTGTTTTCAAATTGAATTCTTTCACTTTTTTGTAATGCTTCTTCTCGTGAAATTTCGGTTACATTTTCTTTTTGATCAAGACTAGGTGCATCTGAATTCTGTTCAGTCTTAGTTTTTTCTGTTAAATTTTCTTTCGTTACAGGAGGTGGTGCAAAAAATAGCGAGTATAATATAATTACAGCAGCTGATAAACTTATGGCAGCAATTATATTTCTAGTTTCCATTATTTATTATCCTTCACTTCTTTTTTAACTGGATCAAACCCTTCGCCACCCCCTAAAAATTTTATTGGATGGCAGGATAAAATTCTTTTTATACTAACAAATAAACCTTTAAAAAAACCGTATTCTTTTAAAGCATCTATGCTGTATTCAGAACATGTTGGTAAATATCTACAAGAATGACCCAATAATGGACTAATCAAATATTTATAGGCTTTGATAAATTTAATTAAAATTAAAGTAAATATATTCATTATTTTATTTTTGCAAAATCCTGAAAAAGAGTTTCTTTTATAATTTTGTATTCATTATTTAGCATAGAAGACTTAGCTATAACAAGAAATGAATAATCAAAGTTTATCTCTATTTTTTTAACAGCTTCATTCATGATATTTCTTAATCTTCTTTTAATTTTATTTCTCTTTACTGCATTACCAATTTTTTTTTTAGTCACAAAACTGATATTTAGTCTTTTTTTATCTTTATTTAGTAATTTTCCAAAAAAAATACTTACGTATTTATTAGTAATCTTTTTTTGTTTAAGTAAATTTTTAAATTCTTCGTTTTTTGAAAGAGCAAGTATTTTGCTTTTCATTATTTTATACAGAAACAGTTAGTGATTTTCTTCCTCTTGCTCTTCTTCTAGCCAAAAGTTTTTTACCACCTTTAGTTTTCATTTTTGAACGAAAGCCGTGTTTTCGAGCTCTTTTTTTATTTGAGGGTTGATAAGTTCTTTTCATAATTAGATTTGATTTAGTTTTTTATAATTTTTGCCCCTTTATATTAGTAATAATTAAAATAGCAAATAGAAGATTAACCATTAAAATAAGAAGAATCATGGAAAATACAAAAAAAATTAAATTATTTATTGGTTTGTCTTATTTATTAATTTTATGTCTATTTTTGTTTTTCTTTTTTTCAAAATTTAGTCTCTCAGAAATTACATCCTATGATTTTCTAAGAAATAACCAATCTTATTTTTTTGAACTTAAAAAATCTAACTTATTTTTAATTTCTATTATTTTTGTAGCATTAACTATTCTTTGGGTTTTCCCTTTTTTAGGATTTGGATCTCCAGTTGCTTTAATGGGTGGTTTTATATTTGGAAAATGGATAGGGACACTTGTTGTTGTTTTAGGTTTGAGTATTGGTGCTACTTTTTTGTATATTTTTGGAAATTTTTTTTTAAAGCAGTTTATAAGAGAAAAATTTTTAAATAAGTTTCAAAGCTTAGAAATAAAATTTAAACAATCTGAATTTATTTATTTATTAATTTACCGTTTTATAGGTGGTATACCTTGGCAGCTTAGTTGTCTCTTGCCAACATTATTCAATGTTAAGGTTATTAATTTTTTCTTTGCTACATTGATTGGAATAATTCCTCAAATTTTTTTAGCAGTTTCTATTGGTAGTGGATTAGAAAAAATTATAGACCAAAATGCTGAAGTACCAGGAATAACTGATATAATATTTTCACCTGATATATATGTTCCTATTATAGCTTTCTTTATTTTAATTTTGATTACGATATTTTTGAGAAAGTTTTTTTACAGAAATTAGTGGTGCTCCCACCCTGTACTGACCAGGGAACTAGTCATTACCAATGACTTGTTATACCATTTAACTACAGGAGCTTAGAGACAAATTGTATTTTATTGATAATAAAGCATTTTTTTCAAATTATTGCCTTAATTTTTTGATGAATATGATTTATATCTATTTTAGGAAAATGTTATGGGAATTCATTACGACTACAAATCAACTAAAGGTAATAAGCTTATGGAAAAGCAAGCTAAAAGAGAGAGAAAGCTTGCTGAAAAAAAAGCTAAACGTTTAGCTAAAGAAGGCCCAAAAAAAGAAGAGGAAAAAGAACCTGCACTAGATCCCAATAAACCGATTTCTCTAGATTTCTTGACTAATCCAAATAAAGAGTGAACGAAAAAATTGATAAAATTAAGGAAAGAAAAAATAGAGAAGCCATTGCATTACGGGTTAATTTAAAAAAAAGAAAAATTTTTCAAAAAAAAAATAAAAAGAAAAATGATATTAAACGATAAGCAAATAATAAAATTAGCAGAAGAGCATGAAATGATCAGTCCCTTTGTAAATAAAAGTGTTGCTAATGGAATTAGTCATGGTGTTAACCCATTTGGTTATGATCTTCGTTGTGGATCAGAATTTAAAATTTTTACTAATATAAAAGGAGCTACAGCAGATCCAAAAAATTTCAGTGAAGATAATTTTATTACTGTAAAAGATGAAGAATCAATTCTAATTCCACCCAATAGCTTTGCACTTGCTGCGAGTCTGGAATATTTTAAAATGCCAAGAAATGTTACTGGTCTTGTCACAGCAAAATCAACTTATGCAAGGTGTGGTTTAGGTGTTCCGCCAACTGTACTAGAGGCAGGCTGGGAAGGTGTTTTAGTTTTAGAATTCTCAAATCATACTTCAAATAGTATTAGGCTTTATGCAAATAGCGGTGCAGCTCAAATCCTTTTTTTTCAAGGGGATCAGCCAGAAGTTTCTTATGCTGACAGAGATGGAAAGTATCAAGGTCAAACAGGAATTACTTTAGCAAAATCAAAATAATTTATGGATAAATTTTCTATCACCGGTCCTTGTCGAGTGATGAGAGGTGAAGTTTCGATTTCAGGTTCTAAAAATGCGGCTTTGCCAATACTTGCCGCAACACTGCTGTTTGACAAACCTGTAATTATTGAAAACCTACCTAGTAGGACAAGAGATATTCAGGTAATGCTGAACTTATTAAAATCTCTTGGATCAAATATTCAATTTTTAAATAATAAAAAAACAGTAAAAATTACAAAGACTAAAAAGCAAAAGCAGTTTGGTTCATATTCAATTCTTAAGACAATGAGAGCCGGGATACTGATCCTGGGACCCTTAGTCTCTAAGTATGGAAAGTCAATTTGTAGTTTTCCTGGTGGATGTGTTTTGAATGGTAATTCTGGTAGACCAATTAATTTACATTTGGAAGCTTTAAAAAAACTTGGAATGAAGTATGAAATAAAAAAAGGATATATCCACGCTAAATCTAACGGCAAATTAAAAGGTAATAAAATTGAGTTTCCTGCAATAAGTGTAGGTGCTAGTCAGCAATTAATCATGAGCTCAGTTTTGGCAAAAGGCAAAACTTTGTTACATAACTTAGCATGTGAACCAGAAATTTTAGATTTAACTAATTTTCTAATTTCTGCAGGCGCTAAAATTAAATGGATTGGTAAAAGAACCTGTCAAATCATTGGTGTAAGTTCTCTTAAAGAAACAAAATATTCAGTAATGGGCGATAGAATTGAAACTGGAACTTTTTGTGTTGCAGCTACATTAGCAAAAGGAGATTTGTTAATTAAGAATTTTGATCCAAAGTTAATTAAAACTGAATTGAATTTACTTAAAAAAGTTGGGGCAAAAATTAAATTATTTAAAAATAGTATTAATATTAAAGGACCAGAAAGAATAAAAAGTATAAAAAATATAACTACTAAGGAGTACCCTGGATTTCCTACAGACCTTGCCCCTCAATTTATGGTCCTTCTTTGTAAGGCTAGTGGCACAAGCTCAATTACAGAAAATATATTTCAAGGTAGATTTTTACATGCAATGGAGCTTCAGCGACTGGGAGCTAAAATAACTATTAAAAATAGAACTGCAAAAATAGAGGGCAGCACAAACTTTATAGCAGCAGAAGTAATGTCAAGTGATTTAAGAGCATCGGCTGCTTTAGTGCTTGCCGGTATCGTTTCAAAAGGCAACACAGTAGTAACTAGAGTTTATCATTGTGATCGAGGTTATGAAAATTTTGAAAATAAATTAAAAAAAGTTGGTGTTAAAATTAAGAGATCAAAATAGTGAAATATTTGGCGAAAATTATTGCAAGTGATCAAGAGGGTTTGCAGATGATTTCAGCTTGCAGTTCAGCAGCTAAAGTTAAAATTTCAGATATTAAGTATCTTGCGTCGAATAAGGTATTTTTGTTATTAATTGAGAGAATTAAAGTTGAAAATGAAAATGAGGATAAAAAGGTTAATAGTATATTGAGATTTGATTTTGTTGATAAAGTAAGATCAAAGAACATTAATCAATCAAATCAAGAAGCGGTTTTAGAATTAGTAGGTATAGATTATTTGAAAAATAATGATGTTTATGAAATAAATCTTATTTTTAATAATAATGCTCATATTGCTTTAAGCACAGAAACTATTGAAGCAAGATTAGAGGATCAAAGTGAAATTAAATAGTTATGAAGATATTAAATAGTAACAGCAAAAATTTTGATAAATCACTGGATAATTTGCTTTCTAAAAGGAAAAACAAACTTAAATCAAGTTTTGTCTCAGTAACAAAAATAATTAATGATGTAAAAAAAAATGGTGACAAAGCTTTATTAAAGTATGAAAGAAAATTTAATAAAAATAATATTATTGTGCCATCAGCAAAGCAAATAAACAAATTAATTAAATCTTTAGATAAAAAAGTAAAAAAGGCAATCGATGATGCCTATAACAGAATTTATAAATTCCACTCTCTACAAAAATTTAAAAATATTTCTTACAGAGATAATTATAATAACAAAATTGATTATAAATATTTACCATTAGAGTCTGTTGCAATTTATGTTCCAGGATCTACCGCATCCTATCCTTCAACAGTCTTGATGAATGCTATTCCAGCTAGAGTTGCTCAAGTAAAAAGAATAGTAATGATAAATCCTGGATATAAAGGAAATCAAAATCCAGCCGTATTATATGCCGCAAAAATTTGTGGTATTAAGGAAATTTACTCCATTGGTGGACCAAGTGCAATTTCAGCAGTTACTTATGGAACTAAAAAAATTAAACCAGTAAATAAAGTTATAGGGCCTGGGAATCAATTTGTGTCTGCAGCAAAAAAAGAAGTTTCAGGTGATATTGGTATTGAGGCAATGACCGCTGGTCCTTCTGAGGTTTTAATTGTTGCAGATAAAAGTTCTAATCCAGAATGGTTAGCTAGCGATTTATTGGGACAGGCAGAGCATGATCAACTAGCTCAATGTATTTTAATTTCAAAAAACAAAAATGTTTTAGAAAAAACTAAAAAAGAGCTATTTAAACAACTTAAAAAGCTTCCAAGGTTACTAATTGCAAAAAAAAGTTTAACAGAGAATGGAGTATTAATTTATGCAAATTCAGATAAAAAAATTTTAGAAATTACAAATAAAATTGGACCTGAGCACCTTGAGTTAAATATAAAAAATTATAAATCATTTGTAGCTAAAATTAAAAATGCAGGTTCGATTTGTTTAGGAAAATATGCAGTAATGGCAATGACAGACTATGGAGCTCCAGGTAGCAACCATGTATTACCAACTAATATGACAAGTAAATTTTCAAGTGGATTAAATGTTTCTGAATTTATGAAAAAAATTTCCTATATAACATTATCAAAAAAGGGGATTGATAAACTTGGACCATCAGCTATAACTCTGGCAAATTATGAGGGTTTGCAAGGTCATGCACAATCAATCATAAAACGGATAAGGAGAAAATAAATTTGTCAAAACAAGACTTATTGGAGTTTAAAGGCGTAGTGATAGACTTACTCCCGAACGCAATGTTTAGAGTAAAATTAGAAAATGGACATACAGTTACTGCACATACTGCTGGTAAGTTGAGAAAAAATAGAATTAGAGTTCTTCAGGGTGATAATGTCACTGTGGAGATGACACCTTACGATCTTACTAAAGGTAGAATAATCTTTAGGGGATAGTAAATAAGGGCCTTTGGTATAGCTGGTGCGTACGTTAGACTGAAAATCTAAAAGACCAAGTTCGATTCTTGGAGGGCCCACCACCATATTTTAATCTTGAAATAATCGTAAAAGAAATTACCTTTAAGAGATAATAAATAACAAAAGGACTAAGAGATAAGATGAGTACACTACAAGGAAAAATTAAATGGTATAATGGTAAAAAGGGATATGGCTTCATTGAAAGAGATGATAAAGAAAAAGATGCCTTTGTTCACGCTTCAGCGGTAAAAGCTGCTGGTATGAGATATCTCAATGAAGGTGATAAACTTGAATTCACATTAGAAGATGGTCCCAAAGGTCCTTCAGCAGTTAATTTAAAAAAAATAGACTAATTTAGAAATTATTTAAAAGGGCGTTTTATCCATCAAATAGATAAACGTCCTTTTTCTATTTAGGCCTTGAATAATAATTTTTTTTGTCTAAAAGACTGCCCATGAATATAAATATTACATACAGAAAGACTTTTAGAAGTACTCACAGAAACTGTTTGCATAGCCAGTAGGCTATTTATTTATATTATAATTTTAAATCCACATAAAATAAGATAAAAACAAATAGGATAAGCCCGGGTGGTGTAATGGTTAGCACGGAAGTTTGTGGAACTTTAAGTTTGAGTTCGACTCTCAGCCCGGGTACCAAAAAATGAATAAAGAAAAAAAATTAATTCCTGGATTACCTTCAGGATTTGAAGATCGTTGGGATAAAAAACTTCTTCTCAAAAAAAAGCTTTTAAAAGCTATTGAGAATAATTTTATTAAATTTGGAGCAGAGGCTCTGGAAACCCCTTCGTTTGAGATAAGTGAAAATATAGGATCTTTTTTGGCAGAAGATGATGCTAATCCTATGTCTGATGTATTCTCATTTCAAGATGGAGAAAAAAGCATTACTCTTAGGTATGATCTTTCAAGCCCACTAGCTAGATTTGTTGCTCAAAATAATCAAGAGCTTCCATCAATCTTTAAAAGGTATGCTATTCAAAATGTCTTTAGAAATGAAAAGGCTGGTAATGGAAGATACAGAGAATTTATGCAAGCGGATTTTGATATCGTGGGAAATGTTAATCCTGCGCAAGCAAATGCGGAGCTTTGCAATTTAATATCAAGTACTTTGTTAGATTGTGGTCTTAAAAAAGATCAATTTACAATCAACATTAGTAACAGAAAAATAGTTCAAGGATTGATTGATGATTTAAAAATATCAGAAGAAAAGCAAGTAAAAGTAATTAGGGCAATTGATAAATTAGATAAACCAGGTTTTGGTTTAAAAGGTGTTGAAGATCTGCTTAAAAAAGAGAGAAAAGATATAAGTGGTGCAATCACTAAGGGTGCAGATTTAAACGATGAGCAAACGACTGAAATACTTAATTTTCTAAAAATTAAAGATTTAAAAGAATTAAAAGAAACATTAAAAAATCCATTGTCTCAAGAAGGTATAAAGGAATTAGAACAAATATTTGAAGTATTGGGTTACAGTTCAAATTTAAATCAGGTCAAAACAAATTTTACAATTGTTAGGGGATTGGCTTATTATTCAGATTT
>CABZSV010000005.1 GCA_902528575.1 uncultured Pelagibacteraceae bacterium
TCTCCATATAAAAAAACAAACTCGCCGCCCTTAAGATATTTTGTAAATTCTTTAGCTAATTCTTTAGTTAACTTCTCTGAAGTGATATCGATTGTGCTATCTTTAATAGCGATAGGCATCTGGTTTGAAAGGACCTTCTGTTCCAACGCTTATATAATCTGCTTGCTCTTTTGATAATTTTGTCAATTTTGCCCCAACTTTTTTTAAATGCAAAGTTGCTACTTTCTCATCTAAATGTTTTGGAAGTACATAAACTTTATTTTCATAATTTTTATGATTATGCCAAAGTTCTATTTGAGCAATAACTTGATTAGTAAATGATGCACTCATTACAAAACTTGGATGTCCAGTTGCACAACCAAGATTAACTAATCTTCCTTCAGCTAAAAGAATAATTCTTTTACCACTAGGCAACTCAATTTCATGCACTTGAGGTTTTACTTCAGTCCACTTATAATTTTTAAGAGCTTCAACTTGTATTTCATTATCAAAGTGACCGATATTACATAAGATGGCTCTATCCTTCATATCTCTCATATGGTCTGCAGTAACAATATCTTTGTTACCTGTTGCTGTTACAACGATATCAGCTCTACTTATAGCCTCCTCCATTAATACCACTTCATAACCTTCCATTGCAGCTTGAAGTGCACAAATTGGATCTGCCTCTGTAACTAAAACTCTAGCTCCACTCTGTCTTAAGGATGCAGCACTTCCTTTTCCAACGTCTCCAAAACCAGCAACAATAGCAATTTTTCCGGACATCATTACATCAGTAGCTCTTCTTATGCCGTCTACTAAACTTTCTCTACATCCATATAAATTGTCAAATTTTGATTTTGTGACAGAGTCATTCACGTTTATTGCTGGAACTAAAAGCGATTTATCTTTTTCCATTTTATTTAGTGCTTTAATACCAGTGGTAGTCTCTTCTGAAACACCTTTTATATCTTTCATTAAATCCTGATATTCATTGTGCATGATAGCTGTTAAATCACCACCGTCATCTAATAACATGTTAGGCTTCCAGTCAGGTTTACCAACTATAGTTTGCTTAATGCACCATAAATATTCCTCTTCAGTTTCACCTTTCCAGGCATAAACAGGGATCCCAGCCTTTGCAATTGCAGCAGCTGCATGATCTTGAGTTGAAAAAATATTGCAAGAAGACCAACGAACTTCAGCACCTAATGCAACTAAAGTTTCGATTAGTACAGCCGTTTGAATTGTCATGTGAAGACATCCTATAATCCTTGCACCCCTTAATGGTTTTTCTTTAGAATACTCTTCTCTTAAAGCCATTAAACCGGGCATTTCACTTTCAGCTATTGATATTTCTTTTCTACCAAATTCAGCTTGAGCAATGTCTTTTACTTTATAATCTTCCATGAAAAGCTTTATACAGCTAAGTATTTATTTATCAAGAAATGATTAAACATTGGGAAATCTTATCTCTATCATTGCTCCTTCTTTATCAATACGATTAGATGCTACAATTTCACCATCGTGGAGTTCAACCAAGTTTTTTACTATATTTAAACCTAGGCCTGAGTGTTCTCCGAATTTTTCAGGTCTATTACTATAAAATCTTTTAAATATTCTTGATGTGTCTTTTTCTTTAAATCCTTGCCCCTCATCAATAATTTTTATTGATATTTGATTTTTTCCATTAACAGAAACATCAACAAAAACATTAGCACCATCTTTACTAAATGATATTGAATTATCTAATAAATTTGCAATGATTTGTTCAATTCTGTTTTCTATACCATTTATTAAATATTTCTCTTTTCCGTCATTTTTATATTCAATTTTAATTCCTTTTTTCACTTGATGAATATTGTTATAATCATCGACAACAGATTGAATAATTGGTTCAATATCAAGTTTTTTCATTTTTTCTTTACTTAAAGCAACTTCATCCTTTAACATTTGAGAATAATCAGTAATTAATCTCTCTATTCTTTGAACATCATGACTAAGTATATTCAATAATCTATTTCTTTGTTCACTATCATTTGTGTCTTGTAAAATTTCTGATGCACTTTTTAAAGATGCTAATGGATTTCTAATTTCATGAACTAAATCTGTTGAAAAGTTTTCTGCATGTGTAACTCTATTTTGAAGCTCATTTGTCATGTCCTCTAAAGATTTAGATAAAAGTCCTAATTCATCATTTCTTTTTTTTAAATTTTCAATACCTGGTTTAATTTGACTTTTTTCTTTGATACGAATTGTATATCCAACAAGATTTTGTATTGGTTTAATAAAATATCTACTTAAAACAAAGGAAAAAATTAATATTACAAATCCTACAGATACAGCTGTTCTTATTACAAATGCTTTTCTCTCATCTATCGCTGTCTTTATTTCATTAGCGTTTTCTGTAATAGCTACATAACCAAGATTAATTTCATTCTTTGTAACATTCTTAATTGTTGTTACATTAAATTTATTTAAACCTTCTTGCGTAAATGTGTAAGGAGTTCCTAAATTTTCAGAACTAGAGTAATTTTTTAATATATCTTTGAATGAAACAGGTTTTTTTTCATCAATTTTTATATTTTTTTCCTCAATAGTTTTTTCTATTTCCTCATTATCTAAACTTTCAAATTCAATTTTATCAAGTCTTGTAGAGAATGATCTTGGATCAAGATCTAAAGTATCGGTGTCTCCAATAAGGTTAAGTCGATCGTCAAAAAATATTACTCTATCTAAATTCTGAAAAATAAACCTTGTAGAAAATAAAAATCTTCTAATATCGTCTGATTGGAATTTAACATCTAGCCTTAAGATATTATCAATAGTGTTGTTAATAATGTTTGTGTGGTTTTGAGATTTTTTTTTTATTAAACTTGGCTGAATATTATTTAAATATATGAAGGTAAATAGTCCAATAATTGTAAAAATTACAAAATTTATAAATAAAAATTTTTTTAATATAGAAAGAGTTTTTAAGTATTTACTAAACATTAGCTAACATTCCATCTATATCCACTACCATACCTAGTTTCAATAGCTGAAAAATCAGGATCTACTTTTTTAAATTTTTTTCTAATTCGTTTTACGTGACTATCAATAGTTCTATCCTCAATATCTGTATCTTCTCGGTAAGCTATATCCATAAGCTGAGCTCTTTCTTTAATTATACCAGGCCTCTTTGCTAACTCTTTAACAATTAAAAACTCAGTTGTTGTCAATTTATCAGGCAGCTGTTTTCCATTCCATTCACACTCAAGTTGTGATGGATCTAATTTTAATCTTCCATGGGATATCAGACTTTTATTTTCCTCTAGAATATTATTTGAATCTTTTTTTCTTAACTGCACTCTAATTCTTTCAATTAAAACTTTTATAGAAAAACCTCCTGATTTTTTTACAAAATCATCTGCACCCAGCTTTAGACCTAACAACTCATCAATTTCATCATCTTTAGATGTTAAAAAAATTACTGGTAAGGAAGTTTTTTTTCGAAGTTTTTTTAGTAATTCTTCTCCATCCATCTTAGGCATCTTTATATCTATGACTGCTAAGTCTGGTGGCATTCTGGTTAAACCGATTAATGCACTTTCACCATCAATATATGTTTGAACTTTAAAACCCTCTTTTTCCAATGCGATACTCAAACTTGTTAAAATATTTCTATCGTCATCAATTAAAGCTATTGTTTGTTTTTGCATAAAGTAGTTTAAAAATACTAAATTGTCCTAATTTGGGCAATGTTATAAATTTAATGTAACATACCCCAATTATCTCCAACATTAATATCAACTGTTAAAGGAGTTGAAAAAGAATGATAATCACTCTGAGCTACACTGGTCATTTCTTTCTCAATTAATTTAATCATTACTTTTTCATCTTTTTTTGGAATTTCAAAAATTAATTCATCATGAATTTGCAAGAGCATTTTTGAATTAGAATTTTTCTCCTCTGATAATTTCTTATCCAATCTTATCATGGCTAATCTCATTACTTCAGAAGCAGAACCTTGAATGGGAGCATTAATTGCTGCACGTTCTTGAAAATTTCTTACATTAAAGTTTTTGTCATTTATTCCATTAAAGTGAGATCTACGTCCAAAAATATTGTTAACATATCCACTTTTCCTACAGAATTTAATTGTATTATCCATATAAACTTTAATTTCTGGAAACTTAGCAAAATATGAATTTAAAAATTCCTCTGCTTCATAATTAGAAACATTTATTTGCTTAGCTAATCCATATTGCGAAATTCCATAAATAATTCCAAAATTAATAGCCTTAGCCTTTCGTCTATGATCTTGATTAACTTTTTTGATATCAATATTAAATATTTGGCTAGCTGTTAAAGAGTGAATATCTTCTTTATTTTTAAAAGCTTTTTTCAGTTCTTTTACATCTGCTAGGTCTGCTAAAATTCTCATCTCAATTTGATTGTAATCTGCAGAAATTAATAGGTGTCCTTTTTTTGCAGTGAAAGCTTTTCTTATGTCTTTTCCATCTTCTGATTTAATTGGTATATTTTGCAAGTTGGGATCACTAGATGCTAGTCTTCCAGTCGTTGTAGCAGCCAGCAAAAACGAAGTGTGAACTCTTTTTGTATTTGGGTTTAAATGTTCAGGTAAAGCATCTGAATAAGTATTTTTTAATTTTGAAACTTGTCTCCAGTCTAAAATTAATTTTGGAAACTCATGACCTTTGAAAGCTAAATCCTCTAAAACACTTGCACTTGTTGCAAAACTTCCTTTTTTAGTTTTCTTTAAACCAGCTATTTTTAAGTCATTATAAATTATTTCACCTAATTGCTTTGGAGATGCGATATTGAACTCTTTTTTAGAAATTTTAAATACTTCTTTTTCAAGTTTTTGGATTTTTTTTTCAAATTTAGATGAAAGAGATTTTAAAAACTTACTATCAATTTCAACTCCCTCTATTTCCATAAATGCAAGAATTTTAATTAATGGCTTTTCAAAAATTTCATAGATATTTATCATTTTTTCTGATTTTAAATTTTTAATAAATTTCTTGTATAATCTAAAAGTAATATCGGCATCTTCAGCAGCGTAATCTTTTGCTTTATCTAATTCTACTTCACTAAAATTAATTTCTTTCTTGCCAGTTCCTACCATCTCTTTAAAAGAAATAGTTTTATGCCCTAAATGAATTTCTGATAAAGTATCCATATTATGTCTATTTTTTCCTGCATCTAAGACATAAGACATCAGCATTGTATCTTCCATTGATGAAAGCGTTATTCCACACTTATAAAGTACGATAAAATCAAATTTTATATTTTGACCTATTTTTTTTATACTAGGATCTTCTAATATTTTTTTTAATTTTTTAATTACAGCATCTTTTTTAAGACACTTCGGTGAATTGTGACCAACTGGTATGTAACATGCTTTTCCAATTTTCGAACAGAGAGAAATACCTACTAAATCTGCTTGGTGAGGATCTAATGAGGTTGTTTCCGTATCAACAGCAACTTCACCAACTTCTTCTGCCTCCTCTATCCATTTATCAATTTCATCTAAACTATTAATTAAATAATAATTTTTATTATTTATCGTTTGTTGTTTATCTAGATTTTGAGTTTCAATCTTGTTACTTTCTAGTTCAGGTTCTCCATAAGCAGAAATTGCAGAGCTTAACAACCTGTTAAATTCCATTTCTCTTAAAAATTTATATAATTTATCTTTATCTATATTTTGTAATTTAAATTCACTTAAGTGTCTATTAACAGGAGATGCATGATCTAGTGTTACAAGTTTTTTACTTATTAATGCTTTATCCTTATTCTCTATTAATGTTTCTCTTCTTTTATTTTGCTTAATCTCATGAGCAGATTTTAGTAAATTTTCTAAAGTGCCATATTTATTAATAAGCTCTGCAGCCGTCTTAATACCTATACCTGGAACACCAGGGACATTATCACTACTATCTCCTGCTAAAGATTGTACATCAATGACTTTTGAGGCATCTACTCCAAATTTTTTTACAACATCATCATCGTTTATAAATTTATTTTTCATAGGGTCAAAAATTCGAACCCCTTTTTTGTAAAGCTGCATTAAATCTTTATCTGATGAGACAATTGTAACTTTTGCACCTTTTTTAAGGATTTGATCAACATATGTGGCTATTAAATCGTCTGCTTCATAATTAGGAAGATCTACAGATGGTAAATTGAATGCTAGGACTGATTTTCTTATATACTCAAATTGAGGAGCCAAATCATCAGGCGCCTCTGACCTGTTAGCTTTGTAATCACTATAAATTTCATTTCTGAAAGTTTTTCTTGCTGAGTCAAATATTACTGCAAAATGTGTTGGTTTTTGCAAGTTTTGATCAGATTTTGAGTCCTCTAATAATTTAAATAACATACTGCAAAAACCACTTACAGCACCTGTTGGAAGTCCATCACTTTTTCTAGTCAATGGAGGCAAAGCATAATAAGCTCTAAAAATATAACCAGAGCCATCAATCAAATAAAAATGATCTGTTTTTTGAATTTTATTCATGAGGTAATATTAAATATTATAATGATAATATATTCTGTATATAAAAAAATTTACTTTCAGTTATTATAACAATTATAAGTAGATTATTTTTTATATTTTGAGTATTATCTAACAATGGAATTAACAAAAAATCTCATACAAGCTAAACTATTTAAATCTCTGGTTGTTATTGTTCTTGGCTCAATAGCACTAACTATATCAGCAAAGATCAAAATTCCTTTCTATCCAGTTCCAATGACTATGCAAACATTTGTTGTATTGTTTTTAGGAATAAGTTTAGGGTATAAAATTGCACTTGCTACAATTGGTCTGTATTTAATTGAGGGAATTGCAGGGCTTCCTGTATTTTCAAATTCCCCTGAAAAAGGTATTGGATTAGTTTACTTTACGGGACCGACTATGGGTTACTTAATTGGTTTTTTAACAGCTGGTTACTTAGCTTCTAAAATTAAAATTGATGATAATTTTTTCGTTGTTTTATTTAAGTTAATTATCGCAACTTCAACAATTTATATTTTGGGTCTAATTTGGCTTGGGACATTGATTGGATGGGATAAGCCAATTTTTGCTTTGGGTGCGAAACCGTTTCTATTAGCCGAGATTTTTAAAATTATGCTTTTAGCTCTTTTGACTAAGCAAATAATTAAAATTAAAAAATTTATCTAGGTGATCTTTTAGAAAGAATTCTTTGAAGAGTTCTTCTGTGCATTTTAAGTCTTCTGGCTGTTTCTGAAACATTCCTATTACATAACTCGAAAACTCTATGTATATGTTCCCACTTAACTCTGTCAGCCGACATGGGGTTTTCAGGTGGGGCAGCTTTTTTTGAAGGATCTGCCAATAATGCTTTCTCTACATCTTCTGCATCAGCAGGTTTGGCTAAATAATCTATAGCACCTTCTTTGATTGCAGCTACTGCCGTTGGAATATTTCCATATCCAGTTAACATGATAATCCTACTATCGCTATTTGAAGACTGAATTTCTTTTACAACTTCTAGTCCATTACCGTCAGCAAGCCTTAAGTCTACAACCGCAAAACCAGGTTTTTTAGTTTTTACAGATTCAACTCCCTTTTGCACACTCTCAGCTTGAAAAACTTCAAATCCTTTTTTTTCCATCGCTCTTGCTAAACGCTCACGGAAAGGATTATCATCATCCACGATTAATAATGATTTATTCTCAAAATCGCTTAGTTTCTGTAGTTTTGCTTCTTCTTTCATAGCCCTTATATGGGGTCTCTGCAGGATATTACAATATATGACTTTTACGCATTTCTGGCTTGAATTATTTGCTTTACATTAGTGCTGCTTACTTTTATATGCGAAAATATTAAAGTTTTTGTAAAAAAGACTTTTTTTTTATTAAATTTTTTTTGGAGGCATTTAAAATGCAAAAATTTAAATCAGTTGAAGAATTAGTAAATCAACTGAAACCTGAAAAACCAGTATACTGTATAAGAAAAAATTCCATAAAATCTGCTGTTAAATTTTTCTTAAACAAATTTCCAGGTAAAGTTTTATATGCAGTCAAAACCAATCCACACCCTGAGATAATCAAAACAATCATAGAAAGTGGAGTAGAACAATTTGATGTTGCATCAATTGAAGAAATTAAAAGTATTAGAACTTTTAGTGATACAGCTAAATGCTCTTATATGCATACTGTAAAGAGCAGAGAAAGTATAAAAGAAGCATATTTTAATTATGGTGTAAAAACTTTTTCATTAGATACTAAAGATGAACTGATTAAAATAATTGAAAGTACAAATAATGCTGAAGATTTAGAATTATTTGTAAGAGTTGCTGTTTCCAATGAACATGCAGAAATTGATTTATCTAAAAAATTTGGTGCTTTAACATCAGAAGCAATAGGTTTGTTAAGACTTGTAAAACAGCATGCTAAAAAGATTGGTTTAAGTTTTCATGTTGGCTCACAATGTATGCATCCAATTTCTTATGCGAAAGGAATTAGTGAAATTGGGAATATAATTAAAAAAACTAAGATAATTCCAGATTATATTAATATAGGTGGAGGTTTTCCTACAATCTATCCTGACTTAATTCCACAATCTTTAATTAGTTACTTTAATGAAATAAATAAGAGTTTAGAAAATTTAAAACTTGAAAAACTTCCTGAAATTATTTGTGAGCCTGGTAGAGCTATAGTTGCAGAAAGTGGCTCAACAGTTGTAAGAGTTAATTTAAGAAAAAAACAAAAGCTTTATATTAATGATGGTACCTATGGTACTCTTTTTGATGCAGGTACACCTAACATTGTGTTCCCATCTAGAATGATTAAAGAAAATTCTAACAAAATAATTTCAAAAAAATTAACTGCTTTTGATTTCTTTGGACCTACATGTGATAGCATGGATTATATGAAAGGTCCTTTTTTGCTTCCAAATAATATTAAAGAAAATGATTATATCGAACTTGGTCAACTTGGTGCATACGGATTGACATTTAGAACTCAATTTAATGGTTATTACTCAAATGAAATTTACGAAGTTGAAGATAATCCAATAATGACAATGTATGATAAAGACGTTAATAAAGCTAACATGGTAGCTTAATGTCGAGTCAAAAAAATCCAGGTCATAACAGTAAAAGAGATTTCTTAAAAAATCCTGTTGAGCATATCGATATAACTTCTTTCGACTCTAGAAAAATTATATCCTCAATGGAAAAAATGTCATTTGTTTCTAGAGAAACAGCAAATGCTGCTAATATTTATAACGAGATGCTTAAAGATAAAGATTGTACAATTTTCCTTACTTTAGCAGGCTCTACTTCGGCAGCTGGATGCATGAATATTTATAAAGATTTAGTTAAATATAATATGGTAGATGCAATCGTTGCAACAGGTGCCTCAATAGTAGATATGGATTTTTTTGAAGCTCTTGGTTTTAAACATTACCAAGGTTCACAATTTCAAGATGATACTGAGCTAAGGAATAACTATATAGATAGAATTTACGATACCTATATAGATGAAGAAGAGCTTCAAATATGTGATAAAATCATATGTGAAATCGCAAATAACTTAGAAGCGAGAAGCTATACTTCAAGAGAGTTCATTTATGAAATGGGAAAATATTTAAAGAATAACTCAAAGAAAAAAGACTCTTTGATTGAAACCGCTTTTGACAACAATGTTCCTATCTTCTGCCCTGCTTTTACCGACTCAAGTGCAGGATTCGGGTTAGTTATGCATCAAGAACAAAATCCAAAAAAACATATGACGATAGACTCGGTTAGAGAATTTAGAGAACTAACAGAAATTAAAATCAAATCTAAAGGTTCTGGATTATTTATGATTGGTGGTGGTGTGCCTAAAAACTTTATTCAAGATACTGTAATTTGTGCTGAACTATTAGGAAAAGATGTAGACATGCATAAATATGCTGTTCAAATTACTGTTGCTGATAGTAGAGACGGTGCTTGTAGTAGCTCCACATTAAAAGAAGCAAGTTCATGGGGAAAAGTAGATATTACAAAAGAACAGATGGTGTTTGCAGAAGCAACTAGTGTTTTACCATTGATAGCAAGTGATGCTTATCATAAGGGTGAGTGGAAAAATAGAACAAGAAAAAACTTTACTAAAATTTTTGAATAAAATTGAAATATCTATCAAATAAAAACGGGTTTTTAGGAATTGATAATAAATTTAGCTTTAAAGAAAAAGCTGTAATTGTTCCATTTGGTTTAGAAAAAACAGTCAGTTATGGGGGAGGAACAAAAAATGGACCTAAAGAAATTATAAAAGCATCTCATCAAGTTGAGCTGTATGATGAAGAGCTTGATTGCGAACCTTATAAAAAAATAGGTATTAAAACTTTAAAACCATTTAAAATTGATAAAAATATCAAAAAAGCACTAAATAAAATCTCTAATATTAATAAAGAAATTTTAAATAAAAAACTCTTTCCAATGACTTTGGGTGGAGAGCATTCAATAACTCCTGGATGTATTGTTCCTTTTACTAAAAAATATAAAAACATTTGTCTGTTACATTTTGATGCTCATGCAGATTTACGTCAAAGTTATAATGGAGAAAAATTTTCACATGCCTCAGCTATTAGGAGGTGTCTAGATTATAAAAACGTTTCGTTAATTTCATTTGGCATAAGAAATATCTCGGAAAGTGAAATCCCATTTTTAAAAAAAAATTCTTCAAGAATAAATATTTTTTGGGCGAAAGATAAAAAAAAATGGAATTTGTCTAAATTTAAAAAGCTAATTAAAAATAAAACTGTTTATCTTACATTTGATGTAGATGGGCTAGATTCAAGTATTATGCCTGCAACCGGTACACCTGAACCAGGAGGACTTTTGTGGGATGAGACATTGGATATAATAAGAATTGCAGCTAAAAACTCGAAAATTGTTGGTGCAGATATTAATGAACTGTCTCCAATTAAAGGATTTAATTCTTATAATTTTCTTGTTGCAAAGCTAGCTTATAAAATCTTGTCTTATAAATTTTTATATTAAACTTTAATTGGTTTAATAATTTTCAATAACATTCTAAACGGTATCAACATTATTAGAGCAACTAAAACTTTTACTGCTAAATCTCCTAGAGATAAAGTAACCCAAGGTACCCCTGTTGCATAAAATGATATTGAGAAAAATAAAAATGTGTCAACTGTTGATCCAATCAAAGATGAAGTAAGTGGAGCTACAAACCACTCTTTTTTTCTTAATCGATCAAAAATTTGAATATCTAATAATTGAGCAGTAATAAAAGCTACCCCTGATCCTATTGCAATCCTGACAGATATTAAATCTGCAAAATCAGTTGAGAATAATAATGTAAATATAATTCCTATTAAAAAGCCCAAATATACAATTTGCCTTGCTAATAATTTTCCATAAGACCTATTTGCTAAATCTGTTATTAAAAAAGCTATTGGATAACTAAAAGCTCCATAAGTTAAAATCTCATTTAATCCAAAATAGTTTATTGGGAACTGAACTAAATAATTAGAAGATAATACAACAACCCCCATCATTATTGACAGGGTGATAAATAATTTGTTCATTAAGCTGATTTAGCTACAGGTTTCTTTTTAAAAGGGGATTTGATTAAAACTACTTTTTTCAACTTTTTTAATCTAGGAGATAAATTTTTATTTTTTACAGTTTTTAAAAATTCATCAAAACTTCCTTTTTTGTCAACTGATCTTACACCTGAATTGCTTACAGTAAGTTTTAAACTTCTTCCAGTAAGCTCACTTGTAAATTTTACTTTTTTAAGATTCGGTAAAAATCTTCTTTTAGTCTTGTTGTTAGCATGACTAACATTATGACCTTTCATAGGAATTTTACCGGTAAGTTCACATTTTTTTGACATAATAACAGTGCCTATATAAGGGGAGATATTGAAGGCGTCAAGTTTAATACATTTAAGAAACAGTTTTATTTCCCACAATTTCTGTGAAATTTTTGACACCATCTCTTATTAGTAATTCTTTTAGGTCCTTTTTAATCATCCCAGCAATATTGGGTCCTTGAAATACCATGCCGGTATACAACTGAACATAATCTGCTCCTAATAAAAACTTGTCATAAGCTGCTTTACCAGAGTCAACACCACCTACTCCAATTATTTTAATTTTACCTTTTATTAAATTATAGAATTTACTTATTAAAAGATTTGATTTTTTCTCAATAGGTTTTCCAGATAAACCACCTTTTTGATGTCTCTGTATATTTTGAAGTGTTTCCCGAGAAGATTCGGAAGTATTTGAAATTATTATTGCGCTTATTTCATTTTCTAAAAGTATTTCTGAAATTAAGTCAATTTGATTTTCATTTATATCTGGTGAAATTTTTACAGCTACAGGAATTTCAGTTTTTAATTGTTTTTTTTTCTCTGATATAGATTTTAATAACTCTTTTAATTTATTCTCATCATGAAAGTTTCTTAGATTTTCAGTATTTGGTGACGAAATATTAATTGTAATATAATCTGCAACTTCAGAAAATTTTTCTAATCCAATTAAATAATCATTCAATCTATCATTAGAAACTTTGTTTGGACCTACATTTACACCAAGCACACCTAGTTTTTTATTAGATTTTATTCTGTTTAATATTGTATCTGATCCGTGGTTGTTAAAACCTAACCTATTAATTAATGCTTGATCTTCTACCAATCTAAATACTCTTGGTTTTTCATTTCCATATTGTTTTAATGGAGTAACTGTACCTACTTCAACAAATCCAAAACCCAGCTTAAATAAAGGGTTATATACCTCTGCATTCTTATCAAAACCTGCAGCAATACCGATAGGATTATCAAGATCTTGATTAAATAATTTTGTTTTTAAAATTGGATCGTTTTTGTTTTCATCAAATATATTTGAAACTAAATTGAGTTTGAGTGATTGAATTGCTAAAAAATGTGCTCTTTCAGGATCTATTTTAAATATTAAAGATCTTAAATTTGAATACATTATTTTAATTTACTAATTATCAATTCTTTTGTTTCGTTAACACCGAAAAAACTTATAAAAAAACCCATTCTAGGTCCATTTTCATCTCCAAACACCACTTCATAAATTAACTTGAACCAATCTCTTAAGTTTTCTGCATACCCATTTTCTTTGCCTGTTGAATAAATTAATGTTTGTATATCCTCTGGAGACATTTGGTCATTACATTGTTCTAAAGTTTTAACTAAGGCTCGTAGAGCTAATTTTTCATTTTCAGATGGATTTTTATATTTTTTTTGAGCCTTAATAACATCATTAAAATACTTAATTGCATAACCAACTAGTCCATCAAAAATCGGAAAATTTTTTTCATGAATATTAGATTTGTATTTTTTAACAAACTTCCATAATAAATCTTTGTTATCAGCGTTACTTGTTTCAACTAAATTCAACAACATAGAAAAGGTCATAATCATCTCTTCTTTTGGAATATTTCCATTATGAACATGCCAAACAGGATTCATCACTAATTGTTGTTCAGTTTGTTTTTTTGATTTTTCAATATTATCAAGGTACTCATCTACAGCTTTAGGGACTATTTCTTTATAAAGTTTTTTTGCTCTTTTTGGATTTTGATACATGTATAAAGATAAGCTTTCGGGTGAAGCATATTTTAACCATTGGTCGATAGTAATACCATTTCCTTTTGATTTTGAAATTTTTTCACCCTTTTCATCAAGAAATAATTCATAAGCAAATCCAGATGGATGTTTTTTACCAATTAAATTTATTATTTTGGTCGATAAAATTGCACTCTCAATAAGGTCTTTTCCATACATTTCAAAATCTATATCTAGAGCATACCATCTCATTGCCCAATCAACTTTCCATTGTAATTTACAATTTCCATCCAAAATACTAGATTCTAATTTTTTACCTTTATTATCAAAAATTATTTTAGAATTTTTTTTATCAATTTCTATAACTGGAATTTCGAGGACATGACCTGTATCTGGACAAATTGGTAAAAAGGGGCAGTAAGTTTGCTGACGTTCTTTGCCTAAAGTTGGAAGTATAATGTTCATTATACCATCGTAATTTTCTAAAATAATTTTTAAAGTTGGGTTGAAAAAACCACCTTTATATAAAGATGTCGAACTTTTAAAGCTGTATTTAAAATTAAAACTATTTAAAAAATCTTTTAACATTTCATTATTATGCTCTCCAAAACTTGCAAATTTTTCAAATGGATCAGGAACTTGTGTTAATGGTTTATGTAAGTTTTTGTTTAGTAATTCCTGATTAGGAACATTGTCAGGAACTTTTCTTAAACCATCCATATCATCAGAAAAAGTAATTATCTCAGTTGGTAAATCTGTAAGTTGCTTTAAGGCATTCACCATCATCGAAGTCCTTGCAACTTCGCCAAATGTTCCGATATGAGGAAGGCCACTTGGACCATATCCTGTTTGAAGGGTAATTTTTCCTTTTTTATCAATAAATGATTTTCTCTCACGAAGCATTTTTTTTGCTTCAACGAAAGGCCAAGCACTTGTTTTGTCTAAAATTTCTTTTTTAATCACGAGTATATCTTTTATAAAAATCTTAAATTGGCGATTTTATTAATTCTTATAGAGTTGAAATTTATTTACCATAAAATAATGTTCTTTCAAAATGTCTAATTATAAAACTGTTTTTTTTACACTTGGAATTTTGCAAATAATTTTAGGGGTCTCAATGTTCATCCCTATAATTGCTCAATTTATTTATTCTGAAATAGATTCATCATTTTTTGGTGCATCTATTGTGACAATAATTTTTGGATCATTATTTTTTCTTTCAAATCTAGATCACGACAAAAAATTAAATTTACAACAAGCATTTTTATTAACTGCTTTGTCCTGGTTAAGTATTGCTATTTTTGGATCTTTACCATTTATATTTTCGACTATGGAGCTTTCAATTACTGATGCTTTTTTTGAGAGTATGTCTGGTATTACAACAACTGGATCTACAATTATTTCTAACTTAGAGAGTGCTCCAAAAGGTATTCTATTGTGGAGAGCAATACTACAATGGCTAGGTGGCATTGGTATTATTGTGATGGCAATTACCCTGATGCCTATAATGAATGTTGGTGGTATGCAATTATTTAAAATTTCTAGCAACGACTCTTCTGAAAAAATTCTTCCTAAATCAAAAGAAATAGCTTTGAGACTTATTTATATTTATTCGGGTCTAACCGCTCTTTGTGCATTATCATATTGGCTATTTGGAATGGGAAAATTTGACAGTTTAACTCATTCTATGACTACTATAGCTACAGGTGGATTTTCTAATTATAATCAATCTATCGGATATTTTGACAGTGTTCTTATAGAAATATCATCGATGATTTTTATAATTTTAGGAAGTATCCCATTTATTGCATACATTAAATTTATTAGTGGTAATAAAAAAATATTTTTAAACGATATTCAAATCAGAACATTTATTAAAATAATAATTATAAGTATTATTATATTATCAATTTATTTATTATTTAATAATAACGGAAACTTTAGTTTAAGATCTATTTTTTTTAATACAATTTCAATATTGACTGGAACAGGTTATGTAAATGCTGAATTCGACGGTTGGGGAAGTTTTCCTATAACAATATTTCTTGCATTAATGTTTATTGGGGGCTGTGCTGGATCAACTACTTGTGGAGTCAAAATTTTTAGAATTCAAATTCTATATTTATTTATATTAAATCAATTAAAAAAAATTATATATCCCAAGGGAATATTTGTAATTAAATATGATCAAGGATCTGTTGATGATAAATTTATTGCATCAATAATTTCATTTATTTATTTTTACTTTGTTATTTTTTTTATTTTAGCTGCATTATTATCATTAACAGGTCTCGATTTTATAACTGCCATTTCTGGAGCGGCAACATCAATATCAAATGTTGGTCCTGGTTTAGGTCCTATAATAGGACCTAACGGAGATTTTTCATCTTTGCCCGATATTTCTAAATGGATCTTAACTGTAGGTATGATTTTAGGTAGACTTGAGTTGTTTGCAATATTAGTATTGTTCTTACCATCTTTTTGGAGAAATTAATTATGTCTGAAACAAAGAAACAAACATGGCTTGATTCTCTTGCAGTTTATAAAGATATTCGAATGGTAAGAATTCTTTTATTAGGTGCAATAAGTGGATTTCCATGGGTATTAATTGCAAGCAGCTTAAGTCTTTGGCTTAAAGAAGAAGGTCTTAGTAGATCAACAATTGGATGGGCAGGTTTAATTTTTGGAGTATATGCTTTCAATTATTTGTGGGCTCCAATTATAGATAGAATTCAAATTCCAATATTAACAAAAAAATTAGGTCATAGAAGAGGATGGATAGTTTTGATGCAATTAATTATTTTGTTAAGTCTTGTTGTTTGGAGTGTGATTAATCCAACTGAAAATTTGGCTTTATTAATTACTGTAGGTTTAATTATTGCTATTGCGTCAGCAACCCAAGATATAACTGTAGATGCATTAAGAATTGAACAGATAAGTGAAAATGAAGGAAAATCAATGGCTGCTGGTGCAGCTATGGCTGTTGTTGGTTGGTGGACAGGTTATAAATTAGGTGGAGTTGTTGCTTTATTCACAGCAGAATTTTTTGAAAACCTAGGGGTGGCTGACTACTGGCAAGCTACTTTTTTAATTTTAGGTATTTTAATAATTTTAATGAATATTGGATTAATGTTTGTTCATGAACCTATAGAGACAAACAGACAAGCAAAACAGAGAGAAACAGACAAATTAATTGAAGGTAAACTTGGATCTAGCAATATTATTACAAACTTTATCGCATATATTACAGGAACTATAGGCGGACCTATTATTAGTTTTTTTAGAAAAAATGGTTTTGCCATTGCAGCTGGAATTTTAGGATTTGTTTTCTTGTTTAAGATAGGTGAGGCATTTATGGGAAGAATGTCTATTGTTTTTTATAAAGAAATTGGTTTCTCCAAAGGTCAAATTGCAATTTATTCAAAAGGACTTGGCTGGATAACAACAGTTGTATTTACTTTGTTGGGTGGAGTAATGGCCATGAGAGCTGGAACAATTAAAACTATGTTCTTTGCTGGTGGGTTAATGGCTATAACCAATCTTTTATTTGCAGTTTTAGCATGGACTGGGAAATCAGAAATTTTATTTGCAATTGCGGTTATAGCTGATGATATCACAGCAGCTTTTGCAACTGTAGCATTTGTTGCATTTATATCATTACTAGTTGATAGAACTTATACAGCCACACAATATGCATTGCTTGCTTCAATTGGTACTGCTGGTCGTACTACTTTAGCTTCATCCTCAGGAGCTCTAGTTGACTGGTTAAACGGAGATTGGGGAACATTTTTTGTTTTAACGACTATAATGGTGATACCATCATTAATTTGTTTGTGGTTAATTAAAAACAAAATTAAAATTGGTGCAAAATAATTTTTATTTCATAGGTACTTTTTCGAATATTTACAAAAATCCTTCGAAAAGATCTGAGGTAACTTCACAAATTATACATGGTGAAAAGTTCAAAATATTAGCAAAAAATAAAAATTGGATAAAAATTAAAACTTTATTTGATAATTATAAGGGGTTTATAAAGAATTCAAAATATATAAAAAAATTTAGCCCTAATTACAAAGTCAGTTCACTAAAAGCAAAGATTTATAAAAAACCTGGAATTGGAACTAGCCATTGGCTTCCACTTGCATCCAAATTATCTGTATTTGAGCAAAATAAGAATTACGTAAAAATTGAAAAAAATAAATGGATTAAAAAAGCAGATATTAAAAAAATAAACCATAAAGAAAATAATTTTACAAAAATATTTAAAAAATTTATCGATGTAAAATATGTTTGGGGTGGAAAAACATTTAAAGGTATTGATTGTTCAGCCTTGTTGCAAATATTTTATTGTTATAATAATTCGTTTTATCCAAGAGATACGAAAGATCAGATCAAATATACAAAAAAGAATTCAAAGAAAAGATTGTTTAAAAAAGGAGATATTATTTTTTGGAAAGGTCATGTTGCTATGTGTTTAAATTCTAAACAACTAATTCATGCTTATGGTCCAGAAAGAAAAGTAATTATTATGCCAATTATAGAAACAATTAATAGAATTGAAAAAACTGCCAAGCTAAAGGTTAAAAAAGTATCTAGAATAAAATATTAATTTCTTCCAAAGTCAGGCTTGTCTATATCTTGTTTTAATTTGATTATTTTTGACCTTACTTTTTTAGTCTGAATAAGTTTCTTTACTATAGACTTATTATTTTTTGAATTAATATCTTTTTTAAATTGATTTAAATTTTTAATAAATAAATCAATCGCTTTTGAAATATTATTTTTATTGTTAAAAAAAATATCTCTCCACATGATTTCATTTGAAGCTGCAATCCTAGAAAAATCTCGTAATCCACCAGCGCTATATTTGATTAGCTCATAATTTTGTTTTTTCTCAAAATCTTGTGCAGATTTGACCAGATTATATGCAATTAAGTGTGGTAAATGACTAGTAATAGAAAAAATTTTGTCATGTTTTTCAGCACTCATAACAACTACTTTTGCTCCAATTTTTTTCCAAAACTTAGTTAGAATATTTATATTATTTTTTTTAATATTTTTTTCTTTAATTATTATGCACCATCTATCAGTAAACATATTTTCTTTACCATGCTCTGGTCCACTGACCTCTGATCCAGCTATTGGGTGACTTTGAATCCAATGAATACCTTTCTTTAAAAATTTATTTATAATTTTAGAAGTTTCTATTTTTGAAGAACCAATATCTGTAATCAATGTTTTCGATGGTATAAATTTATTAATTTTTAAAATAATATTTTTGTATTCACTCATTGGTGTACAAAAGATGATTAAATCGGAATTACTTGCACCTTCTTTTAATGATTTAACAATTGTTCCAGGTAATTTTAATCTTTTTATCTTAGCAATATTTGATTTTGATTTTTCATAAATAAATATTTTTTTTGCTATTTTTTTTTTGCTAATACGCCTTAATAAAGATGAACCTAATAATCCACAGCCAATAATTAAAATATTTTTCATTTTTTCAATACTTGCTTAATAACACTCATAAATTTTAAGTTTTCTTTTTTAGATCCAATAGTTAACCTTAATTTATTCTTTATATGATAACCATCTTCTGTTGATCTTAAAATAATTCCCTTATTTTTAAGTTTTTCATACAGAAATTTTGCTGAATATCTGCATTTTTCAAAATTAAGTAACAAAAAATTTGCTGAAACTGAATTTGAAAAAATATTGTATCTCTCAAGAAATTTCTTAATTTTTTTAGAATATAATAAATTATGTCTAATCGATTTAGTTATGAAAACTTTATCCTTCAGTGACTCAGTAGCAGCTAATTGAGCAATACCATTTACATTAAATGGTGGTTTTATAATATTTAACGCATCAACTATTTTTTTTGATCCATATCCCCAACCTACTCTCAGAGAAGCTAATCCAAACATTTTTGAAAAAGTTCTAAGGATGAAAACATTGTCTTTATTTTTAAACAATTCTAACCCAGATGAATAATCTTTGTTTTTCATATATTCTGCATAGGCATCATCTATAACTAGTAAAATTTTTTTATTTAATCTTTTTCTTAATTCTAAAACTTCTTTTTTCGTTAAGTAAGTTCCTGTAGGATTATTTGGGTTAGCTATAAATACTATTTTAGTTTTTTTTGTTATTTTTTTTAAAATTTCATTTACTGAAACTTTGAAATTAATTTCTTTTGCGAATACAACTTTTGCACCTACAATTTTTGAGTAAATTCTGTACATTAAAAAACTGTACTCTGGTAACACAACCTCATCTTTTGGGTTTAAAAACAACTGGCAGAGCATTTGAATAACTTCATCTGAACCAGCTCCACAAATAATTTTCTCAGAATTACATTTATAAGCTTTAGATATTGCTTTTCTTAAATTTTGAGATTTTCCATCTGGATATTTATCTAAATTCAGATTTTTATTTGATATTATTTTCCTTGCTTTAGGACTCATACCTAAAGCAGACTCATTTGCAGAAAGCTTAATTACGTTCTTAAGTTTCTTAACTTTTGATTTACCAGGCTTATAAGCCTCAATTTTAAATTTTTTGAAATTTGGAGTTATCATTTTTTTTTAATTTATGTGCTCTTTATAGATAAAATTACAAAATTTTATAGAGAATAAGAGGATTTTTTAAAAAATTGACATAATAAATAAGTTCTAGTAAAAAAATTATGCGCTGATTTAACTGAATTGCGAGCGCTTAAAAAAAACCGCTAAAATAGTTTTTTTTCTCACAATTCGAAACAGTCAGAAACTATGAATACTGAGAAAAACATAAAAACTTTAATTGTAAAGAAACCACTAATATTAGACTGTGGAAAGACCATAAAAGATTTTCCGATAGCCTATGAAACTTACGGTTCACTTAATTCAAATAAAGATAATGCAATATTAGTTTTTCATGCTCTAACAGGAGATCAATTTGTAACCGGAATAAACCCTATAACTAACAAAGAGGGTTGGTGGAGTTATGCAGTCGGTCCTGATAAAGCTATCGATACGAATAAATATTTTGTTATTTGCTCTAACGTGATTGGTGGATGTATGGGATCATACGGACCAAGTCATAAAGATCCTGATCAAAAAATTTTTGGAACAAATTTTCCCGTTATTACAATTAATGATATGGTGAATGCTCAATATAATTTACTTGATCATTTTGGTATTGATAAACTGTTTTCTATAACTGGTGGTTCAATGGGAGGTATGCAAGTCCTACAGTTTATTAGCAACTTTCCTGATAAATCTAAAACAGTGGTACCGATAGCAACCACATCTAGTCATTCAGCTCAAAATATTGCTTTTAACGAACTAGGTAGACAAGCTATTACAGCTGATAGTAACTGGAAAGATGGTAATTATGCATCAAACGATACTAATCCTGGAAAAGGATTGGCAGTAGCTAGAATGGCAGCTCATATTACTTATTTATCTAAAAAAGGTTTACAGGAAAAATTTGGAAGAAAATTACAAGAAAGAGAAGATCTTAAATTTGGATTTGACGCTGATTTTCAAATAGAAAGTTATTTAAGATATCAGGGCTCAGTTTTCGTAGATCGATTTGATGCAAATAGTTATCTTTATATTACTAGAGCTATGGATTATTTTGATTTAGCTAAGCAGTTCAATGGTAATCTTTCAGAAGCATTTATAAATACAAACGCGAAATTTTTTATAATATCTTTTACTTCAGATTGGCTTTATCCAACCCAAGAAAACAAAGATATTGTGATTGCTTTAAACTCAATAGGAGCTGATGTTGGATTTGTAGAAATTGAGTCAGATAAAGGTCACGACTCCTTTTTACTAGACGTTCCTGATTTCTTGAGTGCACTTAAAAACTTTTTAGATAAATCTTACGAAGAAAATTAATTATGAAAAATGAATTTCAGGTAATAGCAGATTTAATTGAAAAAGATAAAAAAGTCTTAGATGTAGGTTGTGCCGATGGAACCTTGATGAAATTTTTAAAAGATAATAAAAACATAAATATAAGAGGATTAGAGATTTCAAAAGAAAAAGTACAAGAATGTATTGCTAAAGGTTTAACTGTAATTGAAGGAAATGCTGAAAAAGATTTAAAGCAATTTCCAGACAAATCATTTGATTATGTTGTTTTAAGTCAAACCCTTCAAGCTTTTCTTAATCCTGAATTAGTTTTAGATGAACTTTTAAGAGTTGGAAAAAAAGCAATAGTTACGATTCCTAATTTTGGATACTGGAAAGTAAGATTTCATTTATTATTTAAAGGTACAATGCCAATTACAAAAACATTACCAGATGAATGGTATAACACACCAAATTTACATATGTGTACAATCAAAGATTTTTTTCACTTTGTAAAATCAAAAGATATTAAAATTTTTAAATCACTCGCTTTAAATAATCTTAATTCATCAATAATAAATGAGAGTAATTTAGGAGTTAAAAATTTGTTTGCAGATCTAGGTATCTTTTTGATAGAAAAATAAAATGCGTATTGAAATTATACCCTGTCTTAAAGACAACTATAGCTATTTAATAATAGACGAAAGTAACAATTTTGCGTGTGTTGTAGATCCCAGTGAGTCTGAACCAATAATAAATTTCCTAAAAAATAAAAATATTAAATTAAAATATATTCTTAATACTCATCATCATTATGATCATATCGGAGGAAATCAAGAATTAAAAAAAAAATATGGGTCAGTTGTTGTGGGTTTTAAAGGAGACTCAAAAAGAATACCTGGAATAGACATATTGTTAGCAGACAATCAAATATGGAAAGCTGAAAACTTTGAAGCTAAAATCATGCACATACCTGGACATACTTCGGGCCATATTTGTTTTAATTTTTTTAAAGAAAAAATAGTTTTTACTGGAGATACACTTTTCTCACTTGGTTGTGGAAGAATATTTGAAGGTTCTTATGAGGAAATGTTTGAATCTTTAAACAAAATTAAATTATTACCAAAAGACACAAAGATTTATTGTGGTCATGAATACACTCTTAACAATGCAAAATTTTGCGAAAAATTTGATTCCGAAAACAAAGATTTACAAAAAAAAATAGAAAAAATAGAAAAATTAAGAGAAAATGGAATTCCTACGATACCGTCAACTTTAAAAGAAGAATTGGAGTGTAATATATTTTTAAGAGCAAAAGATGTTAAAACCTTTTCAAAATTAAGAGATTTTAAGGATAATTTCTAATTAATTCGGCTTGACTAAAGGCTGGCTACAACTATATTGCGGTAACTTTAAATTAAATCATACTATGTCATACGCAGTAATAAAAACAGGTGGAAAACAGTATAAAGTAAAGTCTGGAGAAATTCTAAAGATTGAAAAACTACCAGACTCTAAACCTGAGACTAAAATAGAGTTTAATGAAATTTTGGCATACGGTGATGACAAATCAATTGAAATTGGAACTCCAAATGTTGAGGGTGCAAAAGTAGAGGCTGATTTAATTAAAAATAGCAAAAATAGAACTGTTTTAATTTTTAAAAAAAGAAGAAGACAAAATTCAAGAAGAAAAAATGGGCATAGGCAACAATATTCCATGATAAGAATTAACAAAATTTTTTCAAAAGATGGTAAAGTGTTATCAGAAGCTGAAAAAATTTCTAAAACTTCAAAAAAAGAAGAAGTTAAGGAAGCAGTAAGCAAATAGTTATTAGGTAAATTATGGCAACAAAAAAAGCAGGTGGATCATCACGAAACGGACGAGATAGTGCCGGTAGAAGACTTGGTGTAAAAAAGTATGGTGGTGAAACAGTAATTCCTGGAAACATAATTGTTAGACAAAGAGGAACTAAGATTTTTCCAGGTGAAAATGTTGGTATGGGTAAAGATCATTCAATATTTTCAGTTGTTAAAGGGAAAGTTGTTTTCAAAAAATCTAAATCAGATAGAACTTTCGTTTCTGTAAAGCCCAATTAATAGTACAACCAATTAAAATAGATGTTGTATTATGAAATTTCTCGATCAAGTTAAAATTTATATTAAAGCTGGAAACGGTGGAGACGGATCTCCTAGTTTTAGAAGAGAGAAATATGTTGAGTTTGGCGGACCAGATGGTGGGGACGGTGGAAAAGGTGGATCAATTATTTTGAAATCAGAGGAAAATTTAAATACCCTTATTGATTATCGATATCAACAACACCACAAAGCCGAACGTGGAGAAAATGGTTCTGGTCAAAACCGAACGGGAAAAGGTGGTGAAGATTTAATTTTAAAAGTTCCTCTAGGTACACAGGTATTTGAAGAAGATAACAAAACTCTTCTTTTCGATTTTAATAAAAAAGGTGAAGAATATGTTGCAGCTGCTGGTGGAAAAGGAGGTTTAGGAAATACAAGATTTAAAAGTTCTACAAATAGAGCTCCAAGAAAATTTACTAAAGGCACTATCGGAGAAGAATTTACAATATGGCTTCAATTAAAAACAATTGCTGATATCGGTATTATTGGATTACCAAATGCGGGAAAATCAAGTTTGTTAGCAGCATTAACAAATGCAAGTCCAAAAATTGCAAATTACAAATTTACAACTATTAATCCAAACCTTGGTGTGGCTTCTTACGATGATAAAGAAATTACCATTGCAGATATTCCAGGATTAGTTGAAGGTGCTCACGAAGGTATAGGGTTAGGGATACAATTTTTAAAACATATAGAGAGATGTAAGTCTTTATTGCATTTAATTGATGTCACCAACTTAGATCTGAATGAGTCTTATAATCAGGTGAAAAATGAATTAAAAAGCTACAGTGCAAAGTTATTAGAAAAAAAAGAACTAATTGTGCTTAATAAAATTGATTTGATTGATGAAGAAACAGCAAATGAAGTTATAGATCATTTTTCAAATGGTAAAAATTGTGAGATTATGACAATGACAACTCTGGAAAAAGAATCTGTATCAAAAATTAAAGCAAAACTTTTGTCTTATGTATCTTAAAAACTCCAAAATAATTGTTGTCAAAATTGGATCATCTCTTCTAGTTGATCAAAATAAAAAAATTAGGAAACAATGGTTATCAAGTTTTGCAAAAGATATTAAAAAATTAAGAGATACAAATCAAAAAGTAGTAATTGTTAGTTCTGGTGCTATAGCCTTAGGTTGCAAGAAAATGAATTATAATAAAAAAAATATTAAATTAGATAAGAGTCAGGCTATTGCATCTATTGGTCAAATAGAGTTGATGAATTTATTTTCGCAAACTTTTGCAAAATATAAATTAAATATTTCTCAGATTTTGCTTACATTAGAAGATACTGAGGAAAGAAGAAGATCTCTCAATGCAAAACGAACTTTTGATAATCTTTTTGAACTTGGTTTTATTCCTGTAGTAAATGAAAATGACACTATTGCAACGAGTGAAATAAAATATGGAGATAATGATAGATTGGCATCTAGGGTTGCGCAAATTACAAACGCAGATACCTTAATTTTATTATCTGATGTTGAAGGTTTGTATACAAAAAATCCTAAAATTTTTAAGGATGCTAAACTTATAAAAAAAATTGATGACCTAAAAAAAGATCTAAAAAAAATTTATATTAAAGGCGTAAATGAATATGGAAGTGGTGGTATGCATACAAAAATTGAAGCAGCAAAAATATGTCAACTTGCTGGTACTAGTATGGTAATTGCAAATGGACTATATTCAAATCCTATCTCAAAAATAATTGAAAAAAATAACTGTACTTGGTTTAGTCCTAAAATTTCAAAGTTAGATGCTAGAAAAAAATGGATAATAAGTTCTGTAGCACCTAAAGGAGCTTTAATAATTGATGATGGTGCTAAAAAAGCATTAAAATCTGGAAAAAGTTTGTTAGCAGCAGGAATTAAAAAAGTTTCAGGAAGATTTAACAAAGGTGATCATATTAAAGTATTGGATAAAAAAAATAACGAATGTGCTAGAGGGTTAAGTTCCTTTACTTCTGATGAAGTGACTAAGATTATGGGTCATCACTCTAATGAAATTGAAAAATTATTAGGCTATGTTGCAAAATCAGAAGTTATTCATAAAGATGATATGGTGGAAATTTAAATGATTAAATATATGAATTTAATTGGAATAAAAGCTCGAAAAGCTAGTGAGTATAAAGTTACAACTGAAGTAAAAAATAAAGTCTTAAATGATTATGCGAAATTAATTAAGAATGAAAAAAAATTCATTATTAATCAAAATTCAAAAGATATTAATTACGCAAGAAAAAAAGGGTTAAAAGAAAACTTAATCAAAAGACTTCATTTAAATGAAAATAAATTAGATGGAATTATTAATTCTATTTTAAAAATAGCTAAATTAAGGGATCCTATAGATAGCACTTTAGAAAAATGGAGTAGACCAAATGGTTTGAATATTAAAAGAGTTTCAATACCAATTGGAGTTATTGGGGTTATTTATGAAAGTAGACCAAATGTAACTTCAGATGTTGCTAGTCTTTGTTTTAAATCTGGAAATGTAGTGATTTTGAAAGGAGGCTCTGAGGCCATAAATTCAAATAAAGCTTTAGCTAAGCTGTTTAGAAAAGCACTTAAAAAAAATAAAGTTAATGAAAACTTTATACAATTTATTGATTCAAAACAAAGGAGGCTTGTGGATATTATGCTTTCTAAGATGAAAAAATATATCGATGTCATCATACCTCGTGGTGGAAAAAATTTAGTTAAAAAAGTTTTAGAATTATCCAAAGTACCTATAATTGGGCACCTAGAGGGGCTTTGTCATACTTATATAGATAAAGATGCAGAATTAAAAATGGCTAAAGAAATTGTCTATAACGCTAAATTAAGAAATACAAGTATTTGTGGTGCGACTGAAACTATTCTTATTCATAAAAATATAGTCAAAAAATTTAGTAATCCTATTTTGCAGGAACTTGAAAATAGTGGTTGTAAAATAATTGGCGATAAGATTTTGAAAAGTTATTACAATGGTCAAGTATATCCTGCAAAAGAAAAAGATTGGTCAACTGAATATTTATCATCAATTGTATCTGTTAAAGTTGTTAAAAATTCTGAAGAGGCAATTAAGCATATAAATAAATATGGCACTATGCACACTGACTCCATCATTACAAAAAATAAAAAAACAGCAAAATACTTCTTAAAAAATGTTAAAAGCTCAATTGCAATGCATAATACCTCAACTCAATTTGCTGATGGTGGTGAATTTGGATTTGGTGGAGAAGTTGGAATTTCTACTAATACAGTACCACCAAGAGGTCCTGTAGGTTTAAATCAGTTGATTTCATATAAATATGAAATCACTAGTAAAGGTAAAATAAGAAATTAAATTGAATAACACAAAAATAAAAATTGGTGTATTAGGTGGATCGTTTGATCCTGCTCATAAAGGACATTTAGCAATTTCTAAGGAAGCAAAAAAAAGATTTAAACTCCAAAAAGTTATTTGGGCAATTACAAAAAAAAATCCATTTAAAATAGAGAGCAAGACATCTGTTGCTGACAGAATTAAATTTTGTAAAAAAATAATTGGTACAAATTCATTTATTAAGGTTAAATTTTATGAAAAGATTATTAAGTCAAATAAAACAATAAATTTAATCAATCATTTAAAAAAAGATAAAAGCATTGAAATTTATTTTTTAATGGGTGCCGACAACCTTATTAATTTTCATAAATGGCATAAATCTAAATTAATTTCACAAAAATGTAATATTCTAGTTTTTGATCGACATGGGTACAAAAAAAATTCTTTAAAATCAAAGACATTTAAGCAACTTAGTAAGGCCAATCTAAAGTTTATTGAGTTTAATAAAGTCAACATTTCATCTTCTCAATTAAGAAAAATTTGATAATCTAAAATCAATCAATGGACAAAATTTCAGACTTAAAAGAAATTGTAATCAACACACTAGATCTCAATAAAGCTCAAGACATTGTAACTATTGATCTTAAAGACAAAAGTTCTATGGCTGATTACATGATCATAGCAAGTGGAACATCATCTAGACATATTCAATCTTTATCAGAACAAGTTTTAGAAAAACTTAAAAATAACGGTGTAAAAGACTCAAAAATTGAGGGTAAAGAAAGTGGAGAATGGAAACTTGTTGATGGGATTGATTTAATTGTTCATATTTTTCATCCAGAAAAAAGAAAATTTTATGAATTAGAAAAAATTTGGTCAGAGCTTATTCCAAAAGAAAAAGTGATGATATGAAAAAAATTAAATTTTTATTATTAATTTTTTTTTCGGTTTTTTATTTAAATAAAACAGTTATTTCAGCTGAAATTGATATTTATAAAAAAATTGATCTTTTCGGTGAGGTTTTAGAAAAAATTAATAAAGAATATGTTGATGAGTTCAATCAATCTGAAAGTATGGACTCTGCTATCAATGGACTTTTACAATCCTTAGATCCTTATTCATCCTACATGTCTCCTAAAATTTTTGATGAAATGCAAACAGAAACCAGTGGTGAATTTGGTGGACTAGGAATTGAAGTTAGCATGGAGGCTGGTGTGGTAAAAGTAATTTCACCAATAGATGATACACCTGCATCTAGGGCTGGATTAAAAGCTGGTGATTACATAGTCAAAATAAATGATGTCCAGGTTCAAGGAAAATCATTAAGTGAAGCTGTTGATTTAATGAGAGGACCTGTAGGTTCTGGAATAGAGTTAACAGTTAGACGAAGAGGTGAAAGAAAAGCGCTAACATTTAATATCATAAGAGAAGTTATTCAGGTTCAATCTGTAAAATCTGAAATTATAGATGAAAAAATTGGATACATCAGGCTTACTTCATTTAACGATAACAGTAGTGATCAAATAGAAAAACAAATTAAAAAACTTAAAAAAAATAAAAACTTAAATTCATTTATTTTAGATTTAAGAAATAATCCTGGAGGTCTTTTATCTCAAGCAATAAAGATATCAGATTTTTTTCTGGAAAATGGAGAGATAGTTTCAACAAAAAGCAGAAAAAAATCTGAAAATAGAAAATGGTTTGCAAAAAAAGGAGATATTACCGATGGAAAAACACTATTGGTTTTAATTAACTATGGTTCAGCATCTGCATCTGAAATTGTTGCTGGAGCTTTAAAGGATCACAAAAGAGCAATCATCGTTGGTGAAAATAGCTTTGGTAAAGGTTCTGTCCAATCAATTATTCCTTTAAAAAATCGTGGTGCTATCAGATTAACTGTCGCAAAATATTATCTTCCTTCTGGAAAATCTATTTCTGAAGTAGGTGTTAGACCAGATATTGAAGTAAATGAAGAAGGTGATGATTTTAGAATAAAAACTGATACCGATAATCAATTAAACTACGCAATTAAGTTACTTAACGGATAATATGAATAAAAATTTTAAAGATTTACCACTGAGAAGTGGGGTCGGAATTGTGTTATTGAATAAGGAAAATAAAGTATTCGTAGCAAAAAGAATAGATAATCCTAAAAATTTTTGGCAAATGCCTCAGGGTGGTGTTGATGAGGGAGAGGATAATTTAAAAGCTGCATTTAGAGAACTAGAAGAAGAAACAAGTATCAAAAGTGTTGAACTAATAAAAGAATTAGATGGTACATTAACCTATGATTTACCTGATAGATTACTAGGTATTATTTGGAAAGGTAAGTACAAAGGTCAGAAGCAAAAATGGTTTTTAATGCGATTTATTGGAGATGATAATGAAATAAATATTAATACATCTAATCCAGAATTTTTAGATTGGAAGTGGATTGACTTAGATTTAATTACTGATGTTGTCGTTGATTTTAAACTTCATGTTTACAAAGAACTTAAAGAAAAAGTAAAAAAATTAATTTAAAGTTTTTAAAACTTCAACTTTTTGATCTGCTAAATATTTAGATTGATCGTTAATATCGGTTTTATTAGCCTCTTCTTCTGCCTGTTTAAGTAAATCTTGTTGCTTTGATTTATCCATATCAGCAAGATTAAAAATTGTACTTGTTAAAATAGATAGATTGTTATTTTTAAACTCAACAATCCCATCTTCAACATAGTAATTTTCATCACCTGATTTTGATAAAATCTTAATTATCCCAGGTTTCAAAAAGGAAATAATAGAAATATGATCCTTCAATATTCCCATCTCTCCTTCAAAAGCAGGGACCACAACTTCTGAAACATCATCTTTTACTAAAAAAGATTTTTCAGGATTTACTATTTCAACTTTAAACTCTTCGCTCATTAAGCAGCAGCTTCTTGTTCCATTTTCTTAGCTTTTTCTATAGCTTCTTCAATTGTTCCAACCATATAAAAAGCGGCTTCCGGTAAGTGATCATACTCACCTTTACAGATTGCATCAAAACCTTTGATAGTTGAGTCAAGATCAACAAGTTTTCCTGGAGAACCAGTAAATACTTCAGCAACAAAGAATGGTTGAGATAAAAATCTCTGGATTTTTCTTGCTCTTGCTACAACTAGTTTATCTTCTTCAGATAACTCATCCATACCAAGAATAGCTATAATATCTTGTAGTGATTTATATGATTGTAGTATTCTTTGAACATCTCTTGCTACTCTATAATGCTCATCTCCAACAATTCTTGGATCCAAAATTCTTGATGTAGAATCCAGTGGATCTACTGCAGGATAAATACCAATTTCTGCAATTTGTCTTGAAAGTACAGTCGTTGCATCTAAGTGAGCAAACGATGTCGCTGGAGCAGGATCTGTTAGATCATCAGCAGGAACATAAATTGCTTGTACAGATGTAATTGACCCTTTGTTTGTAGTCGTAATTCTCTCTTGTAGGTTACCCATGTCAGTAGCTAATGTCGGTTGATATCCAACAGCAGATGGAATTCTTCCTAACAAAGCCGAAACCTCTGATCCTGCCTGAGTAAATCTAAAAATATTATCTACGAAGAAAAGTACGTCCTGACCTTCCTGATCTCTAAAGTATTCAGCTACAGTTAACCCTGTAAGTGCAACTCTTGCTCTTGCTCCAGGAGGTTCATTCATCTGTCCATAAACTAGAGCAGCTTTTGAACCAGCTCCTTCTTTTTTAATTACTCCAGACTCAATCATTTCATGATAAAGGTCATTTCCTTCTCTAGTTCTCTCTCCAACTCCTGCGAAAACTGAAAAACCACCATGAGCTTTTGCAACGTTATTAATTAATTCCATAATTAAAACTGTTTTTCCTACTCCTGCTCCACCAAATAATCCGATCTTTCCTCCTTTTGCATACGGTGCAAGCAAATCAATTACCTTGATACCTGTTACAAGGATTTCAGTTTCTGTTGATTGGTCATTAAATTCAGGTGCAGCTCTATGAATTGGCCAACTTTCTTTGGTTTTGACTTCACCCCTTTCGTCAATTGGTTCCCCAATTACATTAATAATTCTTCCAAGAGTTTCAGGCCCAACCGGAACTTGAATAGGAGCATTTGTGTTGGTAATTTCATCACCTCTTTTTAGTCCTTCAGTAGCATCCATAGCAATTGTTCTAACAGTGGTTTCACCTAAGTGTTGTGCTACTTCTAAAACTAGTCTGTTATCACCATTTTTACATTCCAATGCTGTTAAAATTTCTGGTAGTTCACCATCAAATTTTACGTCTACTACCGCTCCAATAACTTGTGTGATTATTCCTTTGCTCATAATTATAAACTTTCTGCTCCTGATATGATTTCTATTAGTTCTTTTGTAATTGCTGCCTGACGACTTCTATTATATTCGATAGTAAGTTTGTCAACCATTTCACCTGCGTTTCGGGTTGCATTATCCATTGCACTCATTCTAGACCCTTGTTCGCTAGCTGAATTCTCTAACATTGCTTTAAATATTTGCGTAGAAATATTTTTTGGCAATAAATTGCTTAAAATTTCATCTTCATCTGGTTCAAATTCGTAACTTTCTTCTGAACTATTTTCTTCTTCCTCATTATTTAAAGGGATAATTTGCTGTGCTTGAGGAATTTGAGTAATTACATTTTTAAATTGGTTATAAAAAATTGTACAAACATCAAATTCACCTGCCTCAAATTTTTCAATTACCATTTTCCCAACTTTGTCAGCATCAAAATAATTTGCATTTTTAGACTCTTTGAAAGAAATATTTTCAATTATTTTATCACCATAAACTCTTTTTAATTGGTCGTTTCCTTTTGAGCCTACTGTAATAATTTTAAGTTCTTTACCTTCATCTAAAATTTTTGCAAAATAACTTTTAGCTTTTTTAATAATATTAGAATTAAATCCGCCGCATAAACCTCTATCAGAAGTCATCACCACACAAAGATGAGTTTTTTCTTGACCAGTCCCTGACAATAACTTTGGTGCATTTTCTTTATCAGATATGCCATTTGATAAATTTAAAATAACATTGTTCATTTTTTCAGAATAAGGTCTTCCCTTCTCAGCGCTTTCTTGAGCTCTTCTTAATTTAGCTGCTGCAACCATTTTCATAGCTTTAGTAATTTTTTGTGTAGACTTTACACTAGCTATTCTTTTTTTTAGGTCGTCTAAACTTGCCATAAATTATTAAGATTTAAAATTTCCTTTTAATTGAGTGATTACCTCAACAAGTAATTTTTCTTTATCTTCCTCAAGTTTTCCTGAAGTTAAAATTGACTCGATAATTTCAGGCTGATCTGATTTACATTTTTCAATAATCTTGCTCTCAAATTCAGCAACGTCTTTTAAATCAATATCATCAAGATAACCTTTTACTCCACAAAATACTGAAATAACTTGTTCTGCAACAGTCATTGGTGAATATTGTTTTTGTTTTAAAAGTTCAGTTAGTTTAGAGCCTCTATTCAAAAGCTGCTGAGTAGATGCATCTAAATCAGATCCGAATTGAGCAAAAGCTGCCATTTCTCTGTATTGTGCTAACTCTAGTTTCATTGAACCAGAAACTTTTTTCATCGCTTTTGTTTGAGCTGATGAACCAACCCTAGATACTGATAAACCTACGTTAATTGCAGGTCTTATACCTTGGTTAAATAGTTCTGTTTCAAGGAAAATTTGTCCGTCTGTAATTGAAATAACGTTAGTTGGAATAAACGCGGATACGTCTCCACCTTGTGTTTCAATAATTGGCAGTGCAGTAAGTGATCCACCTCCGTGTTCGTCACTTAATTTAGCTGCTCTTTCAAGTAATCTACTATGAAGATAAAATACATCTCCAGGATAAGCCTCACGCCCTGGAGGTCTTCTTAATAGCAATGACATTTGCCTATAAGCAACTGCTTGTTTAGACAAATCATCATAAATTATTAACGCATGCATTCCATTATCTCTAAAATACTCTCCCATAGCACAACCTGTGTATGGTGCTAAAAATTGTAAAGGAGCAGAGTCCGATGCAGTAGCAGCAACGATTGTTGTGTACTCCATAGCTCCAGCTTCTTCTAATGTTTTTTGAATTTGTCTTACTGTTGATCTTTTTTGTCCAACTGCAACGTATATACAATACAGTTTTTGTTTTTCATCACCAGATTCATTGATTTTTTTTTGATTTATAATTGCATCTACTGCAACTGCTGTTTTACCAGTTTGTCTATCACCGATAATTAATTCCCTTTGCCCTCTTCCAATCGGAACTAGACTATCAATTGATTTAAGACCAGTTTGCATTGGTTCACTTACCGATTGTCGTGGAATAATACCAGGAGCTTTTACTTCAACCCTGCTTTTTTTAATTCCTTTATCTAATGGTCCTTTTCCATCAATAGGATTTCCTAAACCATCCACTACTCTTCCTAATAATTCTTTTCCAACTGGAGTATCAACAATATTACCTGTTCTTTTTACTACATCCCCTTCTTTAACATTTCTATCATCACCAAAAATTACGACACCAACGTTTTCACTTTCTAAGTTTAGAGCCATACCTTTTGAACCATCTGCAAACTCTACCATTTCACCAGCTTGAACATTATCCAAACCATAAATCCTAGCAATACCGTCTCCAACTGATAAAACTTGACCAACTTCTGTGACTTCTGCTTTATCACCAAAATTTTTAATTTGTTCTTTTAATATTTTTGTAACTTCTGAAGGATTTATTTCCATTTATGCCTCTATCATTCTATTTTCGATTTGTTGTAATTTATTTTTAATTGAGGTATCGACCATCGTACTTCCTACTTGTACTACCAAACCTCCTATTAAACTTTCGTCATGTTTGTAGTTTAATTTTATTTTTGAGCTAAAATTTTTTGTTAACTCCTCTGTAATTTTTGCAATTTCTTCATTAGATAATTCTTTTGCTGATTTTAATTCTGCCTTAAGTTCACCTCTTTTTCTTGAACAAATCTCAATAAAGCTTTTAAGGATACGCTCAATAAAAAAGAAACGTCTTTTTTGAATTAAGAAACTTAAAAAATTTTTAAATAAAGACTCAAATTTATTATTTTCAGAGATTGTATTGATTACTTTTAATAAATCTTCTTGGCTTGTAGTTGGATCTTTAATCAAATTAGAAAAATCTTCACTTTGCTCAATTAAATTAAGAATAGATGAAGACTGATCTTCGATCTGACTTAAAAGATTGTTTTCCTCTGAAAGCTCAAAAAGCGCAAGAGAATACCTTTCAGCTGAAGTTATTGAAAATCCGGTGTCTTTACTCAACTTGGTTCCTCTATAATGTTGAAGATTATTTAAAAATCACGCCCTAAATAGCATATGACCCTTATGTCTTCAAGTAGCGGATTCGTAAAAAAGGCCTCTTTTTTGCGGTTAATTGAAGTTAATTGGATCAACATCAACTGAAAGTTTTATTCCAGAAGAAAATTTATATTTTGGAATAATTTTTGCAAGAGAGCTTTGTAGTTTCATGGATTTAAAGCCTCTGATTAAAAATCTAATTCTAAATTTTCTCTTTAATCTAAATAATGGGGCATTCACAGGCCCTAATATTTTTCCTTCAATTTTATTTTCAATAAAATTTTTAAAATTAATAGCTTCTTTTTCTAATTTAATTTCATTATCTCCTGTTAAGATTAAAGAAATAAACCTTTGAAATGGAGGTAGTTTATTTTTTTTTCTTATCTCTAGTTCTCTTTCTAAAAAAATATCTGGATTTTTACTTGTAATTTCTGAAATCATCTTAGTATTATTTTCATAAGTTTGAAAATATACTGTTGCTGGCTTTCCTGTTCTTCCTGCACGTCCTGAAAGTTGATGATAGAGCTGCAAATTTTTTTCTGCACCTCTTAAATCATGTCCTTGAGATGAAAGATCGATATCAACAACTACAATGCAATTTAAGCTTGGAAAATGAAAACCTTTTGAAATTAATTGAGTTCCAACTAAAATATGAGTTTCATTATTAATAATTTTATCTATTTTTTCTTTAGAATCTTTTTTATTCATTGTGTCACTTGAAAAAATCTCTATTTTTTTTCCAGGGAATTTTCTTTTTACCTCTTCTGAAATTCTCTCGACACCAGGGCCGCTAAAAATAAATTCACAATTGCCTTCTTTTGTACAGTCCCTTTTAAGATCGGATTTATATCCACAATAATGACATAATAAGTTATTTTTATTTTTATGATAAACTAAATTGATACTACAATTAGGACATGTAAAACTTGTAAAACACTTATTACATAAAGCATTTGGAGAAAAGCCTCTTCTGTTTAAAAAAAACAAAACTTGATCTTTTTTTTCTAAATGTAAATTAACTTTTTCAATAATTTTATTTGATAGCCATGATTGTTTTTCAAGTTCGGTATTATTTAAATTAATAATTTCATAATTAGGTAAAGCTGCGTTTTGATATCTTTCATTTAATCTAGAAACCTCGTATTTACCCTTTTTAATATTTTCAAAAGTTTCTATTGAAGGAACGGCAGTAATCAAATTTATTGGAATGTTTTCAAAAGATGCTCTAGAAATTGCCATATCACGAGCATTGTAGGTTATGCCTTCATCTTGTTTAAATGATTGATCATGTTCCTCATCAACAATTATCATTCCTAATTTTTTAAATGGCAAAAACAATGAAGACCTTGCACCAATAATTATTTTTACTTTACCATTAGAAACGCCACTCCAAATTAATTCTTTCTTTTTTTTTGAAATACCTGAGTGCCAAACTGCGGGCTTAAAACCAAAATATTCTAAAAATTTTTGTTCAAACTGACTAGTCAAACCTATTTCTGGTAATAAAATTAATCCTTGAAAACCCTTCTCTATCAGTGGTTTTAATGCTTCAAAATAAACTAAAGTTTTTCCTGATCCAGTTGTGCCTTGTAAAACATGAACTCTAAATTTTTTATTTGAAACATTCATTTTTTTTAGAGATTTATTTTGATCACTAGACAGCTTGATTAAGTTTTGCTTAATTTTGCTATCAAATATTTGATAAAGATGAGTTTCTTTGTTCTCTACCGCATCACTACTTAAGAGCACTAACTTTAATGCCATACCTTTTGGGATAAGATTATATTCTGCAAACCAATTTAAAAAATTAATTGTATTTTTTTTTAATGGAGTAACGTCTAATTTCTTGATTACCTTTTTAGTCTTAAAATTTTTATTATTATTTTTTTCAAATTCGTCCCAAACAACACCGGTAATTTTTGATTTTCCAAAAGGTACCATTACATAATCTCCAACTTTAAGAGTTAAATTACTTTCATAAGTAAATGGATGATTAAAAATATTTGGTACAAGAATCGGATATTTCATATTTTTATAATATGAAAAAAAATTAAGAGTGTATTGCTCTTTTATCTACTGATAAAGCAGCTTCTTTAACTGCTTCAGAAAACGTTGGATGAGCATGACAAGTTCGGGCGATATCTTCTGCGCTTGCACCAAATTCCATTGCAATACCAATCTCTGCAATTAATTCTCCTGCATGAGGTCCAATTATATGTGCACCTAATACTTTATCTGTTTGCTCATCAGCTAAAATTTTAACAAAACCTTCTGCATCATCTATAGCCTTGGCTCTTGAATTGGCCATAAACGAAAATTTCCCTACTTTATATTTTTTATTTAATTCTTTTAATTGTTCCTCAGTTTTACCGATTGATGCTACTTCTGGTGTTGTATAAACTACTCCCGGAATTGTATCATAATTTACATGTCCAGATTGACCAACTATGTTTTCTGCAACTGCTATACCTTCGTCCTCCGCTTTGTGTGCAAGCATTGGACCAACAATTACATCGCCTATTGCATAAATGTTTTCAACGTTAGTCTTAAAAATTTCATCAGTTTTAATTCTATTTCTTTCATCAAGATCTACTCCTACAGATTCTAAATTTAAACCATCTGTATTGGGTTTTCTGCCAACAGAGATTAAAACAACATCACACTCAAAATTATTTTTATTACCATCTTTATCTACTGTTGAAACCACTGCACCTGCTGCATTTTTTTTAATTGTTTCAACTTTATTTTGCATATTAAATTTCATTCCCTGTTTTTTTAAAATTTTCATAAATTCTGAAGAGATTTCTTTATCCATTCCAGGAGTAATATGATCTAAAAATTCAACAACTTGTACCTCTGCCCCAAGTCTTGACCATACAGATCCCATCTCCAATCCTATATAGCCTCCTCCTACTACAACCATTTTCTTAGGTACCTTTTCTAACTTTAAAGCACCTGTTGATGAGACAATTGTTTTTTCATCTATTTCTATTCCTGGCAATGAAACTGGAACTGATCCTGTTGCAATAATTGTTTTTTCTGTTTGGATAATGGTTTCTTTATTTTTATCATCCTTTATTAAAATTTCATTTTTAGATTTAAAACTTCCATGTCCTTTAAAGTAAGTAACTTTGTTTTTTTTCAAAAGAAATTCAACACCTTTTGTAAGAACTGTTACAGCTTTATCTTTGCTTTTCATCATCTTGTCTAAATTTAATTTTACTTCACCAACTTCAATACCTTTGTTTGCTAAACTTTTTACTTTGTGAAATTCTTCAGATAGATTAAGTAAGCTTTTTGATGGGATACAGCCAACATTTAAGCAAGTGCCTCCTAAAGACCCTCTAGACTCTATACATGCAGTTTTTAATCCTAATTGAGCAAGCCTGATCGCACAAACATAACCACCTGGTCCACCTCCAATAACTACAGCTTGAAATTTTTCTGACATTTAAATATCTAAAAACAACCTTCTAGGGTCTTCTAAGTTTTCTTTTATCATTTTAAGGAAAGATACAGACTCTTTTCCATCAATAATTCTATGATCATAGGATAATGCTAAATACATAATTGGTCTTATTTTAATTTCACCATCTATAACAACAGGTCTTTCAGCTATATTATGCATACCTAGCACTCCGGATTGAGGTAAATTTAGTATCGGAGTTGAAAGCATGGACCCATACACACCTCCATTACTTATTGTAAATGTTCCTCCCTGGAGATCTTCAATCGTTAGCTTTCCATCTCGCGCTTTTTCTGAAATTTCTTTAATATTTTTTTCAATATCTGCAAAGGATAATTCATCTGCATTTCTCAAAACTGGAACAACCAAACCCTTATCTGTTCCAACAGCAAAGCTAATATTGTAATAGTTTTTATAGATAATCTCATCTCCGTCTATTTCAGCATTCACCGCAGGGAAATTTTTTAAAGCAACTACACACGCTTTTACAAAGAAAGACATAAATCCTAATTTTATCCCATAACGAGATTTGAAATCCTCTTGATTTTCTTTCCTCATTTCCATCACACTGCTCATATCAACCTCGTTAAATGTTGTTAAAAGAGCGGCATTCTCTTGAGCTTGCTTTAATCTTTTTGCAATAGTCTGTCTCAACCTGGTCATCTTAATTCGTTCTTCTTCACCATATTGAGTTTTTCTTTCAGATGGTTTTGGATTAGCACCCATCAAACTTATTAAATCTCCTTTTAAAACTCTCCCATCTTTTCCTGAACCCTGAATTGAATTAATATCGATATTATTTTCAGTTACTATTTTTCTAACTGCCGGAGACAAAGTTGGATTAACATTTCTTTTAGGAGCAACATCTGGTTTTACTTCCTCAGTTAAAACCAATGGTTTCACTTTGGGTTCTTCTATATCTTTTTCTTCAAATACTTTTGGTTCTTTTTTATTTGCATCTAATTTTATTACATTGCTCTCTAAAGGAACTATTTTCTCTTCCTTGATTTCTTTTTGGGTTTTTGGGGCAGATTTAACCGCTCCACCTTCTGCTGATACAGAACCTAATAACGCTCCTACTTCAACGACTGATCCATCTTGTGAATTTATCTCTGTTAACACCCCAGAAATTGGAGATGGTACTTCTAAGTTTACTTTGTCTGTCTCAAGTTCTACAATTGGCTCATCTGCTTCGACTGTATCACCTGCGTTTTTTAACCATTTTGCAACAGTTGCTTCTGTTATACTTTCACCAAGAACTGGGACTACTATTTTTTCGCTCATTAAAATTAATCAAATACCTTATTAATTATTTCTTGTTGTTGAGAATTATGCCTTTTGGCATATCCTGTTGCAGGAGTTGCGTCTGGGCTTCTTCCTATATAAGAAATTTTATTATTATTAGCCTTTAAAGTGTCTAATGTCCATTGGATATAATCTCTAACTGAAAACCAGGCACCCATATTTTTTGGTTCTTCTTGACACCAAAAAAATTCAGCATTTTTAGCGTACGGTTTTAACTCCTTAACCAAAGCTTTTGCTGGAAATGGATATAATTGTTCAATTCTATACATCACTACATCATCTCTTTTAAGCTTTTCTCTGGCGTCTAACAAATCAAAATATACTTTTCCAGAACAAAGAATTACTTTTCTTATTTTAGAACTTTCTTTTAGTTTAATAAATCCTTTAGACTTAGGATCTATAGCATGATCCCACAATACTCTATGGAAAGTATTTTTTTTGTTAAAATCTTCTAAATTTGAAACACAATACTTATTTCTTAATAATGATTTTGGTGTCATTATGATTAGTGGCTTTCTGAAACTCCTATGCATTTGTCTTCTTAAAGCGTGAAAATAATTTGCTGGGGTTGTGCAGTTCATTACTTGCATATTATCGTTTGAGCATAGTTGTAAAAATCTTTCTAATCTTGCTGAAGAATGTTCTGGTCCTTGTCCTTCATATCCGTGAGGTAACAACATTACTATACCAGATGCTCTATTCCATTTTCTCTCACCAGATGCAATAAATTGATCAATTACTACTTGAGCTCCATTAGCAAAGTCACCGAATTGTGCTTCCCAAAGAGTAAGTGTATTTGGCTCTACTAGACTATAACCATATTCAAAACCTAATACTGCAAGTTCAGATAAAAAACTATCTACTACTTCAAATTGCTTTTGATTTTTAGAAATATTATTAAGAGGAATATACCTAGAATTATCTATTTGATTTCTTAAAACAGAATGTCGTTGACTGAATGTTCCTCTTCCAGAGTCTTGCCCTACAAGCCTAACTGGATATCCCTCTTCTAGCAAAGATCCAAAAGCTAAAGATTCAGCTGAAGACCAATCGATTCCAGTACCTTTTTCGACACTTTCTTTTCTGGCATTAAATATTTTAGAGATAGTCTTGTGAATATTTTTTTCCTCAGGAATACCATTTATTTTACCTGAGATTATTTTTAATTTATTTTCATCAAAACCTGTTATACCCCTCTTATCTTTACCTCTTTCAGGTTTATATCTTGACCATGTCCCCTCAAACCATTCTATTTTAGGTTTATAATCTTTTGCACTTTTGTATTGTTCATCAAGTAAATCTTTAAATGATTTAACATTTTGATTTAACAATTCTTCAGTTATAGATTTTTCGTTTACTAATTTATTTCCATAAATTTTGTAAACACTGGGATGAGATCTAATTTTTTTATACATTAAAGGTTGAGTAAATGAAGGCTCATCTCCCTCATTATGTCCAAATCTTCTATAACAAATTAAATCTACTACAACGTCTCTATTAAATCTTAATCGAAATTCTGTTGCTATTCTAGTTGCATAAACAACTGCTTCTGGATCATCACCATTAACATGAAGAATTGGAGCCTCTACCATCTTTGCAACATCAGATGGATAAGGTGAAGACCTTGCAAATCTTGGACTAGTAGTAAATCCTATCTGGTTATTAACAATAATATGAATTGTTCCTCCAGTGTTATGTCCTGGTAGTCCAGACATTGCAAAACATTCTGCTACAACTCCTTGACCAGCAAAGGCTGCATCACCATGAATGAGAATAGGTATAACTTTATTTCTTTCACGGTCTTTATGAAAAAATTGTTTGGCTCTTGTTTGACCTAAAACAACTGGGTTAACAGCTTCTAAATGGGAAGGATTATCTGTTAAACTGACATGTACTGAATTTCCATCAAATTCTCTATCAGACGACGCTCCAAGATGATATTTTACATCTCCAGCACTATCTTCAGAATCAGTACTAAACTCACCAGCAAACTCATTAAAAATTTTTTTGTAAGATTTTTGTAAAACGTTTGCCAAAACATTAAGCCTACCTCTATGAGACATACCTATTTTAACTTCTTTTATATTATTTTGACCACCAATTTTTATTATTTGTTCAAGAGCAGGTATTAAACTTTCGCCACCATCTAAACCAAATCTTTTTGTTCCCACATACTTTGTGGCTAAAAATTTTTCAAATCCTTCTGCCTGTACCAGTTTATTTAAAATTGCCTCTTTACCATTTTTTGTAAATTGAAGTGCATTTTTATCTTGCTCTATCCTGTCCCTAAACCACTTTCTTTCATCTGGGTTTGAAATATGCATGAACTCATAACCTATTTTTCCACAGTAGGTTTTCTTCATAAACTTAAGTATTTCTCTTATATTTGCATATTTACGATTTATTACCCCGTTTAGAAAAATTTTCTTATCGTAATTTTCTTTTTTAAAACCGTAAAAATCTGGATGAAGCTCATCTAGATATTCTGACTCTCTCATTTCTAAAGGATCAAGATCCGCTAATAAATGTCCTCTTAGTCTATATGCTCTAATTAATGCTACAGCACTAATAGAATCTTTATTTGAGTCAGCAAGTAATTGAAAATTAAATTTTTCCGAGGTGTCTAATTTGACATTATTAAAATCATTTTTATCTTGTTCTTCTATTTTTTTTTGTAATTCATCAATATCAACCTTTTTTTTAGCAGGTCCCCATGATGGACCATTAATTTCTTTTGCTATAACATTTAATTCTTCACCAATTCCCTCAAAATAATTAGCCCAACTTTCTGGAAGATCAGCATCTTTATTTACAAACTTTAAATACATTTCTTCTATAAATGCACTATTAGATTTGTTTAAAAATGAAGTTTTTTCGAAATCAAGATTTTTTGATGAAGACATCTTTTTTATTTAATATATCCCTCTAATATTTTTTTTCAATTAGACAGTTTATCAAATAAAGTTTTTCCAATAATTGATGGTGATTTGGCAACTGTAATACCACATTCTTCCATTTTTTTTATTTTATCTTCAGCTCCACCCTTGCCACCTGATATAATGGCACCAGCATGCCCCATTCTCCTTCCTGGAGGAGCGGTAATTCCAGCAATAAATCCAACTATTGGTTTTTTAATCTTATGATTTTTTATAAAGTCAGCCGCTTCTTCTTCAGCTGTTCCACCAATTTCACCAATCATTAAAATAGATTCTGTTTCAGAGTCATTTAAAAATAAATCTAAACAATCTATAAAATTTGTTCCATTAATAGGATCACCACCAATACCAATACAAGTTGATTGACCAAGTCCATTTTCAGTTGTTTGGGCTACTGCTTCATATGTCAATGTTCCTGATCTTGATACAATTCCAACACTTCCTCTTTTGTGAATACTTCCCGGCATAATCCCAATTTTACATTCATCTGGTGTAATTATTCCTGGACAATTAGGTCCAATTAATCTGCTACTAGATCCTCTTAATTTTTGTTTGACCTTAAGCATATCCTGAATTGGAATACCCTCTGTTATACAAACAATAAGTTCAACTGATGCATCAATAGCTTCAATGATTGCTGCTGCTGCAAATTTAGCAGGTACATAAATCATAGTTGCATCTGCTCCTACTTCATTTTTTGCCTCTAAAACGCTATTAAAAACTGGTCTGTCTAAATGTTTTTGTCCACCTTTCTTTGGCGTAACTCCGCCAACAAGATTGGTTCCATATTTTATAGCCTGCTCTGAATGAAATGTTCCGTGTGAGCCAGTAAATCCCTGACAAATCACTTTAGTATTTTTATTTACCAAAACCGACATTTTATTTTATCGCCTCAACAATTTTCTTAGCAGCATCATCTAAATTTTCTGCAGAAATTAATTTTAATCCAGAATTATCAAGAATTTCTTTTCCTTCCTTGAAATTTGTACCTGCTAATCTTACAACTAAAGGCACACTAATATTAATTTCTTTAGCTGCATCAACTACTCCTTGAGCAAGGACATCACATCTCATTATTCCACCAAAAATATTAATTAAAATACCTTTAACATTTTTATCTGAGAGAATTATCTTTAATGCAGCAGATACTTTTTCTTTGGATGCACCACCGCCTACATCTAAAAAATTTGCTGGCTCTTTGCCATACAATTTAATTATATCCATTGTTGCCATCGCTAATCCTGCTCCATTCACCATACAGCCTATACTTCCATCTAGCTTGATATATGCAAGATCATGCTTGCTAGCTTCTATCTCGGTAGGATCTTCCTCATTTAAGTCTCTTAATTCAACAATTTCTGGATGCCTGAATAAAGCGTTAGAGTCGAAATTAACTTTTGCATCTAAACAAACAATTTTTTCCTCTTTTGTCAAAATTAATGGATTTACTTCAACCATGTTTGCATCAGTACTCACAAACATTTTATATATTGATTTAATTAATGTTATTGCTTGTTTTTTTGCGTCTTCATTTAAATTAAAAATATTAATTATTTTTTCACAATGTGACTCAGAAATTTCATCACCTATATCAACTTTTGTAGTTATAATTTTTTCAGGTGAACTGCTTGCAACTTCTTCAATGTCCATCCCTCCTTGGTCACTTGATATAAATGCAATTTTAGAACTTGCCCTATCAACCAGGCACGATAAGTAAAATTCTTTATCTATATTTGAGGATTCTTCTACATATAATCTTTTTACCTCTCTACCTTCAGGGCCAGTTTGATGAGTAACTAGTGTTTTTCCTAGTAATTCTTTAGCTGCTACTGTTAGTTCCTCAATAGAATTTAAAATTTTTACACCACCAGCTTTTCCTCTACCTCCAGCATGGATTTGTGCTTTAAGCACATATTTCTCAGTTTTGAGTGCTTTTGCTTTTTGAATAAGTTCATCAACATTAAGCGCAAATACTCCTTCGGGAACTACAGCTCCATATTTTTTTAATATTTGTTTAGCTTGATGCTCGTGAATATTCATTATTATTTAGATAAATCAGGATCTATTTTAGATGCAGCTTCCCATAAAGCTTTTACAGCATCTATTGAATGCATAAATTCTTTTTTTTCTTTTTCATCTAAATCAATCTCTTCAATTTTTTCTACACCATCTTTTCCAATGACAACAGGAACACCTGCATAAACATTTTTCACACCATATTCTCCATTTAATTGTACAGCACAGGGTAATAATTTTTTCTGATCATTTAAATATGCTTCTGCCATTTGAACACCTGAAGCTGCAGGTGCATAAAAGGCTGATCCTTTTTCTAAATATTTAACTATTTCCGCACCACCATCTCGTGTTCTTTGATTAATTTCTTCAACTCTTTCTGAAGAAATCTTTCCATCCTTTACAAGATCCAACAATGGTTTACCTGAAATTTTTGTAAATCTTGGCATAGGAACCATGGTATCACCATGACCACCCATAACCATTGCCTCAATTTCTTTTACTGGCACATTTAGTTCTAATGATAAAAATAATTTAAATCTCGAACTATCTAAAATACCTGCCATACCAACAACTTTATTTGATGGCAAACCTGAAAATTTTTGAAATGCCATAACCATAACATCTAATGGATTAGTGATACAGATCACAAAAGCGTTAGGAGCATTTTTCTTTACCCCCTCAGCAACTTGTTTAATAATTTTTAAATTAATTCCAAGAAGATCGTCCCGGCTCATTCCAGGTTTTCTTGGAACACCTGCTGTAATTATTATTACATCTGAATCTTTTATGTCCTCATAGTTATCAGTTCCTGAAAATCTAACATTGAAACCATCCACAGATGAAGATTGTGCAATATCTAATGCTTTTCCTTTTGCGATACCACTAGCTACATCAAATAAAACCACTTCATTTACTAATTCTTTTGTTCCTATTAAATGTGCAAGAGTTCCACCTATTTGGCCTGCACCAATTAAAGATATTTTTGTCATTTATTTCCTTTTATTTCATTGTTGGCATAACAAATTCCGCATTTGATCGGACACTTGAAGGCCATCTGGATGTTACTGTTTTAAGTTTAGTATAAAATTTTATTCCTTCCATACCATGCATTCCACTATCTCCAAATAATGATCTTTTCCAACCACCAAAACTATGAAATGCCATTGGAACTGGGATCGGCACGTTAATACCAACCATACCTACTTGAATTTTACTTGCAAAAGTTCTGCCTGCATCACCGTCTCTTGTATAAATACTAACTCCATTTCCGTACTCATGGTCGTTAATTAATTTTGCAGCTTCTTTAAAAGTTTTTACTCGAACAACTGATAAGACTGGACCGAATATTTCTTCTTTGTAAATTCTCATATCTTTATTTACATGATCAAATAAACATCCACCTATATAGAAACCATTTTCATAACCTTGAAGTTTTAAACCTCTTCCATCAACCACTAGTTTTGCACCTTCCTCGACACCTAAATCAATGTAGCTTGTAACTTTTTCTAAATGTTCTTTTGTAACTAAAGGTCCCATTTCTGATGCCTTATCCATTCCAGGACCAACTTTTAAAGCTTCAGCTTTTTTTGATAATCTTGATACAAGTTCATCACCGATATCTCCGACCGCAACAGCAACTGATTGAGCCATACATCTTTCCCCAGCTGAACCATAAGCGGCACCCATTAAACCATTAACTGCACCATCTAAGTCACAATCTGGCATAACAACTAAATGGTTTTTTGCTCCACCCAAAGCTTGAACTCTTTTTTCATTTTTAGCTGAATTTTCATAAATATATTTTGCAATAGGAGTAGATCCTACGAAACTAACAGCTTTGATATCTTTGTTTTCTAAAATTGCATCAACAGCTTCTTTATCTCCATTTATCACGTTAAATACTCCTTCTGGAAGACCCGCCTCAGAAAGTAGTTCTGCTAATCTTATTGCGCAAGAAGGGTCTTTTTCAGATGGTTTAAGAATAAAAGTGTTTCCACAAGCTATTGCTATTGGAAACATCCACATTGGTACCATAGCAGGAAAATTAAAAGGTGTGATACCTGCAACAACTCCTAATGGTTGTCTAATTGACCAACTATCAACATTGGTACCAACATTTTCTGAAAACTCACCTTTTAATAAATGTGGTATTCCACAAGCAAATTCTACTACCTCAAGTCCTCTAGTTAAAGAGCCTCTTGCATCTTCATAAACTTTTCCATGTTCTGAAACTATTAACTTCGTTAATTCATCAGAATTTTTTTCAATTAATTCTTTAAATTTAAATATTATTCTAGCTCTTTGTAGAGCAGGTTTTAAAGACCAAGTTTCAAATGCTTTTTTTGCTACTTCAACAGTACTATCTAAGTCAGATCTTGAAGCAAGTCTTACCTCTGACTCTTGTTCGCCGGTTGCTGGATTAAAAACTTTACCTTTTTTATCTGAAGATCCCGGAATTATTTTACCGTTTACGAAGTGTTCTATTAATTTCATGAATACGGTGTTTTAGATCAAAAATATCGAATAGTCTATTTAAACATTAGCTGTTGCTAACATTTTTTTTATTTCAGCTATAGCTTTTGCTGGATTCAAGCCCTTAGGACATGCATTTGTACAATTTAATATTGTATGGCATCTATATAATTTTAATTCATCAGAAACTTTTTTTAATCTAGCTTTTCTCTCTTCATCTCTACTATCAATAATCCATCTATAAGCCTGTAGCAGAACTGCTGGACCTAAATATTTATCTCCATTCCACCAATAACTTGGGCAAGATGTAGAACAGCAAGCACACATAATGCATTCGTAAGCACCATCAAGTTTTGCTCTATCTTCTTTAGACTGATAAATTTCTGTTGTCTGTTTTGTTGAGTTATTTTTTAACCAAGGTTCAATTGATTGATACTGTTTGTACAATCCATCCAAATCACCAATTAAATCTTTTTTAACTTTTAAATGAGGTAGAGGATAAATATCAATATCTCCTTCAATTTCAGCATGTGGAGTGGTGCAAGCAAGGCCATTTTTACCCCCCATATTCATTGCGCATGAACCACATACACCATGAGCACAAGATCTTCTGTATGTTATAGTTGAGTCGATTTCATTTTTGATCTTATTTAAAATATCTAAGACCTTTGAAGAACAATTATCCATGTCAACTTCATAAGTGTCTATCCTAGGACCTTCATCTGTGGATGGATCCCATCTATAAATATTTACTTTTCTTAAATTTTTTGATCCTGTTTTATCTTTAAAGTATTTACCTTTTTTAATTTCAGAATTCTTAGGTAAACTCAATTGAACCATTAATATACTCGCTCTTGTGGTGGAAAATATTGAACTTCGTTTGTTAAAGTTGATTTGTGTACTTCTCTGTAACTTATCTTTGTATTTTTCCCATCACACCAAGCAAGAGTATGTTGCATAAACTTTTCGTCATCTCTATTTGGATAGTCATCTCTCGCGTGGGCACCTCTACTCTCTTTTCTATGATATGCAGATTCTACAGTAGTTACTGCTTGTCTTATTAAATTATCAAATTCCAATGTTTCAACTAAATCAGTATTAAATACTAAAGACCTATCTTTAACTGAGATTGTGTCCATACCATCATAGGTTTTTTTAATCTCATCTACACCTTCTTTAAGATTTTTTTCTGTTCTAAAAACTGCACATTTGGACTGCATAGTTTTTTGCATTGAAAGTCTAAGTTCTGCAGTACTGTTATCTCCTTCTGCATTTCTAAGTTTATCAAATCTATCTAAACATTTTTGTGTTTCTGACTCGGGAATTTCTTCATGAGGTGTTCCTGGCTTAACTAATTCAGCTGCTCTTTTAGCTGCTGCTCTTCCAAATACTACTAAATCAATTAAAGAATTAGAACCAAGTCTATTTGCTCCGTGAACAGAAACACATGCCGCTTCTCCTATAGCCATTAAACCTGGAACAGTTTTTTCTGAGCCATTTACAGTTAATACTTCTGCTTTATAGTTTGTTGGAATACCACCCATATTATAATGAACTGTTGGTACAACAGGAATTGGTTCCTTAGTTACATCTACATTTGCAAATAATCTTGCTGCATCAGTAATTCCAGGAAGCCTGCTTTCAATAACCTCTTTATCTAAGTGACTTAGGTTCAAATGAACATGATCTTGATCTTTTCCAACACCTCTTCCCTCATTAATCTCTATAGACATGGATCTGCTAACAACATCTCTTGATGCTAAATCTTTTGCATTTGGAGCGTACCTTTCCATAAATCTTTCACCTTTAGAATTTGTAAGATAGCCCCCTTCTCCTCGCGCACCTTCTGTTATTAAAGTACCATGGCCGTAAATTCCTGTTGGATGAAATTGAACAAATTCCATATCCTGAAGCGGTAATCCAGCTCTTAAAACCATTGCATTACCATCACCTGTGCAAGTATGTGCTGATGTTGCTGAATAATAAACTTTACCATAACCACCTGTAGCAATAATTACTGTATGCGCTCTAAATCTATGAATTGTTCCATCATTCAAATTCCAAGCAATTAGGCCTTTACATTCTCCATTCTTCATCAACAAATCTAATGCAAAATATTCTATAAAAAATTCTGTATTATGCTTTAACGCTTGTCCATACAATGTGTGTAAAATAGCATGTCCTGTTCTATCGGCTGCTGCACAAGTTCTTTGAACTATTCCATTTCCATAATTTTTTGTCATTCCACCAAATGGTCTTTGATAAATTTTTCCCTCTTCAGTT
>CABZSV010000006.1 GCA_902528575.1 uncultured Pelagibacteraceae bacterium
GGTGATGGAACTACTACTGCAACTATACTTGCGCAAGCAATTGTCAAAGAAGGTGTGAAGTATGTAACAGCTGGTATGAATCCTATGGATGTTAAAAGAGGAATCGATGCTGCTGTAGAAACAGTAAAAGAAAGCCTTGTTGCATCTGCAAAAAAAGTTAAAGACAGTGATGAAATTGCACAAGTTGGTACAATTTCTGCAAATGGTGATAAAGAAATCGGAACAATGATTGCAAAAGCAATGCAAAAAGTTGGAAACGAGGGTGTTATTACTGTTGAAGAAAATAAAGGTATTGAAACAGAATTAGATGTAGTTGAAGGTATGCAGTTTGATAGAGGATATCTATCACCATACTTTATTACCAACAGTGATAAAATGACTACAGAACTAGATAACCCATTTATTTTATTACACGAAAAGAAATTAACTAATTTACAGCCAATGGTTCCTCTCTTAGAGGCTGTTGTTCAAGCTGGCAGACCACTTATGATTATTTCTGAAGATGTTGAAGGTGAAGCTTTGGCAACTTTAGTTGTAAACAAACTAAGAGGTGGTTTAAAAGTTGTAGCTGTGAAAGCTCCAGGTTTTGGCGATAGAAGAAAAGCTATGCTTGAGGATATTGCTATTTTAACTGGGGGTCAGGTTATATCTGAAGACTTAGGTATTAAACTTGAAAATGTTAAACTTGATGATCTTGGATCTTGTAAAAAGATAAAAGTTGATAAAGATAATAGTACTATTGTAAATGGAAGTGGTAAAAAATCTGACATCGAAGCTAGATGTGCATCTATCAAGCAACAAGTTGAAGAAACTACTTCTGATTATGATAGAGAAAAACTTCAAGAGAGACTTGCTAAGTTAGCTGGTGGAGTTGCGGTAATTAAAGTTGGTGGTGCAACTGAAGTTGAAGTTAAAGAAAGAAAAGATAGAGTTGAAGATGCTTTGAATGCAACTAGAGCTGCTGTTGAAGAAGGTATTGTTACTGGTGGTGGTTGTGCACTTCTTTATGCTGCTCAAGAGCTTGATAAAGTTAAAGCAAAAGGTGATGACCAGAAAGCTGGTGTTGATCTTGTTAGAAAAGCATTAGAAGCTCCAATTAGACAAATTACTAAAAATGCTGGTGTAGATGGTTCAGTAGTAGTTGGTAAATTATTAGAGCAGAAGAAAAAAACTAACGGTTACGATGCTCAAAACGAAGAGTATTGTGATATGTTTGCAAAAGGTATCATAGACCCAGTTAAAGTTGTTAGAACTGCCTTACAAGACGCTGCTTCAATTGCTGGATTATTAGTTACTACAGAAGCAATGATTGCTGACAAACCAGAGGAAAAAGATGCTGCTGGCGGTATGCCTGGTGGTATGCCTGGTGGTATGGGCGGCATGGGAGGAATGGGTGGAATGGGAATGTAATCCCTCATTTTCTAAAACAAAATTTAAAAGGCCATCTCAAGATGGCCTTTTTTTTAAGTGAAGTTTAATCATGTCAAAAAGATATAGTGGAAAATCATTTAAAGACTCGAGTGTTAAAAAAAAACCTAAATTGAGCTTTAAAGAAAAAAGAAAACTTAAAAAAGATAAACAAAAAAAGACAAATTAATCCTGAATTTTGAAAATTATTCAAGCCAGTTATGAGTTTTTTTGAGTTTTAATATCCTTTTAAATATGTATAAGAGCCAGAATTTATGAGCAATAATATCAGAAACATCACAATCATAGCCCATGTTGATCATGGCAAAACTACTCTAATTGATAATTTAATGAAACAGAGTGGTTCATTTAGAGATAATGAAGTAGTTGATGAAAGATTAATGGACTCAGGTGAGCTTGAAAAAGAAAGAGGAATTACAATTTTAGCAAAACCTGCTTCAATTAATTGGAACAATTCAAGAATAAATATAATCGACACTCCAGGCCACCGAGATTTTGCAGCTGAAGTTGAAAGAGTTTTAAGTATGGCAGATGGAGCACTGTTATTAATTGACTCTGCAGAAGGTGTTATGCCTCAAACAAAATTTGTATTATCCAAAGCACTTAAACAAGGATTAAAACCAATTGTTGTTATTAATAAATTAGATAAAGCTGATCAAAGAGCTAATGAAGTTTTAGATGAAACATTTGATTTATTTGTGAGCTTAGATGCAAATGAAGAACAATTAGATTTTCCTGTTCTATATGCAAGTGGAAGATCAGGTTGGGCAGATCATGAAGTTGATGGTCCAAGAGATAATTTAAATCCTTTGTTAGATTTAATTGTTGATCATGTAAAACCTGCTGAACTTGATAAAACTAAACCTTTTGCAATGTTGTCAACGCTACTTTATGCAGATAGTTTTTTAGGAAGAAGTTTGGTTGGAAGAATTACACAAGGCACTGCAAAAGCTAATCAATCAATAAAAGCAATCAATTTGAATGGTGAAAAAGTTGATGAAGGAAAATTAACAAAAATTTTTAGATATGAAGGAACTAAAAAGGTTCCAATAGATGTTGGTGAAGCTGGGGATATTGTGGTTGTTGCTGGATTAGAGAAAGCAAATGTTGCTGATACCATATGTGACCTAGAGATTAATGAGCCAATCCCTGCGACACCAATAGATCCTCCTACAATGTCAATTACGATTACTGTAAATACTTCACCTTTAGCTGGAACTGAAGGCAAAAAATTAACTAGCACCCAAATAAGAGATAGATTAGTTCAAGAAGCACAAAACAATGTTGGAATTACATTTTCAGAAAACGAGGGGAAAGACTCTTTTGTCGTAAGTGGTAGAGGTGAACTAATGTTAGAAATTCTTTTAACTCAAATGAGAAGAGAAGGTTTTGAAATGACAGTAAGCCCTCCAAAAGTATTATATAAAACCGACGAAAGTGGGAATAAACTTGAGCCAATTGAAGAAATTACTATGGACCTTGATGAAGAACATTCATCAAAAGTAATTGACTCAATGAACAGAAGAAAAGGCAAACTAATTGAATTAAAAGATACTGGAACTAACAAAAAAAGATTAATTTTTCATGCACCTACTAGAGGCCTAATGGGGTACACAAGTAGATTTCTTACACTTACAAAAGGAAACGGCGTGATCAACAGAATATTTCATAGCTATGGTCCTTTTGAAGGAGAGATGGAAGGTAGAAGAAATGGTGCGTTAATTTCAATGGAGCAAGGAAAAGCTGTTGCATTTGCTATCTTCAACTTGCAGGCACGAGGGGAAATGTTTGTTACACATAATGACTCCGTTTATCCTGGAATGATTGTTGGTCTTTCGCCTAAACCAGGTGACATGATAATCAATGTAATGAAGGGTAAAAAATTGACCAACATGAGAACTCAGGGCACAGATGAGAATGTTGTACTTACACCTGTAAGAAAAATGTCGATTGCAGAACAACTAAGTATGCTTAATACAGATGAAGCTTTGGAGGTAACTCCAGACTCATGTAGATTGAGGAAAGCAATTCTTGATCCACACGAAAGAAAAAAAAGTGAAAAAGCTATAGCTGCTGCTTAATCAAAAGTTTTATCAACTAAATAAAGTCCCAAAGCAACGCAAGGACCTATACCGAATGCGAATAATAAAGTTCCAATACCAACCGTTCCTCCTAAATACCATCCAATACTAACAACTGAAATTTCTAATGTTGCTCTTACAACAGCTATAGGAAAATTAGTTACTTTTTGTAATCCTATCATCAATCCATCTCTAGGGCCGGCTCCTAAATTTGATACTAAATAAATACCCCCACCTATTCCAACAATAATTACAGAAATTAAGGCTAATAATAATTGATGAATATAATTTGAAGGTGTTGGAACATATTTGATACAAAGATCAATCATGATAGCAATTATCAAAGCATTAAAAATTGTTCCCATCCCTGGTTTTTGCCCAAGAGGGATCCATAAAATTAAAACAGCAATACTTATTAATAATGTTATAGTTCCTATACTTAAATTAACATTTAAAGAAATACCTTGAGCTAAAACACTCCAAGGAGAGGCTCCTGTGAATGAAACAATTAACAATCCTTCACCTAATCCAAATAAAGACAAACCAAAACACAAGAAAAAAAATGTAGAAAACTTAGGTTTAAAATTAAATGGTTTTTCTGAGCTCCATTTTACTTTTGGAATTTTTTTTATTTTTAAAAACATAATTGTAATAAGCTATATCTATTAATAAAAAATTCTAATATTGTAACCAGCAAATGAAAAAGTTTGCAATTATTTTACTTGTTGTATTTTTCTCATCAATTTCTCTAGCTCATATAGGTCATTATAACAAATTTGACAAAATAGAAATGGAGATCTTGAGAAATGATGAAGTAATTGGGTATAACAATTATTATTTTAAAAGAGATGGTGAAAAAACGATAGTAAAAAATCAATATAAATTTGAGGTAAAATTACTATCAGCAACAATATTTAAAGTAGAGGGGTTTGGAGAAGAAATTTATTTTAAAGATAATTTAATATCTTTTCAATCAAAGACACTTCAAAATAAAAAAGAAAAATTTGTAAACTTAAAACTAGATAAAAATAATAAAAAGTTTGATATCAAGGGATCATCATATTCAGGTGAAGCTTCTATTAAAAATATTATTGGAAATTGGTGGAGCCACAAAATTTTACAAGCTGAAAGCCAAATAAGTCCTATTTCTGGAAGTATAAAAGAACAAATAGTTACTTTTATTGGTAAGGAAAATATATCAATTAATGGCAAACAATACGAAACCGATCATTTCAAACTTACATCTAAAGATATGTCACTTCCTGAAGATAAAAAATTAAATTTTGATATTTGGCTTGATAAAAAAACTTCGGTTATCATCAAAGTTACATATGAGAGAATGGGAAATTGGGAATATCGTTTAAAAAATCTTAAATAAAATTATTTATTTATTTTTTTATAAAGATCATTTGCACTTATCCATCCAGCTTCTACTCTAGGACCTACAAACCAATCAGCACACACACCTAAATTTAATTTAGTATTCCAATAACTTTTAACTTTTAAGGGTCTTGAATTTGAGGAATATTTCCAACCATGATTTAATGAAGTTAGTATTTTTGTTTTTTTAATTTCAGTAAGTTTAAAAAATCGATCAATCAAAATATTTGAATTTTTTTCTTTATTTTCTCTATTTTTATTTATTTTTTTATTTGCCCATAAGTTTGTGCTTTGTAATGTCCATAAATCATTATTACTTTTAAATCTTTTTTTACTGTTTTCTTTAGCTGCCCATCCTAAAATTTTGTCATCAAATAAATAACTTGACACATTTTTATTAGTTTTTTTTATTTCAATCATGACTGTAATGTTTGCATCCATTTTGATTTTTTGTTTAATGAATGGATCCTTAATAAATTGTTTTGACAATTTTTTTAATTGTGGGAAAGGACAAGTTAATATTAATTTATCATAATATTTTGTTTGATTATTCTTAAAATCTAATTTCCATTTATTTTTAATATATTTAATCTGCTCTAACTCACTTTGAAAATTACATTTTAGATTCTTTATTAAATGTTTACTAATATCATTATTGCCTTTGCAGCCAATTATTTTAACATGATTTTTATTTTCTTTTTTTAATTTGTTTAAAAAAATATGTTTACCATTCCATTTTTTTAAAATTTTTTTTTTACATAATTTTTCAAGAAATTTTTTAAATTTAATTGATTTAGGAGAAATATATTGTGCACCATGGTCAAATCCTTTTGTCTTATTTAATCTTTTAAAAGAAGATCTACCACCTGGACCTCGGGCTTTGTCATAAATGTGTACAGAATTTTTTTTACTTAATAAATTAGCTATTGTTGCTCCAGAAATTCCAGAGCCAATTACACAATAACTACTCATTTTCCTGCAACAGTCATACCCTCTATCATCATAGTTGGTGAATTGACTGAATATTCGAATTCTAAATCATTTGCTAAAATTATATTTTTGAACATATCCTTAAAATTACCAGCAATTGTTATTTCATTAACGGGATATTTAAATTCGCCATCTTCAACTAAAAAACCAGTAGCCCCTACTGAATAATCTCCTGTTACAAGATTAGATCCGTGGCCAATAGTTTCAGTAATATAAAGACTTCTTGAATTTTTTTTCATAATATCTTCATAGCTTATATTTCCTTTTTCAAAATATAAATTGGTAATTCCACCACTTCTTCCATTTGATTTTAAATTTAATTTTTTTCCATTGTAAGTATCGACAAGATAATTTTTAAGTATTCCATTCTCTATGAGTTGTAATGTATTTGAATTTACACCTTCTGAATCAAAATTTTGAGAACCCATTCCTTTAATTATATCTGGTTTATCAATTACATTTATCGAATTAGCAAAAACCTGTTGGTCAATTTTATCTTTTAAAAACGAGGTACCTCTTGCAATTGCAGAGGCAGATATTGCACTTGCAAAAGCACTTAACATTCCCTTTGAAATTCTTTTATCAAAAATTATGCTAATCTTCTCACTTCCAATTTTCTTAGGACTCAATTTTCTAATAGTTTGCTTGGCAGCTTTATTTCCGAGTTCTGTTGCTTGCTTAATATCAGACAAATGACGTTTGCTAGAAAATTCGTAGTCTCTTTCCATGCTATTTTCATCTTTTGCAACTGTTACACAAGAAGCAGCAAAAGAAGAAGTTTTATAACCGTCACAGAAACCATCACTATTAGCTAATATAAAATTTGACTTATTTTCAGTGAAACTAGATTCTGTATTTATGATTTGTTTATCAGATGAAGCGGACTCCTCTAATTCTTTTAAATATTTTATTTTTTTATCGTTTTCGAATCTCGTTTCATCATACAAATTAAGGCTACTAATTTGTTTGGCCAATAAATTTTTATCAGGCAAAGAATTAAATTCATCCTCTGGTGTAATTTTTGTAGTTTCAAAGCACTTTTCAATTAAAGTTTTTATATTTTCATTTAGTAAATTTGATGATGAAATTGATGACCTTCTTTTACCTAAATAAGTTTCTATACTTAATGCCAATCCATCTGATCTATCTGAGGCTTCTAGGGATTTATTTCTAAAATTAACTGTTTCTGAAATTGAGTGACCAACTGTAACACTTGCATCAGTTGCTCCCATTTTTTTTGCCAAATCTAAACAATATGAAGCTTTAGATTTTAGAAATTCTTGATCCTTAACCATAATATTTTAAAGTTTTGTTCCACCAACTGTCATTTTATCGATCAAAATTGAAGGTTGAGCGACTCCCACAGGAACTCCTTGTCCTGCTTTTCCACAAGTTCCTATGCCTGGGTCTAACATCATATCATTTCCTACCATCGATACTTCTTTAAGTATTGATGGTCCGTCACCAATAAGTGTCGCGCCTTTAATTGGAGATCCAATTTTACCATTATTAATTTCGTAAGCTTCAGTACAATTAAATACAAATTTTCCAGAAGTAATATCTACCTGGCCACCTCCAAAACTTACTGCAAAAATTCCTTTATCAACAGATTTGATCATTTCATCTTGAGTTTGATTGCCACTCAACATCATTGTGTTTCTCATTCTTGGCAATACAATATGTCTATAATTTTCTCTTCTTCCAGATCCGGTAGATTTTGTATTCATTAATCTTGCATTATGTCTGTCTTGCATAAAATTTTTGAGAATACCATTTTCAATTAGAACAGTTCGCTCAGTTGGCGTTCCCTCATCATCAATAGTTAAACTGCCTCTTCTATTATCTATTGTACCATCATCAACAATTGTTACCCCCTCACTTGCAACTTTTTCTCCAATAAGATCATGAAATGCTGATGTTTTTTTTCTATTAAAATCTCCTTCTAGACCATGACCGATTGCTTCATGAATTAATATAGCAGGCCAACCAGGTCCTAAGACTACTTTCATCTCACCAGCAGGTGCTGGTTTGCTTTCTAAATTTACTGATGCAATTCTAAAGGCCTCTTCACAAACATTTTTCCAATTATCATTTTTTAAATAATCGTCATAAGATTGTCTGCCACCAATTCCATATACTCCCGTTTCTTTTCTTCCATTTTTTTCCAACATTACAGAGACATTAAATCTAATTAATGGACGTACATCGGTGAGTGCTTCTCCACCTGATCGAATAATTTCAATTGATTTTTGCTCACCAGCAAAACTAGCAGTCACTTGTTTTACTGATCCATCTTTTTTTCTTAAAAAATCATTTACTTTATTTAAAACTTCTAATTTCGAGTCTAAAGATTTTTGTTCAATTGGATTAATATCTTCATAAAATTTTTTATTAGATTTTGGAATTTCATGATTATATGTGCCTTTAATTGATTTAAGAGTTGATTTAAGATTTTCTGAGGAATTTTTTAATGAATCTTTTGATATTTCGTTAGAATATGAATAAGCAACAACCTCGTTTGAGATAGCTCTGAAGCCAAATCCTAAATCAGAACTATAGTTTGAGCTTTTTATTTTATTATCATCTAACACAATTGACTCTGATTTTGACTCCTCTAAATAAAGCTCACCATCATCACAATTATTTAGTGTATCAGATACTATTTTATCTGCATCTTGTCTTGTTAAATCAGATTTGTTAAAGAAATTACTCATTCATCTTAAATAGTGGTTTGTTGATAATTTTCAACTGATCATTTTACGCATGTACAATTTAATACTAAAAGTTAATTATTATTAAATGAAAGTATTTTTTAATAACTCTTGTAAAATCTGTAGATCAGAAATTAACTTATATAAAAAAGAAAATATTAAAGATATTGACTGGATAGATATTACAAATAATTCAGATGCTGAAAAAGAAACATCTAGAAATGACAAAGAATTATTAAGAAGATTGCATGTTAAGGAGAATGGTAAAATTATTGAAGGCGCGGAGGCATTTCTTTATGTTTGGAAAAAAATTCCAAAATATAAATTCTTATATAAATTTTTTAAACTACCAATAATTTTCACAATCTTTAAATATGGGTATGAAATAATTGCCTTTTTTTTATATTTGAAAAATAAAAAACAACTCAAAAACTAGGTTAAGAAAAATATTAAAAATTCACTTAGTAAAGACATAGATAACAAGAACATTATTAATAAAATTGAGTACATTAGAGTTATAACTCTATTTCTTTTTCTTCTCAGTCTAACGAAAGTTTTATCATCAAGATCTGAGATATCTCTTTCACCTATAACTGGATAATCATAACTCCATCGCCAAGTAGACTGACCTAATCTAGAGTCGAGACTATTAAAATATCTTATCCATGCAAGAACATATCTAAATACTAAATATAAAATTATCATTAATGCAGATGAAAATAACATTCTAAATGATACTTAATATTTTAAGATAATTTAATTGATATTTTTGGCTCTTTTTCTTCCGATTAATTGAGTAAGTGCGTCAACCATAGTATCTGAAGCCTTAAATATTTCATTATTTTTAAATTCATGAGAAATATTTTTTTCTGGGTTAGTTTTATCTTCAATAACTATTCCTTCATCAGGCGAATTATTTTTTATATATATTAACAAAAGCCATTCATCATCTGATGCTTCATCCCACTTAACAAATATTTCTCCAGTTTCAAACCTTCTATCAATACATCTTAAGATGGACATGTGCCTTGTTATGTGTCTTTTGTTTAGCTGAAATACCAAGCTGCTAGCACTTCTGTAAAAACTTTCGAGAGCAAACTCAATTTTTTGTCTAGCTAAAGTATATTCTTTTTCTTTTTGTAAAAGTGTTTCTCTATCTTCATCTCCTTGAATTTTTACTCCTAAGGCCTCTACTCTTTCCCTAATCTTTTGATCTCTAATAATTCGGTATTTTTCTTTTAGTTTTTCTATTCTTTGTTGTAAGCCAGCATAATCCTCTCTCTTTTCTCTTAAAGAAATTTTTTCTAATTTCTCTAATTCTTTAACCTCTCTAACTCTAAATTTTTCAATTTGCTTATCTAATTTTAATTGTTGTAAAAATTGCTTTTGTTTTTCTGCTTGTTCAATTCTTAAAAGAGCCTGTTCTTTTCTTAAGAATAATTTTATTTCTTTTGTTCTTTGTTTTTCTAATCTAATTTCATCCTTTAAAGCTTGTTCTTTTAATTTAACTTTTAATTCAGCCTCTTTTTGTTTTTCTTTTGCAATTTTGATCTTTTCTAACCTTTCTTGTTCTTGTTTTTCTAATTTTAATCTTCTTGCTTCATCTTTTTTTAGAGTTTTATATTGTAAAATTGTATCTGCTATCTTATCAAAAAATGCTTGAATATATTTTTCAAAACCAAAATTTAATCTTAACTTAAATTCAGGCTTTAGAGAATTTTGAAAGTTAACTAACTTTAAAATAAAATTTGGTTTCTTTGGTGATGTAGATTTATATTTTTTTATTTCTTTTTTAGATTTTTTAACTTTTCTGTTTTTAGAATTTTTTTTTTGTCTTACCTTAACTTTTTTAATATTGCTTTTCTTGATCTTTTTTAGAGCTTTTTTAATTTTTTTTTTATTTTTGAAAAAATTTTTTTTTATTTTTTTTTTCTTTTTTTTCATTTGAGGAAATTTATATCTATCAATAATTTATTGATAAATATAGTCTCTTGTAACTGGTGTTGAAGAATAATTTTTTGTTAATTGAAATTGATATACAACTTGATCACCCCATTTAAATGCCATCTCACAACCTGCAAGATAAAATTCCCACATTCTAAAAAATTTTTCATCAAACATTTCAATTATTTTTTCTTTGTTTTTGAGACAATTTTCTTTCCAATGTCTTAAAGTGTGCATGTAATGTAGCCTTAAAACTTCAATATCTGCAACGATTAATCCCGACTTTTCTATATGTGGACTTACCTCACTCAAGCTTGGTGTATATCCACCAGGAAAAATATATTTCGTAATCCACGGATGTGGATCTCGAGGTGGATTTACTGACCCTATGGTATGAATCAATGAAACTCCATCATCTTTCAAAAGTTTTTCGACTTGTGAAAAAAATTTTCTATAAAATTTTCTTCCTACATGCTCAAACATTCCAACACTTACTATTCTATCGAATTTTTCGTCTAGCTCCCTATAATCCATAAGTTTAAAGTGTAACTGATTTTCTAAATTAAGTTCTTTTGCTCTTTTTTTACAATAACTAAATTGATTTTCAGAAAGGGTGATACCTGTGACTTCACAATTTGCACTCTTTGCTATATCAGTTGCAAGCGATCCCCATCCGCATCCGATATCTAAGACTTTTTGATTAGGCTTTATATTGAGTTTTTTTATAATATGTTGAATTTTATTATTTTGTGCTGTTTCAAGTGTGTCTGTTTCATTTTTAAAGTACGCACATGAATATTGTCTTTTAGGATCCAAAAATAAATCATAAAGATCATCTGAAATATCATAATGATGCGAAACGTTCATTTTTGATTTTTTTATAAAATTAAAGTTAGTAAAATATCTGTAAGAACCTCTTAATTTATTAATTAAAGAACTGAAAAAATTTAACTCTCCTCTTCCAAAATTCATTAAGGAAAGATCTAAAAAATCTGTTAGCGATCCATTTTCTATAATTATTTCTCCATCAGTGTAAGCTTCACCAAAATATAAATCAGGATGAAATAATAATTTATAATGGAGGTTTTTATTTAATATTTTAATCTTAATAGGATTTTCACTTTTTGGATTACCAATAATATAGCTTTTAGAATTAGCATCAATTAGGATAAATCCATCTTTCTTAAAAACATTATTTAAAAACCTAGCTAATTGCATCTAAGCCGCCTTAGTATTATTTAATGAAAAATTTAATTTCTCTAAATTATTGATTAATTCTGATGCCTCTTTAGAGTTTAAAATACTAAGTGGTGGCAAAAGATTTTTATAATATATTTTTTTTTTGCTAAAGTATGTGTGTAAACCTGAAATCAAATTATATTTTTCAAATTCAGCTCTTACCTCACAAAGGTTTTGGTTTACTGTCTGGTCATGTCCATCTTTAAAATCATCATATACCTTTCTTGCCAGTGAAGAAGTAGCATTACATGTAGCTGTAATAATTCCTGAACAACCTAATTGAAGCCCTTTGAATAATTTGGACTCTGATCCAGGTAAAACTGAAAAATTATCAATCTTTAAGTTTTCAAAAAGATTGTAAGAGCTATCTTTTACTCCAATAATATTTTTTGGATATTTTTTTACTAACTCCTCAATACATTCAATACTAAACTTATAACCACAAAGTTTTTCAAAATTATATAGCACTATTTCACAATCAGAAATTACTTCTACTATTTTGCTATAAAATTCTATTACTTCTTTATCTCCATATTTATAATAAGCAGGCGGCATAATTAAAAATCTATTAAAACCTAAAGATTTAGAAACTCTCATTAAATTAATTGTTTCACCTAAAGAATTTAAACCAGTACCAATAATATATTTTTCTTTGTGTTTGCTTGAAGTCAAATGATTTAACAAATTAATTTTTTCAGAGACAGGTATAAGTTGAGCCTGCCCTGTACTTCCAAATATAGCTGCTCCGTGACAACCATTGTCTATAACCATTTCTGCGTGCAGAATTGTTTTTTTAATATCAAGCGTCAAATCATCATTTAAGATCGACATTGAAGCCGCATAAATGCCTTTAATTTTACTCATAGTAAAAATTTATATAAAAATATTAATTAGTAAAGTTTATAAATTAACTATGAAAATATTAGCTATTCAAAACAGGATGGGTATAGGTGATACGGTAATTTTCCTACCCTATATTAGAGCTATTTCAAATAAATTTGGAGTGCCCGTTAGTTTATTGGTGAAAGAAAATTCAAAAGCTAACGAGTTTTTAAATCAAACAAATTATATTGATGAAATAATTCACTTAGAAAGAGATAATAAAATAAATCAAAAACATGATGGTTTTAAAGGATTTTTTAAATTAGCAAATGATCTTAAAAAATATAATTTTGATAAAGTTTTTATTTTTAATTCATCTTTGAGGTATAACTTAATTTCTAGAGCTGCAGGTATTAAACAAATATTTCAATACCCTTTATTTGAAAAACAAAATCAACATATTACAGAATCTGCTAAAATATTAATAAAAAGATATTTAGATATTGAAACTAGTGATAATCCAGAAATTCAAATTGATAATGATCTGGTTCAAAAATCGGCAGTAAAATTTAATATAAATGATGAACTTAATGTTTTGTTGGGTATAGGTGGTTCAGGTCCAACAAAAAGAATACCATCAAAAACTTTTTTAAAAGTAATGGAAAAATTAGAAGCTTTAAAAAAATGTAGATTTTTTTTAGCTACAGGTAAAAATCCAGAAGAACAAAAAATCTTAATGGAAATATTAAATACAAAATTTAGAGAAAAGTGTGTTGCTTTAGATAACCTCAATATAAAAGATACATTACCTATTATTAAAAATTGTAATGTTGCAATCTGCAATGATACAAGTTTCTCACATTTATCATCAGCATTAGGAATTAAAACAATTACATTAATGGCAGATACACCATTAATTTATGGTTCTTACAACACAAATATGTATCCAATTATTCCTGATGGAGAAATAACAGTTTCTCACAATACTCATGGTAAAGACAAAATTAATCCAGATAAAATCTACGAAAAACTATTATCAATAATTAATTAAGAAATATCTTTAAGAACTATCTCTTTTGCTTCATTAACAATAGCTGATAATCTTGAAGTTTCTGGAGAAATATCTGGGTGAATTTTTTTTTGAATTTTTTGGTAAGCTTTATTTAGAGCTTCTTTAGTTGGTTTTTTATTAATGTCTAAATTTAAAATCTTATATGCCTCAGATATTGATAATGATGACGAGTTATTATTTTGATATTGATTAAAAGAAAATCTTCCAGAATTTCTTAAAGTTTGAATAAGCCTATAAAGAGAAAGCAATTGAAACAATGATAAACCTTTAAGTTTAACTAAAGCAAGACTTGCAAGAGTTAATGGCAATGTGAGTAGAAATTTTCCACCAATAGCAAATAAAACTGCTAATAAAGCCAATAATAAAATTGTAATCAGCCTAACTCCTTTTGACATTTTTTTTGGAGAAATATTTGACCACCATCTTAATAAAAAATATAAGATGACTAAAATTACAAGTAGATAAATAATAATATTCATATATTTCCTTATTAGATGAAAGTACCACAACTTAAAAAAAAACTAGAGATAAAAACTTGTCACAATATTGATTGGGAAGACAATTATAGCTGGATTCATCAAAAAGATATTTTAGAAGTCCTAAAAGATAAAAGTAAGTTAGATCCTGATGTAAAAAAATATTTAGAAGATGAAAATGCTTACACTGAACATCATTTAAAAGATACAAAAGATATCCAAAAAAAATTATTTGATGAGATTAAAGCAAGAATTAAATTAGATGACGAATCTTTGCCCTATAAAGATCATACTTATGAGTACTGGACAAAAACTACAACAAAAGGAAATTATTCAATAAAACTTAGAAAAAAAATTGGTTCCGAAGATATTGAGGAAATATGGAATGGAGATAAAGAAAAAGAAAAACTTCAAACTGAATATTTTGGGGTTGGAGATTTAGAAGTAAGTAACAATGATAAATATCTAGGATATTCTTTAGATCTCAAAGGTTCAGAATATTATACAATTTATTTAAGAGATATAAAAACAAACAAAATTATTTCAAAAGAAATCACAGAAACATCAGGGGGAATAACATTTAGTTTGGATGATAAATATATTTTTTATTCTAAACTTGATGAAAATCATAGGGCAAGAACAATATATAGACACAAAATAGGAGATTTTGATAATAAGGATGAGTTAATATTTGAGGAGAAAAGTGAAGCTTTTACAGTTGGAATTGGAAAAAGCTCAGATGAAAAATATTATTTCATAAATACTTCTGACCATAATACTTCAGAGCAATATTACTTTAAATCAGATGAATTAAATCCATCTCCAAAACTTATTATTAAAAGAGAAAGAGGTGTTCTGTATTCTGTTAATTCATGGGAAGGTAAATTTTATAATCATACGAATAAAAATGCTGAAGACTTTAAAATTGATATTTGTGACAATTTAGAAAATCAAAATTGGCAAACATATATTCCAGCAAAAGATGAAGTTTTAATTGGTGGATTAACATTCCTTAAAAATTGGATTATTCGTGGTGAAACATCAGATGCACTAGATAAATTATTTGTCAAAAATATTTCTACAAATATAGAAGAAGAATTAATTTTTTCTGATGAATCTGTTTATGTTCCAGGAGTAAGCTTAATTCAAAAAGATAGAAACACTGATGAAGTTCATTTAGGATACTCCTCACCTAAAACTCCTTCTAGAGTATTTAAATATAATTTAGCAACAAAATCTAAAGAACTTGTTAAAGAACAAGAGATCCCATCTGGCCATAATAAAGATGACTATATTGTTGAGAGAATTGAGTTCAAATCTCATGACGGAAGAATGGTTCCATTAACAATTACTAGACACAAAAAAACAAAAATTGATGGGTCTGCAAATGTTTTATTGTATGGATATGGATCCTATGGAAATTCTATGTCCCCAAGCTTTTCTTCTACAAGATTAAGTCTTATCAATAGAGATATAATTTGGGCCACAGCCCATATAAGAGGTGGTATGGAAAAAGGCATGAAGTGGTGGAAAGAGGGAAAATTAACAAACAAAAAAAATACTTTTGAAGATTATATTTACGCAGCAAAATATTTGATCGAAAAGAATTATACATCAAAAGGAAATATTATTGGAATGGGTGGTTCAGCTGGAGGATTATTAATGGGAGCTGTAGTCAATCAATCTCCTGAATTATTTTTAGGAATTATTATGGCTGTTCCTTTTGTAGATTCTTTAACAACAAATCTAGATCATTCTTTACCTTTAACTATTGGAGAATTTGACGAATTTGGAAATGCAAAAGAGAATAAAGAACACTTTGATTATATTTTTTCATATGCACCCTACAACAATATTAAAAAAATGGATTATCCACATATTTTTATTACAACAAGTTTAAGTGATAATAGAGTTTTATTTGATGAACCTGCAAAGTTTACAGCAAAACTTAGAGACTATAAAACAGATAATAATTTGCTTCTCTTGAAAACCGAAATGAATGCTGGCCATGGTGGAAAATCAGGAAGAGATGGTGCAATAGAAGAAATTGCTATTGACTATGCATTTGCATTAAAAATTTCAAAAAAAATTTAGTACACTTTAAATCTTGAAAAAAACAAATTAATTCCCATATAAACTTAGTAAGTCGCCTAATGGGGCTTATATAAATAAACTTGCTTAACAAAGGAGGATATTATGACAAGTAAGGATCTATCTATATTTAACTCACTTAGACCTTTTTCAATTGGTTTTGATGACATGTTCGACCAATTTGAAAATATGTTGGGAAATGGGAATTTGACGATGCAGTCAAATTATCCACCATACAACATCCGAAAGACAGGTAAAGACAACTATGCAATTGAAGTGGCATTGGCTGGCTTTAGCAAAAAAGACGTTGAGGTTGAGTTCGAGGACAATTTATTAACAGTAAGAACAAAACAAGTTAATAAGTCTGAGGACAGTGATGTTAATGGAGAAATTATTCATAAAGGTATTTCTCAAAGACAATTTGCAAGATCATTCACTATTGCTGATGATGTAAAAGTTAATGGTGCTGAACTTAAAGATGGTCTTTTAACAATATCTTGTGAAAGAATAATTCCAGAACATAAAAAAAAGAAGCTTATTGAAATTAAATAAGTCTTAAACCTTGCTTGTGGGGATTTCTCCCCACAAGTTTAAATTAGTTATTTCTTTGCCATTATAGCATTCAAAGCAAATGCTAATAATCCAGCAGGTATAAGTCCAGTTGTTAACAGTAGTTTTAAACTTATTCCAAAATCTGGAATATTTTTCACAAAGTCTGGTAACAATGACATCCCAATTCCAAAAGACAAAGAAAGAGCTAAGATTAATAAATTTCTTTGATCCATTTCTGCCCTTGAAATCAATTTAATACCAGCAGCCACAATCATACCAAACATAATAATTGCTGCTCCACCTATCACAGACTCTGGCATCGCTGCAATTATTCCACCTAATTTTGGAAATAATCCCATAAGAACCAAAACTATTCCAGCAATAGTTCCAACGTGTCTACTTACAACTCCTGTAAACGCAACTAGTCCAGCATTTTGTGAGTAAGATGTATTTGGCATCGCATTAAATATTGCACCAAATGCAGTACCAACACCATCCGCCATAATTCCACCTGATATTTCTTTATCTGTTGCTTCTCGTTTAGCACCACCCATCGTAGTAGCACTTATGTCTCCAATTGTTTCAATTGTTGTAACAACTGACATAAACAACATAAGAATTATTGCACCAGGTACAAAATCAATTCCATATTGAAGTGGCATTGGAAATGCAAACCATGATGCAGATGCAATTTTACCGTAGTTAACCATTCCTAGTGCTGCTGCAACTATGAAACCAGCTACTATTCCAATTAAAATTGAGGCTGCAGAAGCCATTCCTTTTCCTCTAAGATTGAAAAAGATAGCAACTATGAATACTGAAGCGGCAACTGTTAAGTGATTTGCATTTGCAAAGATTTCAGGTTTATTATTCATTAACCATCCACCTCCACCAGCATACATAAAACCAACTTTAAGCAAACTAAATCCAATCATAAGTACAACTATACCAGTGACTAATGGTGGGAATAGATGTCTTATTGGTTTTAAAACTTTTCCAATAAAAATTTGAAAAATTCCTCCAATGAACGCTGCAGTAAATACCGCACCTAATCCTGCTGCTTTAAATGGTAGCATAATTGGTATAAACGCAAAACTTGTTCCTTGAACAATAGGAAGTCTTGCACCAATTTCTTTGTATCCAACTGTTTGGATAATTGTTGCAACTCCCGCAACAAACAAAGCCATTTGAATCAAAAATATTTTTTGCTCAGGCGTTTGACCAAAAACTCCAGCCACAATTATAGGAACCGTTATATTACCAGCAAACATTGCTAGTACATGCTGAATTCCTAAAGGTATGGATTTATTTAATGGAAGTTTTTTATCCGGACTGTTTGTAGAGCCCGCTCTTGTTTTTCTTGAAGCCATATAACCTCCGTCGTTAACTAAATATACGTTACATTATTGGCTATGAATTAATATAAAAAAACTGATTAGTTTAGAACAACTCCACTTTAGATAGTAAAAAAAACCTATAATGAACAGATTTATTTTAATTAATAGATTTTAAAAGCAACCATTTGAAACAAAACCCACAACTATATTTTCTGAATTTATTTCAAACCTACGTTCACATGGAACAAGGTATTTTTTACTATTATAAACAAACTCAAAATTGCCTTTAGCATTTTTAAAGTCCTCATCTGGTTTTCCAAGCTCCATCTGAAGTTCACTAGCTGATTTTCCAAGAAATTTACTTAATTTTTCATTTTCCTTTTCAACAATAGCATCTGTTTTATCTTTAACAGTTTGACACCCTGAAAAAAAAATTAATATAATTATAAGACTTATTGCTGATTTTAATTTTGACATAAGTTTAAATTAACACTTTTTGTTTCACAAATTATTAACTTTTAGGTTGTATAAATAATTTATTTATTATTACTTTATAGTTTAATTATAGTAACAATTGTGTTCTTTATTTGATGGTCCAAGCATATGAATGAAAAAGCCCTAGAAAAGATACTAAATATATTTTTAAAAGAAGTTTTACCCTTAACCGAACAAGGTGTTGCCAAAGGTAGTAAAATATTTGGTGCCGCAATAATTAAAAAAGATGATTTATCTCTTGTAGTTGCAGAAACAAACAATGAAATAGAAAATCCATTGTGGCATGGTGAGATGCATACTCTTAAAAAATTTTATGAATTAGATGCAAATAAAAGACCAAAAGAAAAAGACTGCATGTTCTTAAGTTCACATGAGCCTTGCAGTATGTGTTTGAGTGCAATCACATTTTCTGGATTTGATAATTTTTATTATTTGTTTCCGTATACTGCCACAAATGATGAATTTAATATTCCACATGATTTAAATATACTCAAAGAAGTATTTAAAATTAATGATGGAGAATATAATAAAGAAAATTCATATTGGAAAAGTCAGAATATAAATTTACTTATTGAAAATTTACCTTCTTCAAAAAATGAAATTATTTTAAATCAATTAGACGAAATTAAAAAAAAATATCAAAAATTATCAAATCAATATCAGGAAAATAAGGATGGAAATTCTATACCATTAAATTAATTAATGAATACAAACCTTAAAATTTCAAATGTAACTAAAATATATCCTGGGTGTGTTGCAAACGACAATATTTCACTCGAATTTATTAGTGGTAAAATTTATGCTCTTCTTGGAGAAAATGGTGCTGGAAAATCTACACTAGTTAAAATTCTATCAGGAGTCATCATTCCTGACGAAGGTAAAATTTATTTAAATGAAAATAATCTAAAGCTTAATTCACCATTAGATGCAAAAAAAAATGATATCGGAATGGTATTCCAGCATTTTAATCTTTTTGAAACTTTGTCCGTATTTGAAAACTTAATAATAGACTCAGATGAACAAAGGGAAAGTGTAAGAGAAAAAATTGATGCAATTATGAAAAAATATAATTTTTCAATTGATCTTGATATTCCTGTTCTAAATCTATCAGCAGGTCAAAAACAGAAAGTGGAAATAATAAGATGCCTAATAAGGAGTCCAAAAGTTTTAATTATGGATGAACCAACATCTGTATTAACAGAACAAGAAACGAGTGAATTATTCTTATCGTTGAAAAAATTTTCAGATGAAGGAATTTTAATTATTTATATTACACATAAACTAAAGGAAGTTATGCAGCTTTGTGATGAAGTTGCTGTAATGAGAAGAGGAAAGTTAGTTTCTGTAAGTGAAATAAAGAACGAAAATATTGAGTCACTTGCTAACAAAATGGTGGGTCAGAACCTAAAAACAATTAAGAAAAAAAAGGCAAAAACTTCATCAGATCAATTAATTAAAATAACGAATCTTAATTTTACAAGTGAAGATCCTTTTGAAACAAATTTAATGGATATTAATTTTTCTGTTAATCGAGGGGAGTGTTTAGGAATTGCTGGTATATCAGGAAACGGACAAAGTGAATTATTTCAAGTATTAAGTGGTGAAATTATTTCGGAAAAGAACTCCATAGAATTTAACAATAATTATATAGGAGATTTAAGTCCTCAAGAAAGAAGAGAATATTTGATGGCCTTTTCTCCAGAGGATAGGCTTGAGCAGGCTGCAATTCCACAAATGAAAATTTTTGAAAATGTAGCTCTAAACAATTTTAAATCATCAAATTTTTTTAATAATGGATTAATAAACGAAAACAAAATTAAAGAACATTCCAAAAAAATAATTTCAGATTTTAATGTTAATACGGACAACGTTGAATTAAAAAGCCAATTTTTGTCCGGAGGTAATCTTCAAAAATTAATTATTGGAAGAGAATTAATAACATCTCCAGATTTATTAATTTGTTTTAATCCAACTTGGGGTCTAGATGTTGGAGCAATAAATTATATCCACGAAACATTGATTAAAATCAATGAACAAAATAAATCAATTATATTAATATCTACAGACACTGATGAATTATTAAAATTAAGTGATAAAATTTCAGTAATTCATAAAGGAAAGTTGTCAAAAATTATGAATTCTGAAGAAGTTACCTCTGAAAAACTTGGGATACTAATGGGAGGAGCAAATTGATTAAAATCGTAAAAAGAGATCAACCATCAAGAGCTATTTTTTTCTTTACACCCGTATTAGCTATTATTCTAACATTAGTAGCGGGAGGTTTGATTTTTTTTATTTTAGGTTTTAAACCATTTGAAGCTCTTAAATTTTTTTTCATAGTTCCAATTGCAGATAAATATGGTTTCAGTGAATTACTATTAAAAGCTACACCTCTTTGTTTAATAGCAATCGGTTTATCTTTTTGTTTTAAAAGTAATAACTGGAATATTGGAGCCGAAGGACAATTAACTTTCGGGGCGATAGTTTCTGGAGGAGTTGCATTATTGTTTTATGAGCAAGAAGGATTTTACATTCTTCCAACAGTAATTTTAGCTGGTGCAATCGGTGGTATGCTTTATGCATCAATACCCGCAATATTAAAAACTTACTTTAATACAAATGAAATATTAGTAAGTCTTATGTTGGTATATGTCTCAAAATTAATTTTAGACTATCTTGTTGTTGGCCCTTGGAGTAATCCAGAGGGGTTTAATTTTCCTGAAACTAGACAGTTCAGTGACTCTGCTAAACTTCCGTTGTTATTTGAAGGACTGAGAATTCACGCGGGAATATTTTTAGCTTTAGCTGCGGTGGTTATCAGTTGGTTTGTTTTTTATAAAACGTATTTAGGGTTCCAAATGAAAGTTTCGGGTTTTAGTTTAAAGACAGCAAAATATGCCGGATACAAAGGTAAAAAAATGATCATCCTTGTTTTTCTAATAAGTGGTGCTTGTGCAGGTTTAGCTGGAGTTGGAGAAATAACTGGACCTATTGGACAGCTTCATAGAGAAATTTCTCCAGATTATGGTTTTACTGCTATAATTGTAGCGTTTTTGGGTCGTTTACATCCTGTCGGTATTATCTTTGCATCTCTAGTCGTTGCAATAACTTATCTGGGTGCTGAGACAGCTCAAATATTTATGCAAATACCTAAATATACTGGTCAGGTTTTTCAAGGAATGATTTTATTTTTTCTTCTTGCATCAGATTATTTACTTTTTTTCAAAATTAAATTTATAGGTTTAAAAAAATGATCATCGATATAAATTTTATTGGACTGATAATTGCATCAATCATGGCCTCCGCTGTTCCTTTAATCCTAGCATCTTGTGGTGAACTGATTACAGAAAGGTCTGGAGTTTTAAACCTTGGTGTTGAAGGAATGATGATCATTGGTGCTATTTCAGGTTTCGCATTAATGACTGTTACAGGAAGTTTAATTATTGCAATTTTTGGTGCAATGTTAGCTGGAGTTTTAATTTCAACTATTTTTGCATTCCTGACGCAAACATTGATCACAAATCATGTTGCTACTGGTTTGGCGCTTACCATATTTGGAATTGGTATTTCTGCGATGATAGGAAAAAATTTTGTAGGTATTCCTGGAAAAGAGTTTCCTGTTTTATTTGAGGGTTTAAAAGATACAATACCACTTTTAGGTCCAATATTATTTGGACATTCAATTGTTTTTTATTTTGCTTTTGCCCTTCCCTTCATAACTAGCTATTTTTTAAAAAAAACGAAAATTGGATTAATTGTAAGAGCTGTAGGAGACTCACCTGAGTCTGCATCTAATCAAGGAATAAATGTTAGGCTAGTTCGTTACGCTTGTATACTTTATGGAGGCGCAATGAGTGGACTTGCTGGTGCATATTTATCCATGATTTATACTCCCCAGTGGATTGAAAATATGACAGGTGGAAGAGGTTGGATCGCATTGGCTCTGGTGGTTTTCTCAACCTGGAATCCTATTAAAATTTTGATTGGTGCTATGATTTTTGGTGGGTTAACAATTATTCAATTTCATATGCAAGCAATTGGAGTAAGAATTCCTGTGCAATTTTTAACAGCTCTACCTTACATCGTTACAATAATAGTTTTAGTTGTAATTTCTCGTGATAGTAGAAAAATTAGGCTAAGTACTCCTAGTTCTCTGGGGAAATCTTTTCATAAAGACAATTAATTCTAAAATAATTATTTTTTTTAAGATAATTTAATCTAAATTTAAATAATTAAAAAATCAAAAGGGGAAATAAATTTATGCATAAATTTTTAATTCGATCTTTCGTCTCTTCTTTAGTTTTATTATTTACATTAACTGTAGCTGCAGTTGCCAAAGATGTTAAGGCAGCATTTGTTTATATTGGTCCAACTGGTGACCATGGATGGACATATCAGCATGATGTAGGTAGAAAAGCTGTTGAAGCTGCCGGATTTAAAACAACTTACGTAGAAGGTGTTCCAGAAAGTGCCGATGCTGAGAGGGTTCTTAGACAATTAGCTAACTCTGGTCATGATGTTATCTTTACAACTAGTTTTGGATATATGAATCCAACTAACAAAGTTGCAAAAGAATTTCCAAATGTAAAATTTGAACATGCTACTGGATACAAAAGAGAACATCCAAATGTTTCAACATACGCAGCTAGATTCTATGAAGGTAGAACTATCTTAGGAACAATTGCTGGAACTATGACAAAATCAAATGTTATTGGTTATGTTGCATCTTTTCCAATTCCTGAAGTTATCAGAGGTATCAATTCATTTACTTTAGCAGCTCAAAAAGTTAACCCAAATATTAAAACTAAAATTGTTTGGGCTTTCACATGGTATGATCCGGGTAAAGAAGCAGAGGCAGCAAAAGCTTTAATCGATCAAGGTGCTGATGTAATTGCTCAACATACAGATAGTACTGCTATTGTTCAAATGGCTGAAAAAGCTGGAGTATATGCTTTTGGACAAGCAAGTGATATGGACAAGTTTGCTCCTAAAGCTGTATTAACTTCAGTTGAGAACAATTGGGGACCATATTACGTAGACAGAGTTAAAGCAGTTGCAAATGGTACATGGAGTCAAAAAGATACTTGGCATGGTATTGGAGATGGTATGGTTGTGATATCAGATTTGGACTCACAAATGCCAGCTGATCTGAGATCAAAAGTTAAAAAACTTCAGGCAGATTTAGCATCTGGAAAAGTTCATTCTTTCACAGGACCAATTTATGACCAAAAAGGTAACTTGATGGTTGCTGAAGGAAAAACTGCAGATGATGGAATGCTTGCAGGAATGATGACTTACGTTAAAGGTGTTGAAGGAGATATACCTAAGTAATCAGTTTTCAATTTAAAAAATTTAAAAGGCCGGTTTTTTAACTGGCCTTTTTTATATCTGATGTTTTTTTTTGATTTGTTCAATCCTTAATTCTTCATAAATTTCGAAGGGTTGTACTATCCAAGGATTATCAGGAAGCCTTTTTGCACAGAAGTCTGGCTCAAATGTTGATTTCTTTTTTTTAAATAATGTTGCAGTTTTAATGTCTTCTATTTTATCCTTAATGGGTTCGTATTTTTTTAACCAATCTATACTTTTGTTAAAAGTAATTCCTGTGTCAGATAAATCATCACATAAAAGTATTTTTCCACCCATATTAGGTGCTATCGAACTCATTTCTCTTGAAAACACAATATCACCTTGCTCATCCTCTACTCCCTTACCACTGTAAGATTCAACGGCAAGATACGCACATTTTAATTTAAAAATTCTACTTAAAACATCTATCATCGGCGCTGCTCCACGCATGATGCCGATTAGTATGGTTGGTTTATATCCGCTCTCATCAATTTGGATTGCAAGCTTCTCAACAGTTTTATTGTACTCGTCCCAGCTGACAATCATTTTTTCAGACATAATTTTTTATATCTATTTATTTAAATAATAAAACTAAAACTGCAAGAACGATAAGTGCTATTATTGAGGATATTAAAATATACAACCTATGAATGTTTCTCCCTCTTAAATTAAAATAATGTCTTGCTACACCAGAAATAACAGCAATCGCACACAATATTAACCAATTATATTGATGATAAACTAAAAAGCTCGAATGCCCTGAAAGCATTATAAACAAAACTAAAAAAGTGGAATAATTATTATGAATTGATCTCTGTTTAGCTGCTAGAGACAGACTCATATCAAATTTTTCACCTCTTTCACTACTACTTATTATGTTCATTTGATTAGGTATAATTACCGTGAAAACGTTGCCAAACATATTGGATCCAATGATTAATCCAACACTTAAAATTGCAAATTTCGGTCCAAATAATTTTGTAAGTCCAAATGAAACAACTGCTAACAAAATTATTCCTAAGGATATAAATAAAATATTATTCTCAATTAATTTTGATTTACATAAAAGATCATAAATAAACCAAGCTACAATCAATGATAAAAGCGAAATAATAATAGCATAACTTGGAGGCATTAAAAGAACACGCTTATCAACCATCAATACTCCAGCGTTATAATAGTAAATTACAACTAATAGCAACATTCCAGTTACAAAAGTTAAGTAACTTTGCCACTTAAAGATTACCAATCTATTTAAGTAATCCTGAGGTGGAGATGTTTTTAACCTTGAAAGTTTGTAAAAAAAACCTGAATGCATCAGATATCCTTCACCATCGATATCATCACTTGTTATATTTTTATTTAAATTATTATCTAAGTAATTAAATAAAAAACTATTACCTACCCATAATATTGCAAATAATACATGGCCCCATCTAAGAATAACTTCTAACCATTTTATTGTATAAGGTAAAAATTCCATTAATATTTTATTTTATCTACTTTTTTATCCCAAATTTCAAATGCTTTTAAAGCTTCATCTCTGAGCATTTGAACCATTTTAATTTTCCTATCATCAATTTTTTTTGGGATTTCTGTATAAATAAAGGAGTCATCGAAATCTATATTTTTTGCATCTTCTCTAGTATTTGCATAATATATTTTATCTAATCTTGACCAATAAATTGCTGAGAGACACATCGGACAAGGTTCACAAGATGTATAAATCTCGCATCCAGAGAGATCAAAAGTATTTAAATTTTTACAGGCTTCCCTAATTGCTACTATTTCTCCATGAGCAGTTGGATCATTTGAAGAAGTAACTTTATTTGAACCCTCTGCAATAATCTTATCATCCTTAACTATAACACTTCCAAAGGGACCGCCAATTGTATTTGCACTATTTATTGAAATTTCAATAGCTTTCGCCATAAATTTTTTTTTATCTTCCATTTTAATTTTTTATTTTATTTTTAATTTTGTTAATGCTCATTAAAATTCTTTCAGGGGTTGCTGGTGCATTTAGTTCTGGTGCAAACTGATAATTTCCAATTGAAGCAACTGCATCTTTTATTGCATAAAAAACACTCATGGCTAGCATCAAAGGGGGTTCACCAGTTGTTTTTGCTTTATTAACAACTTTTTCTTTATTTAATCCTTCTTTAAAAATTTCTACATTAAATTTTTTTGGAATATCACTTACTGCAGGTATTTTGTAAGTCGATGGAGAAAAAGTTGTAATCTGGCCATCTGATTTCCACTTCAATTCCTCAATTGTAAGCCAACCTTGTCCTTGTACAAAACCGCCCTCTATCTGGCCCAGTTCTAGTGCTGGATTTATTGGTTTTCCAGCATCATGTAAGATATCCACTCTTTCCAGCATGTTTTCACCAGTCAATGTATCTACAGTTACTTCCGAAACAGCTGCTCCGTAACAAAAGTAATAAAAAGGTCTTCCTCTAAATTTTTTTTTATCAAAATTAATTTTTGGTGTTGAATAGAAGCCTGATGATGAAAGAGAAATTCTGTTTAAATATGCCTCTTGAATTATGCTTTTAAATTCAAATTGTCTGTTTCCAAATATTATGTATTGGTCTTTATAAACTGCCTCTTGATTGTAGATCTTATATTTTTTCTTAATAAATTTTTCTAAATTCAATTTAATTTTTGCTACTGCATTTAGAGCTGCTGCTCCATTAAGGTCTGTAGTTGATGAAGCGGCGCTAGCTGAAGTATTTGGAACCTTGGCTGTATTTGTTGATGAGATATGAACTAAATTATATGGTAATCCTAGAGAGTTTGCCACTAATTGAGCAATCTTTGTATGAGTTCCCTGACCCATTTCAATGCCTCCATGATTCAAATGAACACTTCCATCTGTATAAATATGAACTAAAGCTCCAGCTTGATTTAAGTGAATTGTAGTAAATGAAATACCAAATTTTAAAGGTGTAATGGCTATACCTTTCTTTTTAAACTTATTTTTTTCATTAAATTTTCTTATATCCGAATATCTTTTCTTATAATTAGATTTACTTTCTAAATTTTTAAATATTTCATTAATGACATTATCTTCAACCGTCATTCCATAATGAGTTACATTCTTTTTATCTTTTTGATAAAAATTTTTCTTTCTAACCTCTATAGGATCTTTTTTTAAATACCTTGCGATATTATCTATAATATTTTCTATAGCCATCATCCCTTGATTACCACCAAATCCTCTAAATGCAGTTGAGGTTGGAATATTTGTTTTACATAAATTATTTGTTACCTCGATATCTGAAATATAATATGCATTATCTATATGAAGCAAAGCTCTCTCGTTTATTGCTGCTGATAAATCGGGTGATATTCCACAATTAGAAGATAAATTTAATTTTAGCCCTTCAATGATACCTTCATCATTAAAACCAACTTCATATTCAGATAAAAATTCATGTCTCTTACCAGTTAAAATTATATCATCATCTCTATCCAATCTTAATTTAACTGGTTGACCTGATTTTCTTGCCAACAATGCACAAATGCATGCTGTCATGAAATTTGTTTCCTTTCCTCCAAAACCACCTCCTATTCTTCTAACTTCAACATTTATTGAGTTACTTTTTTGATTAAACATTTTTGCAATTAATTGTTGAGTTTCTGATGGATGTTGTGTTGAACTATAAACTAAAAAATTATCATCCTCTTTAGGAACAACAAAAGCTGTCTGGCCCTCTAAATAAAAGTGCTCTTGGCTTCCAGTTGTAAAATTTCCTTTTAAATTATTTTTTGAATTTTTTATTTTTTTTGAAGGGTTACCTTTTTTAATTTTTCTAGGTTTAAATAAAAATTGCCTTTTATTTAGAGCTTCTTTAATTGTAATAACAGTTTTTAAATCTTTATAGGTAATTTTGGCTTTTAATACTGCCTTTCTAGCAAGCTCTGTAGTTGTAGCAGCTACAGCAAATAATGGCTGACCAAAAAACTCAACTTTTTTTTCTGGAAAAATTGGATCACCATCAAAAACTGGACCCACATCATTCCTACCAGGGATATCTCTTTGAGTAACTATTGATATTACTCCTTCACTTTTTTTTACCTCGGTTAAGTCTATATTTTTGATTATTGCATGGGCTTTTTTGCTTAAACCAATAGCGCCATAAATTGTATTTTTTGGTTCATTAATATCATCAGTATACTCTGCATATCCACTTACATGCTTATAGGCACTGTCATGTGGTCTTATTTCCTCAATATAGTTCTCTTTGCTCATTTAGTTTACTCTTGATAACTTATTTAAATTTATTTCTACAAAACATTTCATTAATAAATTTTTTGCTATCTCTAATCTGTATTCTTTGCTAGCTCTCATGTCTCCAATAGGACTTAAATCTTTTTCTAAATATTTTTGTGCTTGATCAAAAGTATTGATCGTAAGTGGCTTATTTTTAAGAATTTTTTCACATGCTTTAGCTCTTTTTGGTACAGCAGCCATACCTCCATATGCAATATAAACCTCTTTAATTTTATTATTATTAATCTCAAAATTAAAAGATCCACAAACAGATGAAATATCATCATCAAATCTTTTTGAGATCTTAAATGCCTTAAAAATATTTTTCTTAAATAATGGTATTTTAATTGAGTGTATAAACTCATTGTTTTTTAATTTAGTTTTTCTGTAACCAAGAAAAAAATTATTTAAAGGTAATACTTTTCTTTTATTAAAACTTTCAATTAAAACCTCTGCATTTAATGAGAGTAAAATTGGTAATGTATCTCCTATTGGAGATGCGGTTGCAATATTGCCACCTATGGTTCCCACATTTCGAATTTGAACAGAACCATATCTCTTAAGAACCGAATAAAAATCTGGATAATGTTTTTTAATTTCTTTTTCAAATTTTATTAAAGGTGTAGCGGAACCAACTTCTAAATAATTTTTACTTACTTTGATAAAATCTAATTCATTAATTTCTTTTAAATCAATTATAAATGGAATTTCTTTTCTCTCTTTTGTAACTTTTAAAGATAAGTCGGTACCTCCAGCAAGAAAACTAAAATTAGTATGTTTTTTAATTATACCTTTTAAATCTTTAATATTTTTTGGTGAAAAATAAATCTTATCATCTTTTTTAATATAAATATTTTTTGGTTTAATTTTTTTTAATTGCTGAATAATTTTATTTTTATTTTTAGAAAATTGATCATTTTTATTTATTTTATTTAAACTTTTTGCAGCATCAATTATAGGTCTATAACCAGTACAACGACATAAATTACCGGATATAGAATCTGATATTAATTCATTATTAAGATTTTTGTTATTTTTAAACATTGAAAATAACGACATGACAAATCCTGGTGTGCAGAAACCACATTGAGATCCATGAAATTTCACCATTGCGTCTTGCACCGGATGAAGTTGTCCATTTTTAGAAACTAAATCTTCCACAATTATAAGTTGTTTACCATTCAGTGTTGGGACAAACGAAATACAAGAATTAATTGCTTTATATTCAATTTTATTATTGACTAATTCACCTAAAACAATTGTACATGCACCACAACCACCTTCTGAACATCCCTCTTTAGTTCCGGTCTTTTTTAATTCAGTTCTAATATAATTTAGTAATGTTTGATTTGGATCAGGATTTTTGATTACTATAAGCTTATCATTTAATAGAAATTTAACAGAACTCGATATCACTTAACTACCTCTATAAGTAGAATAACTCCAAGGTGAAACAAGTAAAGGAACATGATAATGTTGTGAGGGATCTGAAATACCAAATCTTATAACAACATCATCCAAGAATGGTACATCGCTAGCTGAAGATATATTTTTAAAATAGTCACCAATATGAAAAATTAATTCATATTTACCCTTAATGAAAACATCTCCCTCTGCTAATGGTGAATTAGCTCTACCATCATCATTGAGTTTTATTGACGTTAATTTTTTTCGTTCTGAATTATTAATATAAAACAAATCAACTATGATACCTTTGCCAGGTTTACCAGAATACACATCTAAAACATGAGTTGTGAGCTTTGTCATAAAATTATAGTATCATTTAATTTCAAACTTAAATTTTTAAAAGTTATATGAGAACAATAGATAACATTAACGATCTTAACAAGTCTGATTTTTTGTCTATATTTGGTAATGTTTTTGAAAAAACTGAGTCAGTTGCTATGGAAGCTTTTGAGTTAAAACCATTTAAAAACTTTGAAGATATTGTGTTTAAAATGCTTGATATTTATGAAAATTACGAAAAAAATAAAATTTTAGAGATTTTAAATGCACATCCTGAGCTTGCTGTAGCAAAAAAAATGACCTCTGAATCTATATCAGAACAAGCCTCTGCAAAATTAAACCAATGTTCTAATGATGAATATGAAGAATTTAAAAAATTAAATTCAGAATATAAAAAAAAGTTTAATTTTCCTTTTATAATTGCTGTAAAAGGCAAAGATAAAAATGAAATTTTGAATAATTTTAGACAAAGAATACAAAGTGATGTAGAAAGTGAATTCCTTGAGGCGAAAAAACAAGTAAAAAAAATCGCAACCTTTCGTTTGAATGAAATAAATAAAAAATGAAAAAATTTATAAGTGCAAAAATGATTAACTTAGCGGATCCAAGAATTGGATCTAAGGTAATATTTAAGACTGACGATTTTTTTGCGGCTGCTCACAGAATATTAAACATCGAAACTCCAGTTTTTAAAGATGGACTATTTGACAAACATGGTAAATGGATGGATGGATGGGAAACAAGGAGAAGAAGATCAAAAGGTTTTGATTATTTAATTTTAAAACTTGGTAAACCTGGAAAGATATTTGATATAGACATTGACACAACACATTTCAATGGAAATCAGCCCACACATGCTTCGTTAGAGGGTTGCTTAAGTAAAACAAAGCCTAATAAGAAAACAAAATGGATTTCTTTACTGAGCAAAAAAAAACTTGGGCCAAGCCGAAACCACAGCTTCAAATCAAGCAACAAATCTGTTTTTAATTATATAAGACTAAACATTTTTCCGGATGGTGGAGTTGCAAGACTAAGGCTTTATGGAAAAATTGAAATGGAGAAAAACTTTTTAAATCATAAAACTATCAACCTTACTTCTGTTTTAAATGGCGCTTCAATTATTGGTTGTAATAATGAACATTTCGGCAGGGCTGAAAATATCATAGCACCTGGTAAAGGAAAAAATATGGGAGATGGTTGGGAAACAAGAAGAAGTAGAGGAAAAAACTTTGATTGGCTTATAATAAAATTTGGAAAACCAGGATTAATTAAAAAACTAGAGATAGATACCCATCATTTTAAAGGAAACTACCCCGATAGTTGTTCAATCCAAACTGCAAGCATTTCAAAAGATCTGTCCAATAAATCAATTGTCAATAATTCAAAAAATTGGAAATTTATTTTAAATAAGTCAAAACTGTCAGCTCACAAGAAACATATTTTTAAAAAATTCTTAATTAAGAGAAGTAAAGAAAATTATCTTAAAATAAATATCTATCCAGACGGTGGAATTTCAAGAATCAGGGCATTTGGAAATTTTGTGAGATGAAAATAATAAAAGCAAAAAAAATTACTAAAAAAAATTTTTCTAAATTTGGTCAATTAATAGATACGTCAAAAAAAAATCCTATAAATATTAATGATGGGTATGCAAAAAGATTTGATAATTTGATAAACGTAGATGCATCTAAAAACAAAGGGAAAGCAATTGTTAGTATTTTTAAAGCAAAAAAAAGAAGGTTTCCTATGAAAATCGATATGATGGAAAAACATCCTTTAGGAAGCCAGGCCTTTATACCAATGGAAGATACAAAATTTTTAGTATTTGTAGCACCAAAAGGAGATAAACCAGATGTAAATAAAATCCAATCCTTTTTAGTCCCAAAACAAACTGGAGTTAATTACAATGCTGGTATTTGGCACTTTCCGTTGATTTCTATGAAAAATATGAATTTTCTAATTGTTGATAGAAAAGGAAAAGGAAACAATCTTGTTATTTATAAATTTAAAAAAGATAAAATTATTTTGAAAAAATGAAAAAAAAATACCCAAGAGATTTAGTGGGATATGGTTCCAAAAAAGTTAAGGTAAAGTGGCCTGGTAATGCTAAGTTAGCTTTGCAATTTGTACTTAATTACGAGGAGGGAGCAGAAAATTGTACTCTTCATGGTGATAAAACTTCAGAAGTATTTTTATCAGAAATTATAGGAGCAAAACCAATTAAAGGTCGACACTTAAATATGGAATCAATTTATGAATATGGATCAAGAAGAGGGTTTTGGAGAATTCATGATCTATTTAATAAAAAGAAAATTCCACTTACTATTTTTGGAGTTGGTATGGCATTGGAAAGAAATAAAGAAGTTTGTTCGGCTATAAAAAAAGCAAATTATGAAGTTGCAAGTCATGGGTGGAGATGGATTGACTATCAAAATGTATCAAAGAAAAAAGAAAAAAATGATATGCAGCTTGCAGTCAAATCTATAAAAAAGATATTTGGTAATCAACCTGCTGGTTGGTACACCGGTAGATGTAGCGAAAATACTTTAGATTTAGTAATTGATAATGGTAGTTTTTTATACTGTAGCGATACATACAGTGACGATCTTCCTTACTGGATAAAAAAAGGTAATAAAAAACAACTAATGGTTCCTTACACACTTGATAACAATGATATGAGGTTTGCAACCAATCAAGGATTTAATTCAGGTGAACAATTTTATAATTATTTAAAAGATAGTTTCGATGCCCTTTATGAGGAGGGAAAAACTTCACCTAAGATGATGTCGGTTGGTTTGCATTGTAGATTAATTGGAAGACCTGGTAGAATACAGTCTCTTAAAAAATTTTTAAATTACATCACAAAATTTAAAGATATTTGGATCTGCAAAAGAGTAGATATAGCTAAACATTGGATAAAAAATTACAGTTAAATTTTTATTATTGTTCAGCAGCTATAGAGGTATAGTGCGCAACTGCTTCTATTTCATCATCAGTTAGTATACCCTCCATTGCGGGCATTACTCCTATACCGTTTCTAACTGCCATTAAGATTCTTTGAATATCAGGTCTAATTTCATTTAAATTTGGACCAACCATTGCATTCGATCCAGCATCTGAGAGCATATGACATGCTGCACAATTTCCAGTACCCAGAAAAACTTCTTTTCCCTTATTAAACAATTCATCAGCATTAGCATGGGTAAATGATAAAAGTATCAAAAATAATGATATACCAAAGAAATTTAAAAATAATTTTTTCACATAAATTTGGTATCATAATTAAAAAAATTTAAAAAGGAGAATTATGAAAGCTTATTGGGTTGCAAATTATACTGAAATAAAAGACGACGAAAGACTTAAAAAATATGCTGTTAAAGCAAAAGAAGCGGTTGAAAAATATTCTGGAAAAATAATAGCGAGAAGTGCAAATAACGTAACTTTAGAAGGCAGAGAAATGGTTAGAGTAGCACTTGCAGAATTTCCAGATATTGAAACAGCAAAAAATTGTTACAATTCCGAAGAGTATGTTGAAGCTAGAAAACATTTGGAAAATAATGCTACTAGAGAACACATAATTTTTGAAGGAATGTAAGTTAATAAAGGCTTAATACTGAATAGGTTCGGGATCTATACTTCTCCATAAATACCATGTCGCTACAGAACAGTAAGGGGAAAACTTTTTGTTTAAATATTTCACGTAACTTTCTGGAGGTAGATATTTTTTATTAAAATTTTTTGAAATAGCTCTTAACAAACCAATATCCTGAATTGGCCAAATATTAGGACGATTATAAGTAAATAATAAAATCATTTCTGCTGACCATCGTCCAATTTGTCTTAATTGAGAAAGATAAATTATGGCATCTTCATCAGACATTTTGGAAATAAGTCTTGGATTAAACTCTTTACTTAATATTTTTTGAGCTAAACTTTTTATTCCTTTCACTTTCTGTCTACTTAGACCACAACTTTTGAGCTGGATAGTAGATAACTTGCTTACTGTTTTTGCGTTAATTTTATTTTTGCATTTTTTCTTAAATTTTAAAAAAACTGAATTAGCAGCAGCAACGCTAATTTGTTGTCCAATTATACTTTTACAGAGAGAGAAAAAGACATCTTTTCTTGAAGTTAGCACTGTCTCTGATGGGGATTTATATTTTTTAATCAAAAAAGACATGGTTTTATCTTTTTTAGATAAATATTTTTTTGCTTTATTCCAGTATGATGGAGTTTTACTCATGTCGTGAAACAGATATCTTTTTTTTCAAATACATCTCTCTTCTAAATATAATAATAGATGAAACTATAACTAATAAGGCACCTAATAAAGTTTTAGAAGTTGGTATTTCATTCCAAATAAAATATCCAAAAATTATTGCAAATACTAATCCAAGATATTTTAAAGGGGAAACTAAACTTACTTCTGAATATTTATAAGATTGTGATAACCATAAATTAGCAAGACCACCTAATATACCAACCATAGATAGCAAAAATAAATCAATTAAACTTGGCAAAATCCATCCCTGATAGATAGATAGAAAACTTAAAAGCATTATTGAGAATGAAAAGAAAAAACTAATCAACCAGGCAGGTTCAGTCGATGATAATTTTCTTATAGCAATAGCAACGTAAGATAGACCTAAGCAAAAAATTATTGGATAAATATAATATAAATTTAAAGAGCTAAAACCTGGTTCAGTTATGAAAATTATACCAACAAATCCAACTAGGACCGCTAACCATCTATAAATACCAACTTTTTCTTTTAATAAAAAAATTGAAAATATTGTTATAAATATTGGTGCTGCAAAAGATATACTTACAACTGTTGCCAAAGGTAAATTTCTTAATGCTACAAATATAGAAACCAAAGCAATTAATCCTGCTAAACATCTTTTAAAATGAAGAAATGGTCTAGTTGTTTTATAAAAATCTAAATATCTATCTTTAGGAATAAGAAATAAAATAGGAATTATTCCACAAAATCCTCTGAAAAATAATACTTGTCCAACGGGATAATCCTCAGACCATTTAACAATCACATCCATAAGTGAAAATGCACATACCGATATGAACATGTAAAAAAAGCCTAATTGATTTTTTGATAGCATATGATTAACTTTAAATTAATTAAGTTAATTATCAATGGAAATAGCAATTTTAGGATTAGGATGTTTTTGGGGACCAGAAATTAAGTTTAGTAAACTTGATGGAATTATAAAAACAGAAGTAGGTTATTGTGGAGGTCATAATGCTGAAACAAATTATAAAGAGGTATGCACAGGCACAACAAATCATGCAGAAGTAGTAAAATTAGATTTTGATCCTAAAGTAATATCTTACGAAAAAATTCTTGAATATTTTTTTGAAATTCATGATCCAACAACTTTAAATTCTCAAGGACCAGATTTTGGAACCCAATATAGAAGTGAAATATTTTATTTAAATGATCAACAAAAAATTACTGCTGAAAAAATGATAGAAAAAGAAAACGTCAAATTATCAGGAAAAGTAGTAACAAAAACTTCTTTAGTTAAAAATTATTGCCCAGCTGAAGAGTATCATCAAAGATATTTGGAAAAAAGATAAAATGTCTTTAGTCGATACAAGTTGGTTAGAAAATAATATTGATAAAGTAAAAATTATTGATTGCTCATGGCATATGCCTCAAACTCAAAGAAATGGTTTTGAGGAATATACAGAGGAGCATATTCCAAATGCTATTTTTTTTGATTTAGATAAAAATTCTAAATTAGATACTGATTTACCACATATGCTTACTGATACTAAATCTTGGGAAAAAATAATGAGCAACATGGGTATAGAAAATAATGATCGAATAGTAATTTATGATAATTCTGATGTTATTAGTTCTTGTAGATGTTGGTACAATTTAATTTATTACGGACATGATCCTAAACTAGTTCATGTTCTGGATGGTGGATTAAAAAAATGGAAAAAAGAAAATAAACCTACAGATAACAAAGAAGTAACCAATCAAGCTTCAAAGTATATATGCAAAGAAAATATAGAACTAGTTAAAAATAAAAAACAAATAGATGAAAATATTAATTCAAATGAATTTAATGTTGTTGATGCAAGAAGTAGAGAAAGATTTGAAGGCAAAGTTGATGAACCAAGGAAAGGTCTTAGAAGTGGTTCAATAAAAAATTCTTTTTGCCTACCCTTTTCTGAATTAGTAAACGAAGACCATACTTTCGTTAGTAAAGATAAAATAATGGAAAAATTTAAGTCCTTTAAATTTGACCATGATAAAAATCTAGTGTTTTCATGTGGTTCTGGAGTGACTGCAAGTGTATTGGCACTAGCTTATTCTTTAATAAATGCTAAATATATGCCGACAATTTACGATGGCTCTTGGGCTGAATACGGAAAAAATTAACTTATGAAAACATCTACAAAAATAACAAGTATAATAATCATATTTTTCTTAATCATTGCAACAGTGATCATTGGAAGAACAATGATAGGAAATCATTTCAAGAAAAAATTTAGTAAAAGACCGCCTCCTGGAATAATAATAACCACTACTCAAGAGAGAGTTTTTGAAAATGTTGTTAGTACCTATGGGACTGCAACTCCAATTCAAACACAATCATTTAAAATTGAAAAATATGAAATAGTAAAACCTATAAAATTTAATCAAAAAGTTAAAAAGGGTGATGTAATTGCTGAGCTTAAAAATCGAAAAGTTATTGCTCAATTTGATGGTGTTATTGGAAAAAGAGAATTTTCGGAAGATATAGAAGTTTCAAAATCCTCAATATTAATTAATCTTGAAGATACTAGCTCAATATATTGTGATGTAGATATACCTGAAATTTTTGTACCATTTATTGAGGTTGGTCTGCCAGTTGATATTAAATTTTCTGGATATAAAAATAAAATTTATAAAGGTGAAGTAGACTCTTTTGCTAGCAGGATAAGTGAGGATACAAGAGCTTTAGCAACAAGAATTAAGATGGATAACTCATCAGGTGAAATTTTACCTGGCTCATTTTTAGAAATATCAATTAAATATGATGTGAGAAATGGCTTAAGTGCTCCTGACACTAGTACAATTGTCGAGGGTGAAAATGTTTTTATTTATAAAGTAGATGAAAAAAATAAAGTAATGAAAACAAAGGTAACCATTGGTGATAGATATTTGGGATTTGTAGAAATATTAGATGGATTAAATAATGGAGATAAAATTGTTGCAGAAGGAACAAAAAAAGTAAGACCAAATTTAACAATCAGACCTATAGAGAAAGGTGCTAAAAAAAAACAAGGAAATTCTAGCTGGGGTAAAAAAGATAAATCAAAAAAAGCTGAAGAAAAAAAAGGTAAATTTGATTGGTTGAAAAATATTTTTAAAAAATCAGATAAAGAGAAAAAATAATTAAATGTATATAACTGAAGTTAGCATTAAACGACCTGTTGTTGCTTGGGTCATGTCTTTAATATTAATTATTTTTGGTATTTTTGTATTTTTAGAATTGCCAGTAAGAGAACTTCCTGATGGTATACAGCCTCCGGTAGTTCAAGTTCAAACCGATTATAAATCTGCTTCAGCTGAAATTGTTGATGAAGAAATAACTCAAAAATTAGAGGACGTAATTGGTGGAGCTGAGGGTATCAAAAATATTGACTCAAGTTCTCTTAATGGAAGAAGTAGAATTAATATTCAATTCAACACAGACATTGATTTAGATGATGCTGCTAATGATATTAGAGAAAGGGTTGCAAGAGTTGTAGATAATTTACCAAGTGAGTCAAACCCTCCTCAAATTTTAAAACAAGCAGCAGGTTTTACAACTACAATGTGGGTAGCATTATCATCCCCAACATGGAATGATCTAGATCTTGGTGATTATGCTGAAAGATATCTAATAGATGCATTTTCAAGCGTACCAAACGTTGGTCGAATTTTAGTTGGTGGATTACGAGAGCTTAGTGTTAGAGTTTGGATAGATCCAATAAAATTAGCCGCAAATGATCTTACAATTCAAGAAGTTGAAAGAGCTCTTAGAAATGAGAATATAAATCTTCCAGCTGGAACTTTAGAAGCTAATAATAAAGACTTAACTTTAAACATTGATAAATCCTATACTAATATTGATACTATTAAACAATTACCACTTAAGAAAAATAAAGAAAAAGTTATCATTTTATCTGACGTGGCTAATATAGAATTTGGACCTGTTTCAGAAAAAACTTTATTTAAAGCACAAAGAAAAAATGCAGTAAATTTAAAAACCGTAGGAATTGGAATTTATGCAAAAAGTGGTGCATCGACAGTAGAGCTTTCTAAACAAATAAAAATTAAAATTAAAGAACTTAATAAATCTTTACCTGATGGTTTAAAATTAGAAATAGCATTTAATAGAGCTACCTACATTGGTGCAGCAATTGAAGAAGTATATAAAAGTTTAGTAATTGCGTTCGTATTAGTTGTTTTGATTATTTATCTTTTTTTAGGTAACCTTAAAGCTGTAATAGTTCCTGCGGTTGCTTTACCAGTTAGTCTTATTGGATCATTTCTTGGATTATATATATTTGATCTATCAATTAATATTTTTGTATTACTAAGTTTTATTCTAGCAATTGGTATAATCACTGATGACTCTGTGATCATGACCGATGCAATTTATACGAGAATTGAAAACGGTGAAACACCATTAGTGGCTGCATACAAAGGTTCTAAACAAATTACATTTGCAATTATTGCAACTACTTTAATTCTTATAGCAGTATTTTTACCTTTAATTTTTATTAAAGGAATATCAGGAACTTTATTTAAAGAAACAGCAATAGCCTTATCTTTTTCAATTGTTGTATCTTCTTTTGTGGCATTAACCTTATCTCCAATGCTAGGAAGTAAATTTTTAAACAAAAAAGAAAAAATTAATTTGTTCGTAAAAAAATTCAATAATGGATTTAAATCTTTTACAGGATTTTATGTAAACTCTCTTAAATATTGGGTGAATAAACAAAAAACTATTTCAATATTTATAATTTTTATTATAGCTGCTTCAGCTTATTTGTTTAATTTTTCCAAAAAAGAATTGATACCAACTGAAGATAGGGGTGCTTATTTAATTATTGGGTCAACTGATGAAGGAAGTTCATTTGAATATACACAAGAAAAAGCTCAAATAATTGAAGGAAGAATATTAAGATTATTGCAGGCAGAAGACAGTCCATATGCAAGACTAATAATGAGAGTTCCTGGTTTCGGAAGATCTGCAACGTCATATAACAGTTTTATAATTATTGCATTACTTGATGAATGGAAAAATAGAGAAAAAGGTAGTCAAACAATATTAAGAGAAGCTATTGGACAAGTAGTTTCTGTGCCTGAAACTTTTGCTTTTCCAATTTCTCCACAATCAATAAGAGTATCTAGTTACAATAAGCCCGTTCAAATGGTCATATATGGATCTAGTTACGAAGAATTAGAAGAAATTCAAAATAGTGTCTTAAGAGAATTAAGAAAAAATAGAAATATGTCTAGAATTGAAAGCGATTATACAAAAAATAAACCTGAGGTTAAATTAATCACAAATAAAAACAGAGCAAATGATTTGGGAGTTTCTACTGAAAATATAGGTAGAACTCTAGAAACCCTTTATGGAGGAAAAAGAGTAACAACTTTTAGTAAAGAAGGAAGAGAATACCCAATCATTTTACAACAATATTTGGCAGACAGAAGAGATAAAGATGGTTTATCAAAAATTTTTGTTAGATCTGAAACAACTGGTAAACTTGTATCTGTTGCAAGTTTAGTTGAGTTTAAAGAGAAAGGTACTGCTGAAGCGCTTCCAAGATACAATCGTCAAAGAGCAGTTACAATTTCTGCTGCGCTTGCAGAGGATTACACTCTAACAGAGGCTATTAAATACCTGGAAAATGTCATGATTAGAGTTGCTCCTCAAAATCAAATCACCTGGAAAGGAAAATCTGAAGAGTTAAAAGAAACAACAAATGAAATATACTTAATTTTTGCTCTTGCTTTGTTAACTGCTTATTTGGTTATGGCAGCAACATTTAATTCGTTTGTTCATCCATTTATTATTATTTTAACAGTTCCATTAGCTGTATTTGGTGGCTTAGTATTTATTTTATTTTTAAATAGTTCGGTAAATATTTTCTCTCAAATCGCTTTAATAATACTTATTGGTATATCCACAAAGAATAGTATTTTGATTGTAGACTATACAAACCAAATAAGAACTACTGGTGTTAAAATCCAGGATGCTATAATTAAAGCTTGCCAACTTAGAATTCGACCAATCATAATGACCTCACTTAGTACAATGATAGCAATGCTTCCATTAGTTATTGGGAATATTGGACCAGGTGCAGGTGAAGGCTCTAGATTAGCTGTGGGTTCTACAATTTTAGGAGGAATGATTATTTCAACTTTCTTTACTTTATATGTAACTCCAACAATGTATTTGGCTCTTGCAAAAAATACTAAGCGAATTGATGCAGTTGATATTGAATTAAAAAAACAGCTGAATTAAAAAATAATATATTTTGAC
>CABZSV010000007.1 GCA_902528575.1 uncultured Pelagibacteraceae bacterium
GAATGACTTTATTTATTGCTTCAGAGGTCATGTTCTTTGTTGCATGGTTCTGGGCTTACTTTGATATAAGTTTATTTCCTAATGAATTTGTAGGAAATGTATGGCCACCAAAAGATATTGAAACGTTTGACCCTTGGGACATTCCTTTAATAAATACTTTAGTTTTATTATTATCAGGAACAACTGTTACTTGGGCTCATCACGCTTTATTAGAAGATGATAGAAAAGGATTTATACAAGGTTTAACACTAACTGTTATTCTTGGTTTCTTTTTTACATTATTGCAAGCATACGAATATCATCATGCTACTTTTACTTACTCAGGCCATATTTATGGAGCTGTATTTTATATGGCGACAGGTTTCCATGGTTTTCACGTCATAATTGGAACTATATTTTTAGCAGTATGTTTGTGGAGGGGAAGACTTGGTCATTTTACTAAAGATCATCATTTTGGATTTGAAGCAGCTGCTTGGTACTGGCATTTCGTTGACGTAGTGTGGCTATTCTTATTTGCTGCAATTTATATTTGGGGAAGTTAATATTTATCCTTGAAGAATAAATTACTATTTTCAGTTTTTGTTTACTTTATTATTTTAACTCTGCTCTCTCTTGGGTTTTGGCAAATTTATAGATTAAATTGGAAATTAGAGTTAATTGAGCAAATTGAAAATTCCTTAAAAAATGACCCTATAGAATTAACTAGTATTGAAAAAAAAAATTATCTTAGAATAAAGACAAGCGGAGAAATCGATTTTGATAAACAAATTTACTTATATAATTTAAATGATGTAGGTAAACCTGGGTTTGAGGTAATAAATCCAATAAAAATTGGTGATGAAAATTACTTAATTAATAGGGGATGGATACCTTTTGAAAAAAAAGACCTACCAGAAATAAATTTAGTTGATCAAAATCAAATATTCGGCACTCTTATGCTACAAACTAAACCAAGCACATTCAAACCAGAAAACGATATTGAGAAAAAATTATTGGTTTACTTTGAATAGAGAAGATATTTCAAAATTTACTGGAAGAAATTTTTCAGAGTATGTCATTTATTTAAACGGTGATTATAAAATTCCAAAACCAAGAGTGATTACTGCTAAAATTTCAAATAATCATAAGAAGTATGCAATTACCTGGTTTTCTATGGCGATTTCAATTCTTTTAATATATTTATATTTTAGGAAAAAAAATTATTAAATGAAATACGTAAGTACAAGAGACACATCAAAAACCTTTGAATTTAAAGACGTTTTTATCAAAGGCCTTGCTGATGATGGAGGCTTATTTATTCCAGAAAAATTAACGAAATACAACGAAAATGAAGTTGAAGATTTTAAAAAACTTAGCTACTCAGAGTTAGCCAAAAAGATCGTTTATCCGTTTATAGGTAATTTCATGTCACAAGCTGAATTGAGCAAAATTATTGATAAGTCTTACTCTACATTTAGAAGAGATAATGTTGTAGATTTTATAAAGCTTGGAGACAGAGCTGTGTTAGAGCTATTTCATGGTCCGACTTTAGCTTTCAAAGATGTTGCTATGCAACTTTTAGGTAATTTTTACGAGCATTACTTAAATAATGAAAATCAAAAGATCAATATTGTTGTTGCTACATCTGGAGACACTGGTGCTGCAGCAATTGATGCAATTAAAGGTAAAAAAAATGTTAATATTTTTGTGCTTCATCCAGATAATCGTGTTTCACCAGTTCAAAGAAAATTAATGACAACTGGTAAAGACGAAAACGTATTTAACATAGCTATAAAGGGAAATTTTGATGACTGTCAAAACTTGGTCAAATCCATGTTTGCTGATAAGAAATTTTCAAATGACATTAAAATGTCAGGTGTAAACTCAATTAATTGGGCGAGGATTATTGCTCAAAGTGTTTATTATTTTTACAGTTATTCATTAGTTGAAGATATAAGTGAACCAACAAATTTTTCAGTACCAACAGGAAATTTTGGAGATGTGTATGCAGGATATTTAGCCAAAAAAATGGGCTTGCCTATAAATAAATTGATTGTTGCAACTAATCAAAATGATATTTTACATAGAGCAATATCAAAAGGTAGTTATGAAGCAGAAAAAGTTTCAGAAACTATCTCTCCAAGTATGGACATACAAATAGCCAGTAATTTTGAAAGACTTATATTTGATCTTAATAATGGAGACGATGAACAGACTTCTCTAGATATGAAAAATATTAAAGAGAAGGGACAGTATTTAATAAACGATGATAAATTAAATAAAATTAGTGAAAACTTTTTATCAGCTAGAATGAGTGAGGATGAGACTTTAGAGGTAATTAAGAACGTATATGAAAAATTTGCCGTAGTTTTAGATCCACACACAGCTATTGGGTATGGAGCATTTGATAAACATAACTTAAAAGGAAACAATATTGTACTTGCAACAGCGCATCCCTGCAAGTTTCCAGGCGCAATTCAAAGTGCAATTAATGTGAAAGCAGAATTGCCTAATGAATTAACTTTTATTTTAGATCAAAAAGAAAATTATGATATTGTTGAAAATGATATTGAAAAAGTAAAACAGCATATTAAAGATAGAACATAATGAAAATAAACGAAAACGATTTACTGCCAAATTCAGAAGTATTTGTTTTAGAAAATGGTGAGCCAACTAAAAAAAAAATTGAAGATTTTTTCAAAAATAAAAAAGTAGTATTATTTGGATTACCAGGTGCTTATACATCGGTGTGTTCTGCTAAACATTTACCCGGGTATGTAAACTTGCATGATAAGTACAAAGAAAAAGGTATTGATCATATTATTTGTATATCTGTAAATGATCCTTTTGTTATGAATGCTTGGGGAAAAGAAAATAACGTAGGTGATAAGATTGTTATGATGGGAGACCCTTTTTTGAACTTTACTAAAGATATTGGTGCTGATGTTGATAAAAGTGGGAGAGGTTTAGGCATTAGATCAAATAGATACACAATGTATGTTGAAGATATGAAGGTTATTAAGCTACAAGAAGAAAAAGATACTGGATCTTGCGAAATTTCAGCAGCAGAAAATTTTTTAAATTTAGTCTAAATTTGCAGCTTTTTTAGCTAATAAGTCTACTTCTTCATTCAAAGGATTACCATCATGAGCCTTTACCCAATTCCATTGAACATTAAGTGATTTATTCAAATTATATAATTCAATCCACAAATCTTTGTTTTTAACATCTTCTTTTTTTGATGTTTTCCAATTATTAGCTAACCAAGTATTAATCCATTCGGTTATTCCATTTTTTACATATTGAGAGTCAGTATATATTTTTATTTCAACACCAGGTTTAATATCTTTCAGTGCATTAATCGGAGCAAGTAGCTCCATTCTATTATTTGTAGTGTTTTTTTCACTACCACTAATTTTTTTTATTTCTTTTTCATCATTTATAATGGCAGCCCATCCACCATTACCTGGATTTGTTAAACAAGAACCGTCTGTATAAATTGTAATCATTAATTTAAATAGTCTTTAAATGAACTTAAATTATTGTGAGAAAGCAATTTTTGATAATATTCATTAGGGTCTTTAATTTTAATTAATGCTGTTTTTGGTGTATGTGAGTAGTCATACAATCTTGTTAACAAATATCTTAATGCTGCACCTCTACATAAAATATTAATAGATTTCTTTTCGTTTATTGAAATTTTTTTAACGCTTTCATACCCTTTTATTAAATTTCTAATTTTTTTATGATTCATTTGGAATTTTCTCTTTTTATAGTCAAAACAAAGAGCATTGATGCATATAGCAATTTCATACATGAAATAATCATTAGCAGCAAAGTAGAAATCAATAATTCCTGAAAGTTTATTTTTTTTGAAAAATATATTATCTATAAATAAATCACCATGAATAATACCTTTAGGCAATTGTTTAGGCCACTTTTTATTGATATCTTTTAGATTATTTTTTAAGAATACTTTTAAGTTTGAAAACTTTTTTGACTTAAATTTAATACTTTCCAGCAAAGGTTTTAAATTACTAATACCCATCGAATTTTTTCTATTAAGCTTCATTTTATTTGTGACAACATGCATTCGAGCGATTGTCTTACCAATTGCAAAACAATCATTTATATTTAATATTTTTTTATCCTTACCTTCCAAGAATGATACAATACATGCAGTTTTGTTTTTTAATTTAATAAGATATTTGTTTTCTTTAGTTTTCAGTGGCTTGGGACAGTTTATTTTTGAATTATTTAAATTATCCATTAATTTCATAAAAAAAGGTATTTCTTTTTGTAAAACTCTTTTTTCAAAAATAGTCAAAATGTATTTTTTCTTTTTTGATTTAAGAAGATAGTTTGTGTTTTCTATTCCTTGCTTGATACCTTTAAAACTTATTATTTTATCAATATTAAATTTTTTATTAATAATATTAATTTCTTTTTGATTTATTTTTGTATAGACAGCCATTTTTAATTTAATTTGTTGGGAACTTTAAATACTACATCTTCTTTAATTATTTCAACTACTTCGATACTTATAGAAAATTTATTTTTTAAATCACTTATAAAATTTTCTACTAATATCTCTGGTGCAGATGCTCCTGAAGATACACCTATAGTATTACAATTTTCTATTTGATCATACGGTATTGAGCTTTCTGAGTGAATAAGTTGTGAATTTTCACAGCCCGATTTTTTTGCTACTTCAACTAGCCTAACAGAATTTGAAGAGTTTCTACTTCCTATAACAAAAAACATATCACAATTTTTTGCAATATTTTTTACTGCCATTTGACGGTTAGTAGTTGCATAACAAATATCTTCTTTCATTGGTTCTTTTATATTAGGAAAATTGGTCTTTAAAATTTTGATTATCTCTTTTGTGTCATCAACTGACAAAGTAGTCTGAGTAATATATGCTAATTTTTTGTCTAGTTTACTTTGATAGTTCAAAGCATCTTCCTCATTTTGGATTAAATCTATAGAACCTTCCTTTAATTGACCCATAGTTCCAATTACTTCAGGATGATTTTCATGACCAATTAAAATTATATGGTAACCAGCTTTATTAAGATTTTCTGCTTCTCTATGAACTTTAGAAACAAGTGGACATGTGGCATCAACATACGTCATTTTATAATTTTTAGCATCCTCAGGTATTTTTTTTGGAACACCATGTGCTGAAAAAATTACTGGTCTTGATTTATCCTCTATCTCCTCTAGCTCTTCAACAAATATTGCCCCTTTATTTTTTAAATCATCTACAACGTACTTATTATGTACAATTTCATGACGTACATAAACTGGAGCCCCAAATTTTTTTATAGATTTTTCTACAATTTCAATTGCTCTTTCTACTCCAGCACAGAACCCGCGAGGTGCAGATAATAATATTTTTAATTCTTTATGTTTCATTTTTTTCTAAAAAATATTCCAGCAATATATGTGGAAAGGTTAAAGACGCCAAACCTATAAATATTATTTTTAAAATTGCACTATCTAAATTATATGAATTATTCAGTAGATATAGTGCAATAAAAGAAAAAAAAGCTGTCAAAATCGTTAAAGGTAAAGCTTTTTTAACAAATAATCTAAATCCATTAATTATACTATTTGGATCAAGATCAACAGCTAACGAAATTGAATGTCTAATCGAGTGTAAAAAACAGAAATAGACAGTAAAAGCTATTAGTGGAGATAGATAGTAATTTAATATTAAAATTGAAAAATAATCAAAAAAAACTACAAACTTTTTGATTTCAAAATTTTTTAAGAAAAGAAAAATACTAGATAGAGTGCTGCAGAATATTCCTATTTGTATTACATTATTTGTCTCAATAAAATTTAAACTTGAATAAAATGCCTCATTATCGATTAATAGTAATTTGAAAATAGCTATTGTTTCCTGAAAATGAAAATATAAAGGAGCAAGTATAATCAAAAATCCTTTTAAAAAATAAAGTAGTTGAGTGAAATAAGATTTTTCATTTATCAAAAATTGCGTATCTTCTTTTCCAAAGTGGTAGGAAGCGATCATTAAAAAAAGAATTAAAGTTATGGATGGTAATAGTATCCAAGTTATTATGACCAATCCTGAAATTAAAATATATGTGATATAGAATATATAAGTAGATTTTATATCAAATAATCTTAGTAGTTTTTTTCCTTTAATATGATCCAAAGAGCCATGGGAAACGCCTATAATTAAAATTAAAAGTAAACACAAAATTGATGAAATATTTAAATTATTAAACTTAAATAGCAAAATACAAAAAAATGTTTACAGCAAAGAAAAAAATAAATGAATGATTTAGATATATTTTTTTTATTTTATTGTTCATTTTAAATTAATTCTTTTAAAAATTTCCATTTTGGCATTTTTAGAATTACTTCTAAATCTTCAAAAAAACTGCTTTTATTTGATAAAAAATTGATAGCTGTTTTAGATTTAGAATTAAAAACTTTGAAAAATATATTTCCCATTTCGTTGGGGTTGTTTTTAAGAACTCTTAACAAAATATTATCTAAAAAATCATATTTTGAATTAATTTTAAATGTATTAACATTTTTTATATTTTCTATATTTTCTCTTATATATCTGCTCTGTTCTTGAATATTTAGGAAAGTATAACCCGTACTTAATCTAGTCATGCCTCCTGCTGAGCCTATATAAATTTCATTAAATTTATTTATGTTTTTTTGTCTAAAAAGGGGGATGGCTCCCTGTTCTTTAAAATGTATTTTACATTGTCTCAAGTTTAAATGATTACATAGGTAGTCATCAATTTGTTCTTCATAATCATTTAGGGAATTATTATTAAGTTCTGATATCCAAGTAGTTTCAACAAGCGCTGTCTTTTTAGTAAAGGGTAGAGTGTAAAAAAAATGCACTTTATTTCTTTGATCACATTTAAAGTCCATTAAATTAAATATCTCTTCATCAAAAAAATTTTTTCGGGTTTCTATCTCTACCCCATAAAAATGTTGCCATAACTCATTTTGTTTATTTTCAAAATTAGGTACACTGTTAAATACAACTGAATTTGATTTATCTATTTGATCAATACTTTTAAAAAACTGAATATTTTTATTTAATTTTAGTCTTGAAAGTATTTTTTCATAAAATAAGCCACTATCAATTGTCTGATATGGCGTAGGCTTGCAATCTACATATTTCGTATCATTTGGTATATTTATTGAAAAATTATTCCAACTTTTTTTGACACAGTCATCGAAGTTATGTGAAAATACTTTCCAAAATGACCAAGTTTTATCTCTCTTGTAATTTTCTCTTGGCTCAATGATTACTAAAGTTTTATCTTTCAATTTATCATAAATTTCCAGCTCATATGCTAATGAAAGACCTGCACAACCTCCGCCTATAATTATGTAATCAAATTCTTTCATTTAAATTTATTTCTTCATTAATTAAATTATGATCATGATTAATATTATCATCGTTTTTGCTTATAAGTGATAACTTAATTAAGTCAAAAAAAGATAAAAAAGTTTCAATAATTTTTTCAATATTTGAAACATAAATTTTTCCAGACTTTTTATAATTTTCTATGTTTTGTTTGTTTAAAATTTTATATCCTATTTTTCTATAAACTCTTCTTGCAACTAAAATAGAAAATCTAAAACTTAATGGTATTTCTTTAATTGAGTAAAATGAGTTTTCATAAAATTTTTCTGAAAGTTTTATTGTAGTCTTTATTTCCTCAAAGCTCTCATTGATATAAAATCTATTATTTTTTTTATCCTCTATAACATCTCTAGAAATATTTGTTAATTGCATAGCAATCCCAAGATCAATAGCTGATTTTAAAGATTGTTCTTTTTTAACATTCAATATTTTGGCCATCATCAATCCAACTGTTCCAGCCACTCTGTAGGAATATATTAGTAATTCCTTTTTTGAATTGAGTTTAACACTTTCTTTTATATCAGAATTAATACCCTCAAATAAATCATCTACAATTTTAGTGGAAATACTAAATTCATTAATAAGATTCCACATATTTTTTATTACTGGATCATCATAATTTTTGTTTATAAAACTATTTCTAAATTTAATAAAATTATCTTTTTTTATTTCAATATTGTTTTCATCATCAGCAATATTATCTGCTTCTCTACAAAAATCATAAAGCGCAGAGCATTTTTCATAGGTTTTTTTTGGTAAAAAAAAACCTGCCCAATTAAAAGATTTTGCGTAAATGGCTAAATAATTCTTCGTTAACATTAAAATAATTTATCTAAAACTTTTGCTGAAGAGAGAACACCTGGAACTCCAGCCCCTGGATGTGTACCTGCACCAACAAAGTACAAACCATCATATATTTCAGATTTATTATGAAATCTAAAGTATGCGGATTGAGTAAATTTAGGTTGAATTGAAAACCCTGATCCAAATTTTGTATTTAACTCTTTTTCAAAGTAATCAGGTGTTAGATAAAAGTCCTCGACTATATTATTCTTAAGATCCGGCATTAAGTCTTTTTCCATTTTTTCAATTACAAGATTTTTCATTTTCTCACCTTCAGTTTCCCAATTTATTTTTGACTGATTGTTAGGAACAGGCACTAACACGTAAAAACAATCATTTCCTTCCGGGGCCATAGTTTTATCAGTCGCTGTAGGTCTGTGAAGATAATAGCTAATATCGTTATTTAATTTTTTCTTATCAAATATATCATCAAGATGTTCTTTATACTTGTTTCCAAACTTTATTGTGTGATGTTCAACATTCTCATAAATTTTTTTTGTTCCAAAATAGTAAACAAATAAACCCATAGAATATTCCATTCGATTTTTTTTCCAATTAAACAACATGGAATTCTCGTTGCTTTTGCTTAACATTTTCTCATAAAATGCAGGTGGATCTGCATTACAAACAACATTATCTGCACCAATTTCATTGTTATTATTTAATTTCACACCACTTATTTTATTATTTTTTGATATAATTTCTGTTACTTCACTGTTTTTTATTATTTCAATACCAACCTCATTCATTAATTTTTCAAAACCTTTAATTATATTTCCTGTTCCTCCAACTGAATAATGTATTCCCCACTTTTTTTCTAAATAAAGAATTAATCCATAAATAGAGGTGGTGGTAAAAGGATTTCCCCCAACTAGTAAAGGATGCATGCTAAGCATTCTTCTTAATTTTTCATTTTTTATATAAGATGAAACAAGTGAGTAAACTGATTTATAACTTTTAAGTTTTAATAAGGCAGGCAATTGTTGCATCATTACGAAGGGTTTATCAAATGGTACATCTGCAAGTTCTAAAAAACCTTTATCAAATATTTTTTTTGTAAAGTTAACTAATTTTTCATATCCATTTACATCTTCTTTGTTAATCTTCTCAATTTGGTCTTTCATCTCTATTTCGTCGCCTGAATAGTTAAATTTAGTTTTGTCCTCAAAAATAAACTGGTACCAAATTTTAAGTGGAGTTAGTTCTATATAATTTTTTGGATCTTTATTGAATAACTCGAACAATTCATTAATTAAGTAGGGTGCAGTAATTACTGTTGGTCCAGCATCATATATAAATCCGTTTTTTTTAAAAACTCTTGCTCTTCCACCTAGGTCTGGATGTTTTTCTATTAATTTTACGTTATGTCCTTTTGCCTTAAGTCTTAGCGCTGCTGCGATCCCACCAAATCCTGATCCAATGACTATAGAGTTCATTTTAATAATTTATAGCTTTTTTGAAAAATTGTAAGTGTATTATGAGTTAATTTTTTTTAACTCTGCTTTAGTTTCATCTAAATTTTTTTGAAACATAGCATCTAATTTTGACTTGTCTACAGATGTAGTTATTATTTTTTTAACAGAGTCCACGGCAATCTTTATTGATGCGTCCTTAATTTCTTTTAAAGCTGCTTCTTTCATCTGACTTATTTTATTTTCAGCTAAATTTTTTTTAATTTCTGATGATTTATGAAACTTATCATTCATCTCAATTATTAATCTATCCGCATCTTTTTTGGCGTTCTCAAGAATTTCGTTGCTAACAGACTGAGCTGTATCTAATTTTTTTTGTGAGTTATCTAATAGTGTTTTTGCCTCGGTTCTTAATTTTTCACTTTCATCAATTTCATTTTTAATGTCAGATATCATTTTATCTAACATTTCAGAAATTTTTTGAGGAATTTTAAGGTAAATTAACGCTCCAAAAAAAATAATAAATGATATGGCTACCCAAAATGTTGCATCAATTGCCATAGTATTTATCTCCATTTCTTTTAGATAGATCGTCAACTATTGCAGATATACTACTATTATTTACTTCAGCTCCAATTAGTTTTTGCAACAACTCAGATGATGTCTCAATAGCAATTTTATTTATTTTATCTGGTGCATTTTTTCTTAATGCATCTATTTCTTTTTCAGCCCCAGCAATTTCATTATCAATTTGCTTATCAAGCACTTCTCTTTTTGCACCAATGTCTTTTAGTGCTTTTTCTCTTGCTTGATTGAAAATACTATTAGCCTCAAGTTTGCTTTTAGATATAATTTCATCGTATTCTTTTAGTTTTGCATTACTATCTTCTCTTTGTTTCTCAGCAGCCTCAATATTTTCTAATATTTGAGATTTTCTCGATTCTAAGTTGTTACTAATTTTTGGTAGTATTAGTTTAGATAAAACTAAATACATAATACCAAAAGTAAGTATTAGCCAAAAAATTTGAGAAACCCAAAACTCTGGATTTAATTGAGGCATACCTCCGCTTTCAGCTGCAAAAGCTTCTTTAATAAAAAAGAAGCTAAAAAATATTGACTGAAAATATATTTTTTTAACCATCAATTTAAAACGCAAAAAGAATGATTAACGCAACTACTAATCCGAATAATCCTGTAGCTTCTGCAAGTGCGAAACCTAAAAGCAAGTTAGGAAATTGTTTTTGTGCTGCAGATGGATTTCTCATTGCACCAGACAAATAATTTCCAAAAATTATTCCGATACCAACACCGGCTCCAGCTAAAGCAATTGCTGCTAAACCTGCTCCGATCATTTTTGCTGCTTCTAATTCCATTATATCCTCCTCTGTTATTAATGGTGTAAATTTAATGCATCATTTAAATAGATGCAGGTTAAGATTGCAAAAACATAAGCTTGAAGAAAAGCAACTAAGATCTCCAAACCAGTTAACGCAACCGAAAAACTTAGTGGAAGCCACCCACCAACTATTCCAAGGCTAATTACAAAGCCTCCGAAAACTTTCATCATTGTATGACCAGCCATCATATTGGCAAATAATCTAACTGATAAACTTATAGGTCTACTTAAATAAGAAATAATTTCTATAACAACAATTAAAGGGAGTAATACTGCGGGCACTCCACTTGGAACAAATAATTTTAAATACCCAAATCCATGTTTAATAAACCCAATAACAGTCACTCCAATAAATATAAATGCTGCGAGCACAAATGTTACGATGATATGACTGGTTACAGTGAAAGTATAAGGTATCATTCCAAACATGTTACAAAATAGAACAAACATGAATAGAGAAAATATAAATGCAAAGTATGGTTTAGCTTTTGATCCAGCTGTATCACTAATCATTTTGGATACAAAGGTGTAGCTAAGTTCTGCCAATAATTGAATTTTGTTTGGTAGAATTGAATTTTTTTTTGATCCTAAATTAAAGATCAATAAAATAGATACAGTGCTTAAAATCATAAACAAACTTGCGTTCGTAAATGATATGTCGAATGCTCCAACTTTAATTTCAGGTCCAATTCTATAAACGTCGAATTGGGACATAGGATTTGCTGCCATAATATTTATTTATTTCTGCATTTTTTTTGCGGATCTAATCACATTGGTTATTCCTGCAACTACACCAACAAAAAAAAATATTAATATAAACCAGGGTTTAGTACCAAAGGTCTTGTCAAAAATAAACCCAATAATTGTCCCCACAGCCACTGCAGAAACAAGTTCTGTGCTCAATTTGAATGCAGTTCCTATAGGTGAGGGGTCATTCTTCTTGTTGTAGAGATTTTTTCTTTGAAATCTTGCTTTTTGCAATCTCTAAGCGAGTTTTGAAAGGGTCTTTTGGCATTTATGTAGTTTAAGCAACCATACTCTCTGCTTTTTGTAAATCAACAGCCACAAGCTGACTAATTCCTTTTTGAGGCATCGTCACCCCATATAGTCTGTTCATTTTTGACATGGTTAAAGCATGATGAGTTACAATTATGAATTTGGTGTTGGTGATTTTAATCAGTTCCTCAAGTAAACTACAAAATCGTGTTACGTTAGCATCGTCAAGCGGTGCATCAACCTCATCCAATACACATATAGGTGAAGGGTTTGTTAAAAATACTGCAAAGATTAATGAGAGGGCAGTCAAAGCTTGCTCACCTCCAGATAACAAAGTTATAGATTGAAGTCTTTTTCCCGGAGGACTAACCAACATTTCTAAACCTGCTTCAAGTGGATCATCAGAGTCTACCAATTCTAGTTTGGCATTTCCACCATTGAAAAGTTTTGTATAAACTTCATTAAATTTTCTATTAACTTTTTCAAAAGCTTCAATCAATCTTTCTCTTCCTTTTTGATTAAGTTCATTAATACTATCTTTAAGTTTTACGATAGCAGTAACAAGATCGGCACGATCCTGTTCCATTTTTTTTATCTCTTCTTCATATTTACTTGTTTCTTCATCTGCTTTTAAATTTACGGATCCTAATTTTTCTCTTTCTTGTTTTTTCTTGTCCAATGCATCTTCCTGATCAACTGGATTTGGAAGCTCTTCTACTCCGTTTAAATTTGAATTTTCTAAAATATTATCTTCATTCAAATTTAGCTCAGAACTAATTCTATCAAGCAGATCATTTTTCCTTTTTTGCAGACCTTCAATTGTAGCTCCTGAGCTTGCTTTTCTTTCTCTGATTTGAATTGATTGTTCTTGAATTTCATTTAATTGTGTTCTTAACATTTCAATTTTTTGATCTGTTTCATCTATAATCGCTTCATTATCAATTTTTTCTTTATCTGAAATTCTTAAATTTTCTGAAATTTGACCTTTTCTCTCTGCCTGTGCTCTAGGTTGATTTTCTAAATCACTTAATTGTTTTGATAATTTTTCTTTTCTTTGTGTTAGTTCATTAACCATTTTTTCTGAGTTAGTTAATAAATTTTTCCAACTTTCAATTTCCGTTTCGATGGTTTTAATTCTTTCATTTCTTTTTATAGACTCATTTTTAATTGATTGATTTTTACTATATGCATCGGCATATTTTTCTTGGAGTAATTTTATATTTTCTGATTTTTCGCTAACTCCTAATAACTCACTTCTAGATCTCTCATTTTTTAAATCATTTAAAAAACTATCTAGCTCCATATTACATCTATCTAGAAGAGTTACTGCTTGATTTATTTCATTACTATCTATTAATTCTTTTACCCTTGATATAGTGTTTTTTACATTTCTTATTGGACCAACACTTATATTTACAGTTTCTTCTGCTAAACTGTTTACAACTTCATCAACAGCTTTTTGTTCTTCTTTAAGTTTATTTTTTGCACTTTCTAACTCTTCATTAGATAATTTTTCTGTTTCAAAATACTTCGAGTCTGTCTCAATTAATTCAGTTTTTTCTTCCTTCAATCTTTTTTCATTTGAGTTAGCGTCTATGATTATCCCTTTTTCTCTCGTGATATCATCATCAAGTGTTTGAATTGATTTTTTGATGCTTTCTATCTCATCTTGAATTCTTGTATTTTCCTCATCTAAACTTTGAAGTTCTAAATTAAGTCTTTGTATCCTTGATAAATTTTCAATATTTTTCTCTCTCAATGGATTTACTTTATCTGTAAAAGTTTTAATTGAGTTTTCTAATTCAGATATTTTGTTATTAAATCCTTCTACTTCTCCTTCTGCCTCAGTATTAATTTCATTTTCTATTCTAATTTCTTTATCTATTTCTAATAATTTTAAATAATACAAACCTGCCTCAATTTTTTTAATTTGATCTGAAATTAGTTTGTATTTTGTTGCCTCTTCAGCTTGTTTTTGAAGATTTGCTAATTGTTTTTCTTGCTGTCTTCTTAATTCATCTGCTCTTTTTAAATTATTCTCAGCCGCACCTAATCTTAATTCAGCCTCATGTCTTCTAACGTGTAAACCTGATATTCCTGCAGCTTCTTCTAAAATAGCCCTTCTATCTGTTGGTTTCGCAGTTACTAATGCACCTATTCTTCCTTGGCTAATCATAGATGGAGAGTGTGCACCAGTCGAAAGATCTGCAAAAAACATTTGCGCATCTCTTGCTCTTACTTCTTTATCATTAATGTAAAATTTAGATCCTTTATCTTTTTCTATTTTTCTTCTAACTTGTATTTGCTCCAACTCGCGGTATTGTATTGGACCTTCTTTATCTTTGTTTTCAACTTCAATAGATACTTCTGCAATATTTTTTGATGCTTTATTGGATGTTCCTGAAAATATAACATCCTCCATACCAGATCCACGCATACTTTTTGCCGAGGTTTCTCCCATTACCCATCTTAAAGATTCTACAATGTTAGATTTTCCACAACCGTTGGGACCCACTATACCTGTAAGACCATCCTCAATTAAGAAGTGGGTTTTTTCAGCAAAAGATTTAAATCCGTTTAATTGGATTTTTTTAAACTCCATGCATTAACTTATATCAGTTTTTCTAATGCTTTTTTTAAATTTTTATAAGTTAGAGATTTTTCAAATTTTTTGTTGTTGATAATTATCGTAGGAGTTGAGTTCACTTTGAAGTTTTTCGTACCATCGATTCGATCATTTAAAACAAAATCCTCAATTTCTTTATTGTTTACACAAGTATCGAAATCAATACTAAAACCTTCATTTTTCAAAAATTTTTGGAGATTTTTATTTGCCTCCTGTATCGAACTTCCTTTGACCCATTTCTGTTGATTTGCATACAGGCTTTCCAAAATATCAGAGTTTCCATCATTTTTACATTGAGCAACTTTTGATGCATTGAAGGCCGCAATATCCAATGGAAAATGTCTAAATTCAATCTTAGCGATTCCAGTATCAAGAAATTCTTTTTTAAGTTCAGGGAAAACATTTTTGTGAAAATTAGCACAATGACTACATGTCAATGACTCAAAAGCTATAATAGTTATTTTTGCATCTTTGTTACCAACAGTTATCCTTTTAATTTCCTCAGCTTGGACATTTAAGACTGTGGTAAAAAATAATAATATTAAGAATATAATTTTTTTCATTTCTCTTTAAAAACCCTGGTTAACTCTGTTAATGATTTTTTTATTTTTTCGTTTTTAACATCTTTAATTTTATCTTGATATTTACTAATTGCCACATTTTTAACTTTTGTGTCAATTGAGTCCGTCATTTCATGTTCATCATCAAAACTTATAAATTTAAGCTTTTCAACAACAGAATAGCCAAAAAAGTTATTCATTTTATTTAAAATATCTTTCTTCGAATATTCTACGTCAACTTCATGTCCTCGCTTAACCATAACCACCAGGGTGCTAACACCAAATTTATTTGAGTTTTTAAATGTTTTTGGATAGCAAATTTTAAATAATTCACTTCCAACTAAATATTTCCAATTGCTCAGTGTTTCTGAATATACATGACCTTTTTTATTAATTATTTTTTTGACATTTTTTGGCAAAGTGTCTTTGAAAGATCTTAATCCTTGAATGCTAGCGTTTCTCTGCTTAGTATTATTTTTAGATTGCATATGAAAGATCCAATAATAACAAATAATATTCTTAATTGGTATGATTTAAATAAAAGATCTTTACCTTGGAGAAAGAATGTTTCCCAAACAAAAAAGCAATACTACACTTTAATAAGTGAATTTATGTTGCAGCAAACCCAGGTTGCAACGGTAATACCTTACTTTAACAGGTTTATAAAAAATATTCCCACGATAGAAAAATTATCTAAATATGATGATAGAAAATTAATTAAACTTTGGGAGGGTCTTGGATACTATTCAAGAGTAAGAAATTTAAAAAAAACAGCTCAAATAGTTGTTAAAAATTTTAATAAAAAAATACCTAGAAATTTTTTGGATTTAAAGTCTCTTCCAGGAATTGGAGATTATACAGCAAGTGCAATTTCTGCAATTGCATTCAATGAACCAATAATTCCTCTAGATGGTAATATTGAAAGAGTACTAAAGAGATACTTATTTTTAAAAAAACAAGATCAAATAAAAAAAGAAAATTTACACGAGAAGAAAAAAATTTTTGGAACATCTATCAAAAGATCTAGTGATTATGCTCAAGCCTTAATGGAATTAGGAGCGCTAATTTGTAAACCTGTTAGTCCTAATTGTAAGAATTGTCCATTAGTAAAAAAATGTAAATCATTTAAAAATAAAAATTTTGATTTAGTAAAATTTAAAAAAAAAGATAAGGAAACTTTTTACAAGCTAAATGTTTATAAAAAAAATAATCGTTATTTGTTAATCAAAAATAATAAATTTAATTTTTTGAAAAATTTTAATATCTTCCCGATGGAGGAAGTAAATAATCCTAAAAATTTTGATAAAGATTTGAATTTTAAAATGTCTAATATGAACATGAATATTAAAATTGAATTTAAAAATAAATATAATTTAAATAAAAATAATTATTGGATTGATCCAACAAAGCTTCAAAATTATACACTACCAACATTTACAAAAAAGATAGTTAAATTTTTAGAAAGTCATAAATGAAAAAAATTGCAATAATTGGTGCTGGAATTTCTGGTTTGTATATTGCCAATTTATTCAAAGATCATAAGGATTATCAGGTCACGATTTATGAAAAAAGGAATTCAATAGAAATGGAAGAAGGTTATGGAATTCAGTTGTCGGTAAATAGTGTAAAGCTTTTAAATAAAATAGGCTTCACTTCTTTCACTGAAGATGAAAAATTTAATCCAAAAAAAATTGATTTTTATGAAATTAAAAATTCAAAAAAAATTTGTGACTTAGATATTTCAAAATTTAATTCTGAAGATTGTAAATACACAACATTGAAAAGATCAAAATTACTTCAATTTTTAAAAGAACAAATAAACGAAGATATAATTAAATATAACCACAGTATTGAACAGATTGATTATGATAAAGATTCAATAAAATTAATATTTGATAAAAATAAAATTAGTTGCGATTACTTAATTATTTCAGACGGTGTGTTTTCTAAGGGGAAGTTATTAATCTCAAACAATAAATCAAAACCAATTTACAATGATACGATTGCTATTAGGGGTAGTATATCTAGAGAAAATCTACAAAATATAAATGAAGAAAATATTTCTTTGTTTTTAGGATCAAATTTTCATTATGTTGTTTATCCAATTAATAATGATAAAAATTTAAATTTTATTGGAATTTTAAAACATAAATTAAATTCAAATGAGCAAGAGAACTATAATCTTTTTACCGAGAGTTCTTTTATAAAAAATATTAAATTTAAATTATCTAAAAAAGTTTCTCAAAGTTTTTTGAAAAGTCTTCAAAATATTAAATTATTTCCAATATTTATAAGTAAAAATTTATATAATCCTCCAAATAACATATTCCTTGTAGGAGACGCATTTTTTGCTTTTTCACCTTCATTTGCACAGGGAGCTTCCCAATCAATTGAGGGGGCTAATGAATTATATGAATGTTTAATAAGTAATAATAATTTTTATGATATCAGATTAAAAAGAGTAAAAATGATTAACAGTAGATCTAATTTCAATCAATTTGCCTTCCATTTATCAAATCCAATTATGATCATATTTAGAAATATTTTTTTAAAACTTTTAACTAAAAATAAAAAATTTTTAGAAAGTTATTTGGGTAAAATTTATAAAAGTTAATTTTTAGAAATTAATCTTTGTCTAAGATAATCAATAGGATAAGTTCGTCCATTTATATCACAGTGCCAAAAAGTCCATCCGTTGCAACTTTCAGCTCCTAAAATAGTAGCCGCAACTTTGTGTATAGAACCCTCTGCTTGATTATGTTTTATACTGCCATCAGCCATAATTCTGGCTGTTATTTTTTTCTTATTATCAAAAATATTAGTTCCAGGTTTAATTATTCCAAGCTCAACTAATGAACCAAAAGGAATTCTTGGTTTTGATCTATTGTTTTTTAGTGTATCTAATAAATCGTCCTCAATTGGCTTTGTAGCTTTTATGCGTTGCTCAGCAGCTTTAAAATAATTTTTTTCTTTCTCTATTCCAAAATAATTTCTTCCTAGTTTTTTTGCTACTGTAGCTGTTGTTCCTGATCCTAAAAAAGGATCAAGTATGAGGTCATTTTTATTAGATGTAGCTAGTAAAATTCTATGTAAAAGTGCTTCTGGTTTTTGTGTGGAGTGAATTTTTTTTCCATCCTTTTTAAGTCTTTCGGATCCATTACATATTGGAAGATCCCAATTAGATCTCATTTGCAAATCATCATTTAAACATTTTAAAGATTGATAATTGAATGTATATTTCGATTTTTCACTTTTAGAAGCCCATATTAAAGTTTCATGAGCGTTAGTAAAACGTGTTCCTCTAAAATTTGGCATTGGATTATTTTTATTCCAAATAACATCGTTTAAAATCCAGAAACCTAAATTTTGGATTGCTGTGCCAACTCTAAAAATATTATGGTAGCTTCCTATAACCCAAATTGCTCCATCTTTTTTTAAAATTCTTTTGCATTCACTAAGCCATTCATAAGTAAAATCATCATATTTTTTAAAATTTTCAAATTGATCCCACTTATCATTTACCGCACTAACCTTTGATCTATCGGGTCTAGTTAATTCACTTTTTAATTGTAAGTTGTAAGGAGGATCTGCAAAAATTAAATCAAAAGTTTCACGTGGAATTTTTTTTAATTCTTCGAGACTATCTCCATTAATTATTTTATTTTTGAAATCAGTTTTCATTTGTAAAAATTAATTAGACTCCAAATGGATTCCTCGGTCAACCTGAGATTGAAAAATTTGGATTCGATTAGTGTTTCTAATTTAGAAGGTAACTAGATGTAGTGTTAATTTATTTTAGATATAGGTGAAAAAGTTTTTCTATGATGTTTAGTAATACCTAATTTTTTCAAAGCTTTTAAGTGCTGTTTTGTTCCGTACCCAAAGTTTTTATCCCAGTCATAACCTTTATTTTTTTTTGACAAAGTGGTTATAAATTTATCCCTTGATACTTTCGCAATTATAGAAGCTGCCGAAATAGAGGGGATTTTTTTATCTCCTTTAATAACTGATTTTAAATTATAATTTTCTAATTCTGGAGTTTTGTTTCCATCTATCAGAACGTGTGTTGGTTTTTTCTTAAGTTTTTTTATAGCTCTTTTCATAGCCAGCAAACTTGCTTGAAGTATATTCAGCTTTTCTATTTCTTTGACAGAAGCTTTGCCTATGGACCAAGTAGAATTTTTTTTTATATATGTACATAGATGCTCTCTCTCTTTTTTACTTAATGATTTTGAATCTTTTAATAACTTTGAATTAATTGATTTTTTTAAAATTACTGCTGAAGCATAAACAGGCCCAATTAAACTTCCTCTACCAACCTCATCAACCCCAGCAATTATTTTCATCAAAATTTTAAATTAAGATCTTTGATTTTGTCTCTAATTTTCTTTAAATCTTCCCATGAGTGTTTTTTATTTTCTGGAAAACGGATTAAATAAGATGGATTAAAAGTTATCATTAAAGGGAATGTTTTGTTTTTTAAAATCACTTCCTTCCAATATCCTCTTTCATTAGTTATTTTTTCACTTATTCCTGTTACAGCCTCCATTGCCGAACTACCCATCAAAACAATAATCTTTGGGTTTATAATCGATATATGCTCCTTCAAAAATACTGAGTATCTTTTAATTTCAGTTGAGGTTGGTTTTCTGTCATCAGGTGGTCTAAAATTGATTGCATAACTAGTGTAAATATTTTGTCTCTTAATATTAATGGCTATAAGCATTTTGTTAAGAAGTTCGCCAACTTCACCTCTAAATGGGACACCCAATTTTTCTTCTTCAGCCCCAGGAGACTCCCCAATTAACATTAAAGGGCTATTTATATTTCCCTCACCTAAAATAATTTTGTTTGAATTTTCTTTCAATTTACAATTTTCAATTGAATTTATTTGATCTTTTAAATTTTTTAGTAATTCTTCTTTATTAATTTGCAGGGTGCCATTGTTAGTTTCTAAAATATTAAATCTATTTATTGGCTTATCAGCGAATATAAATTTTGGCTCAATAGTATTAATTAGTTCTTGGTTTAATTTGGTATTTTGATTTATCACTTTTTTAGTCATAGTATGGTTACATGTTCCTAAAATTTCTAAAATTAGTACTATTAATATTCCTATCTTATCAGACACCTTTGTATTCTAAAAGTGCTACTTTTAATGATTTCAACTCAAGAGATTTATCAAATTATTTTTCTGGAATTGTTGCATTTGAAAATCGAGATAATTCTGAAGCTTTAAAATTTTTTAACTTAACCAAAGTATTAATTAACAAACATGATAGTTATTTAAAAAGATATGTTAATTCTTTAGTTTTAGATAACAAAGTACCTCAAGCAATTAATGTATTAAATAACAATGCAAACAAATCTAATTCAGATTTTTATGATGCGTATATAATTTTAATAATTGACAGTTTAAAAAAAAATAACTTTAAAAAGGCTGACGAATATTTAACACAAACTTTAAAATTTCAAGATGAAGATAGGATAAACCTAGTTATATTTGAAACACTTAAACAATACATTTATACATTTAAAAATAAAAAAATATTAGATAACAAAAAAAATTTTGGAAACCTGTCTCTTATAGCTGAGACATTCCAAAGATGTTACATTGAAGATAAAAGAACTTCTTCATATTTTCTTAATTTAATTAATAATCAGCAAGGCGACTATTCAAGATATATTTTTTTTTATCTTAATCATTTAATTGATAACAATAAATTAAATGAAGCTAGATTAGTTGTTGAACAAATTGATTATATAAATTCAACACTTTTACTTTCACAAAGTAAAAGTTGGGTAGACAAAGAAAAATTCGATGATTTTAGAAAAATTTTTTCATGCAAAGATCATAATGACCTTGTCAGTGAGTTTTTATTTTTAATCTCTAATCTTTATTCTTCTCAGGATAATTTTGAAAAATCAAATTTTTATTTGAATTTGTCAAACTATTTAAATCCTAAGTTTGAATTTAATTTGTCATTGGTCGCAGAAAATTTTTATTTAAATGAAGAATTTGATAAAGCAAAAAAGATATTAAAAAACTTTAAAATAAAAGATGAATCTTATTATTGGTTTAGACTTAAAAAAGAAGCTCAAATAATAATTCATGAGCAAGATTATGAAAGTGGAATTAAATACATAGAGTCAAAATTTAATAAAATTGAAAATCCTAATATAAAAATGATTTTTGACTTAGCCAATTTTTATAAAAATTCTAAAAATTATGAAAAGGCAATAGATCGTTATACTGAAATTATTTTAACACTGGATGATAATTCACTTATTAAATCAGATGTATTGTATCGTAGAGGTGGCAGCTATGAAAGAATGGGCAATTATCAAAAGTCAGATGAAGATTTGCTGCATGCAATTAGAATTGATCCTAGTGATGCACATATTTTAAATTACCTTGCCTATTCTTGGTTAGAGCGTGATTATAAAATTAATGAAGCAATGGATATGTTGAAAACAGCATATGATTTAAAAAGTAATGATCCATATATTATTGATTCAATTGGATGGGCATATTTTTTAATAAAGGATTATCTAGAAGCAGAAAAGTATTTAAAAAGAGCTGTTGAATTTATGCCAGACGACCCAATCGTGAATGATCACTATGGAGACATTTTATGGAAATTAAATCGAAAAATTCAAGCAAGATATTTTTGGGGCAACGTATTAACTTTTGATGACACCGAAGACGATATGAGAGAAAAAATCAAGATTAAATTAATTGAGGGTCTTAAAAATTCCTAAATGAAAATTGATAAAATTAAATCTAATGCAAAGTTAAATTTAGCATTAAATATAACTGGAAAAAAAAAGGTTTTACATAAAATTGAAAGTATAATTGGTTTCATAGATTTACATGATGTTATTTCGATAAATCAACATAATGGAAAAAAACACCACATTTCCTTTTCTGGAAAGTTTTCTAAAAATATTGGAAAAAAAAATACTGTTCAAAGATTATTTCAAATACTAGATAAAGAAAATCTATTAAAAAATAAAAAATTCAAAGTTAAAATTAAAAAATTAATTCCCCAAGAAGCTGGGTTGGGTGGGGGATCGATGAACGCAGCTAGTGTGTTTAATTATCTGGTCAAAAAAAAAATTATTAATCCTAATCATCAAAAAACTCGAAGTGTCTGTGACTTGGTTGGTACCGATGTTATTCTGGGAACCATTTCATCCAGCTGTGTTCTGTCATCAGGTGGTAGAATAAAAAAGATTTATAATACTCCAAAATATTACTCTACTTTAGTAAAACCTGATTTTGGTTGCTCAACTAAAAAAATATACTCAGCTGTTAGAAAGTATACAAAATCAAAATATAACAAACCTAAAAAAAACATGTTTGGAGTAAAATATTTGATTGATCAACAAAATGCCCTTGAAACAATAGCACTCAAAAAATATCCAAAACTAAAAAAAATAAAGTTGTTCTTAGAAAGTATAAATAATCCATTATTTGTAAGAATGACTGGTTCAGGATCAACAATTGTTGCCTATTATAATTCATTAAAGAGTTGTAGATTGGCAAAAGCTAAATTTAAAAGAAAATATAAAAATTATTGGTGTGTTACAGCAAAAACTATATGAATTTTATATTTTTATGTTATAGGAAGCTAGTATTGGGGCGTAGCCAAGCGGTAAGGCACGGGTTTTTGGTACCTGCATCCTAGGTTCGAATCCTAGCGCCCCAGCCATTTATGAAAAATTTTTTAGATAAATTTTTTTCCCGATCAAAAAATCTTGATTATATCAGTCAAAATTTAAAACAAATAACTTACACAACACCAGCAAATAAAATTTTTGAAGCAATTAATAATTTTTCAGAGAAAAGTGAAATCAGATATGTGGGTGGGTGTGTAAGAAAAGTGATAAAAAAAGAAAATGTTGATGATATTGACCTAGCAACAAATTTAACTCCCCCGGAAGTTTGTGAGGCTCTTAAAAACAAACAAATAAGTTATTATGAAACAGGAATTGAACATGGAACTATAACCGCAATAATAGACGAATATAAATATGAAATTACTTCTTTAAGGAAAGACGTCTCAACTGATGGAAGGCATGCTGAAGTAGAATTCTCTTTAGATTGGAAGGAAGATGCCTCTAGAAGGGATTTTACTATTAATTCAATTTATGCAGATGGCGATGGTAATTTATTTGATCCATTTAACGGTAAAAAGGATTTGGAGGAGGGTTATATTAATTTTATTGGTAATGCAGAAAAAAGAATTCAAGAGGATTATTTACGTATTTTGAGGTATTTAAGATTTTATTTAAATTACTCAAATCATAAGCACCAGCCAGAAATAATAAAAAATATAAAAAAAAATATTGATGGAATTTCAAATATATCATCTGAAAGATTAATCGATGAACTAAAAAAAATAACTAGTTCAAATGGATTTTTAAAACTCTTTAAAGATAAAGAAAGTTTAGAACTCGTAGAAATAATTTTCCCTCAATTAAAGAATATTAAAAATTTTAAAAAACAAAATTCTTATGCTGCAGAGAATTTTTTAAAAATTGACTTTATATTCTTAATTGCGCTTTTAGTGATTGATGGGACTGATAATGCTGATTATTTTCTTTATAAATTTCAAATATCTAACAAAGACAAGAAAAGATTAAAATTAATAGATCTTTTTTATAGAGAAAAAGTAACTTTAAATAACTTTACAGAGAAAAACTTGAATAAATTTTTTTATTTTAATGGGCGTCAGGCTGTAATAGATATAATTAATTTTAAAATATTTATCTCAAACAAAGTAGAGAAAAAACTAATCAAATTATTAGATACTTATAATGAGAAAGTAATTCCAACTTTGCCAATAGGGGCCGATCTATTAATGACCAAATTTCAAATTCCAGAGGGTAAAACTTTAGGTAATAAATTAAAAAGGATAGAAGAAACTTGGGTTCAAAATGGATTTCAAATTTCAGATAAGCAGGTACAAGAAATAGTTAAAAGTTAAATATATTTAACGTCTTTAATTTCAAAATTTTTTACACCAGAGGGTGTATTTATTTCAACTAAATCACTTTTATTTTTTCCAATCAAACCTTTGCCAATTGGTGATTGAAAGAAAATTAGTTTTTGTTTTAAATCTGCCTCATCTCTTCCAACAATTTTATAATTAATTTTTTCACCAGTATCTAAATCTTCTAAATAAACTGTAGATCCAAAAATTACTTTTCCTTCATTGTTTAGTTTTGTAACGTCAATAACATTTGCTCTTGCAATAATATCGTTAATTTCTGTAATTCTTCCCTCATTATGAGATTGTTCTTCTTTAGCTGCATGATATTCAGCATTTTCTTTAAGGTCTCCATGGGATCTCGCTTCAGCAATTGCAGCTACTATCTCAGGTCTTTTTTTTTCTTTTAAAAAAACTAATTCTTCTTTTAGTTTATTTAATCCGTTTAATGTTATTGGCTCTTTATCCATTTTTTTATTTCCATTTTGCAACCGGAGGTAATGACATCAAAATTCCTTCAACATTACCACCAGTTTGTAGCCCAAATTTTGTTCCTCTATCGTAGAGCAAATTAAATTCTGCGTATCGACCTCTTTTAATATACTGAAACTCTTTGTCTTTTAAAGTCCACTTTCTTTTTAATTTTTTTTTAATTATTTCATTAAATAGCATTTGAAATGTAACACCAACATCTCTGACGAATTTAAAGTCATTTTCAAAATTATCATTTTTATAGTCAAAAAATATTCCACCTATACCTCTGGCTTCTTTTCTGTGAGGTAGATAAAAATATTCATCACACCACTTTTTGTATTTTTTATAATAATTTTTATTATGTCTATCGCACATTACCTTTAATATTTTATGAAAGTTTTTCTTCTCTTTTTCATCTTTTATTGCTGGGGTTACATCCATACCTCCACCGAACCAACTCTTTGTTGTACAAATAAATCTAGTATTAAAATGCATTGCAGGAATATGGGGATTTTGCATGTGCATAACTATTGATATTCCTGATGCCCAAAATCTAGGATCTTTACTTGCGCCCGTTATGTTCTTTTGAAATTGCTTAGGAAATTTTCCATAAACTTTTGAAAAATTTACCCCTACTTTTTCAAAAATTTTTCCATTTTTAAGAATTCTATATTCACCACCACCCTCATCTTTTTTACTGCTTCTATCCCAAGAAGTTGATTGAAAATTTACTTTGTTTTTTTCAATTTTTAAAATGTCGTCACATATTGCATTTTGTAACAACATAAACCAATTACTCGCTAAGTCTTTTTTAATTGAAATATCCATTTTATATTAATTCAATTTGACGCAAACTTTCTGCCAAAACAATGGCAACAGACGATGCAATATTAAGAGATCTTACTTGATTATTCATTGGTATTTTTAAACGATTTTTAATAATTTTATGAACCTTTTCGGGTACCCCAGCACTTTCTCTTCCAAACAAAATAGTATCATCAGGCTTAAATTTAAATTTAGTATAATTTATTGAACCCTTAGTTGTCATCAATACGATTCTCTGTTTTTTCTTTGCTTCAAAAAATTTTTCCGAACTTTGATAAAACTCTATTTGACTATAGTCCATATAGTCCATAACCACTCTTTTAAAACGTTTGTCTGATAATAGAAAGCCACATGGTTCAATTATTTCTAGTTTAGCACCCAAACAAGCACAAGTTCTTATGATTGCAGCAGTATTCTGAGGTATATCAGGCTCATACAAAGCTATTTTGGGTCCGAAAATTGTTGAATTATGTGTCATTCTTTCAGTAGCAAAATAATTATTTTATATTATATGAATTTGTATATTAACTATTTTAAATCAAAAAGAGATAATAATAAAAGCTACTAAAAGTGTCTGAAAAAAAAACAAAAAGAAGAGATTTTTTATTTACAGCTACCACAGCCGTAGGAGCTGTTGGTGCAGCTGCAGTGGTGTGGCCAATGATAGATCAAATGAATCCAGACGCTTCTGTTAAAGCATTAGCTAGTACAGAGGTTGATGTAAGTTCATTAACACCTGGAAATACATTGACTGTTTTATGGAGAGGTAAACCAGTCTTTATAAGAAGAAGAACTCAAGAAGAAATTGATGAGGCAAGAGCCGTAAAGATGGAGGATTTAATTCATCCAGAAAAAGACGAAGATAGAGCAAAAAACCCCGAGTGGCTTGTTATGTTAGGTGTATGTACACACCTTGGATGTGTACCTCTAAATGATAAAGGTGATTATAATGGGTGGTTCTGTCCATGTCATGGATCTCATTATGATACTTCTGGAAGAATTAGAAAAGGACCAGCACCTTGGAATATGGAAGTGCCTAAATATGAATTCGTTGATGCAAACACAATTAAAATTGGATAAAGAAAATGAGTGACCACGAATACAGACCAAAATCGAAGGTAGGACAATGGTTTAATGATCGATTGCCACTATTAACTCTTGCAAATCATTTAACAGATTATCCGACTCCTAAAAATTTAAATTATTGGTGGACATTTGGTGGAATTTTAACTTTTTGCTTAATCACTCAAATTGTTACCGGATTAACTCTTGCAATGCATTACATTGCTCACGCAGATATGGCTTTTGAGAGTGTTGAGCACATCATGCGGGATGTCAATTACGGTTGGTTAATTAGATACATTCATGCAAATGGTGCATCTATGTTTTTCTTAGCAGTCTACATTCATATTTTCAGGTCATTATTTTATGGTTCTTACAAAGCACCAAGAGAAATAATTTGGATAATTGGAATAATTATTTACTTGCTAATGATGGCGGCTGCATTTATGGGCTATGTATTGCCTTGGGGACAAATGAGCTTTTGGGGAGCAACTGTAATCACAAATTTATTTAGTGCCATTCCATTAGTTGGAGAGGGTATTGTCACTTGGTTGTGGGGAGGTTATTCAGTCGACAACCCTACGTTAACTAGATTTTTTACTTTGCATTATTTAATTCCATTTTTAATTTTAGGATTAGTTGTTTTACATATATGGGCTTTACATGTTCCTGGTAACAACAATCCAGTTGGAATAGATATAAAAAAACCTTCTAAAGATACTGTACCTTTCCATCCTTACATAGTAATTAAAGATGGTTTTGCTTTATTAATGTTCATGATTGTGTTTGCTTTCTTTGTATTCTACGCACCAAATATTTTAGGTCACGCAGATAATTATATCGAGGCAAACCCAATGGTAACACCCGCACACATTGTTCCTGAATGGTATCTCTTACCTTTTTATGCAATATTAAGATCAGTTCCTGATAAATTGTTAGGGGTTGTGGCAATGCTATCTGCAATATTAATTCTAGCTGTCTTACCTTGGTTAGATACTTCGAAAATTAGATCTGCTGTATTCAGGCCTTTGTACAGACAGTTTTACTGGATACTAGTTGCTGATGTTTTGATACTTGGTTATGTGGGTGCGATGCCAGCTGAAGGACTTTACTTGTTGATAGCAAGAGTTGCAACAGCGTATTACTTTTTGCATTTTTTAGTTATTCTTCCTGTTCTAGGCTTTAAAGAAAAAACTTTACCAGTGCCTCTAAGTATTACCGAACCTGTTCTAGGTGGTTCACCAAATCTAGCTGCCGCCAGAAATAAAGAAAGTAAAATAGAATAAGGTGAAAAATTTATTTAAATTATTTTCTATAATAATCTTAATTATTACTTCAAATTCAAATTCTTTTGCTGCTGAAAAAGTAGAATATCTAAAAACTGACTGGAGTTTTAAGGGTCTATTTGGAAAATTTGATAGAGCTTCTCTTCAAAGAGGTTATCAAGTTTATACTGAAGTATGTGCCTCATGTCATTCGATGAAGTATTTAAGTTATAGAAATTTAGCAGAGCCAGGAGGGCCAGAATTCTCTGAAGCTCAAGCTAAAGCTATAGCAGCTTCATTTGAAGTAACTGATGGTCCAAATTCAGATGGTGAAATGTTTACAAGACCAGGTAAATTATCTGATAAATTTGTAATGCCATATGACAATGTAAAAGCTGCCCAAGCGGCAAATGGTGGTGCATACCCTCCAGACATGTCTGTTTTGGTTAAAGCTCGAGGTGGTGGAGTTGATTACATATATTCTTTATTACAAGGATATGAAGAAGCTCCTAGCAACGTATCTTTAGATGACGGAGTTTATTACAACAAATATATGTATGGTAATAAAATTAGAATGGCTGCTCCATTATCAGATGGATTAGTAGAGTATGGTGACGGAACAAATGCAACAGTAGAACAGATGTCAAAAGATGTAACGACCTTTTTAATGTGGTCAGCTGAACCTCATTTAGAATCTCGACATCAGATGGGCTTTAAAGCGATTGTTTATTTAATTATTTTAACTGTTTTAGTTTATTTTAGTATGAAAAGAATCTGGTCACGTGTTGAATCTGAAGTTTAATACATCTCCATCTTTAACAATATAGTCTTTACCCTCTAATCTCATTTTTCCGTTAGCCTTAGAATTTACCCATCCATTATTGGCTACAAAATCCTCATAAGATATAGTTTCAGCTCTAATGAAACCTTTTTCAAAATCTGTATGAATTTCTCCTGCAGCTTTAGGTGCAGTACAATTCTTTTGTATTGTCCACGCTCTTGTTTCTTCAGGTCCAGAGGTAAAATATGTATCAAGTTCTAATATTTTATACCCCTTTTGAATTAACATACTTAAACCTGTATCTTTTAAACCAATCATATTCATATAATTTTTTTTTTCATCTTCTGCTAATTCATTTATTTGGTTTTCTATGTCTGCAGAAACAATCAGAGTGTTATCTTTTCCAAATTTTTCGATAAAGTCTTTAGTATATTTATTTCCATTCTGTACGCTTTGTTCATCTACATTACAAACAAAGATCTTTGGTTTTATTGATAAAAGACCACTTTGATTAAGTTGTTTTGTATCAAATTGAGAATTTAATATTGATATATCTTTATCATTATTAATGCAGTCTAATGCAATCTCTAAAATCTTAAGCTGGTCTTCGTCCACATTTTTTTTATTATTTTTTTCAAGTCTTTTTTGTATAGATTCTAGGTCAGCTAGCAACATCTCAGTTTCAATGATCTCAAGATCTCTTATAGGGTCAACGTAAGGATTAACATTTTGAATATCGTCTGAGTCAAAGCATCTAATCATATGAATAACTGCATCAACTTCCCTTATATGGGACAGAAATTTATTGCCTAATCCTTCACCTTTAGATGCACCTTTAACAAGACCAGCTATATCCACAAATGAAATAGTTGTATTTATTGTTTTTTTTGATTTTGAAACTCCTGATAATTTGTTCAATCTTTCATCTGGAACGGGGACTACTCCCACATTGGGATCTATCGTACAAAATGGAAAATTTGCAGCTTGGGCTTTGCTTGAGTTTGTAAGTGCGTTGAAGAGTGTAGATTTACCCACATTAGGCAAACCAACAATTCCACATTTAAAACTCATTATTTATTATTTACAGTGCTAGAGAATAAATCTAATTTTTTGTCGATAAGTATTGAAATAGAATCTGTGATGTTATTAGTAATCTTTTCCAATCCAAGCATTTCATCTTCATCAAAATTTTGAAGAACAAAATCACTAACTTCCATTTTATCTTTTGGTTTACCAATTCCTATTCGCACTCTTGAATAATCTTTGCCAATAAACTTATCTATTGATGCAATTCCGTTATGTCCTGCATCAGAGCCACCAAATTTTGCTTTTATTTTTCCAAATTCTACATCTAGATCGTCATGAAAAACGATAACATCCTCAGCATCTAATTTGAAATATTCAATTAATTCTCTAATACAAATTCCAGAATTATTCATAAATGTTAAAGGTTTAATAGCGTAAACTTTTTGATCTCCTACATTACCAGTTGTAAGAAGTCCTTTAAATTTTGGTTTTTGTTTTGAAAGTCCAAATTTTTTATTTATTGCATCTATGATTTTGAAACCAATATTATGTCTATTGTTTTCACTGTCTGGGGTTGGATTGCCTAATCCTACAAGTAGAAGCATAAAATATTAGTATTGGAGGATAAAATTCAATTTTAATTAACTTATTTTTTTTCTTCAGCAGGTTTTTTGTCTTCACCTTCTTTTTTATCAACTTCAGCCGCTGGTTTCTCTCCACCTTCAGCTGCTGCCGCCTCTGCTCCTTCAGCACCTTCACCCTCAGCTGCCTCAGCTTCTGCAGGTTTTTCAGGTTCTTTCATTACAGTAGGAGCTGCAAGAGTTGCAATTACGAAATCTCTTCCTTGAATCGTAGGAGTAACGTCATTGTCAAGATTTATAGATGAAATCTTAAAACTCTCTCCAATATCAACTCCATCAAGATCTATTACAAGATTTTCAGGAATTTTTTCGCTTGGACATTTTAGCTCAACTTTTCTTCTCACAATGTTTAAAACCCCACCTCTTTTCAAACCAGGAGATTTTTCGTGATTCAAAAATTTTACTGGAACTTCAATTCTAACTTTTATTCCTGTAACTATTCTAAGAAAGTCTACATGAATTGGTTCATCTGAAATAATGTCATATTTTATTTCTCTTGGCAGAACTTTTTGAGGTTTGCCATCAACATTTAAAGTTATGATGCTTGATAAAAAGTTTTCTTTTTCAATCAGTGACTTAAGTATTTTTTTAGATATTGAAATCTTTTCGTTTTGAGCTTCACCGCCATAAATTATCGCGGGCACATTACCGTTATCCCTCAGCGAATTAAGCTCACCTTTAGTTTTGGTATTTCTGATATTGGCGTCTAATGAATTCATAAAAACTAGGTTTTTTAGCTTAAGTTCCTTAATAACTCAAGGTATTTATTTGAATAAGTCTGATACTGAGGTTGAATTAGATATTCTTTTAATTGCTTCACCCATAAGACCTGAAATTGACAGAACTTCAATGTTTTTTGCACCTTTAACTCTGTTCATGTTATCAATTGTATCAGTTATTACTAAATTTTTAATTACTGATTTTTTAATTTTATTTACAGCTTCTCCACTAAGTACACCGTGAGTAATGTAAACATAAACTTCTTTGGCACCTCGATCTTTAAGAGCCTTAGCTGCGTTTACAATTGTACCACCTGAATCGATTATATCGTCAACAAGAATACAAGTTTTTCCTTTAACATCTCCAATAATATTCATTACTTGCGATTGACCGGGCTTTGGTCTTCTTTTATCTACAATTGCTAGTCCAACATTTAAAATCTTTCCTAGTGCTCTAGCTCTCTCAGTACCACCAACATCTGGTGCAACACAAATTAGATTTTTACTTTTTATCTTTTTTTTTACATGTCTTGCAAAAATAGGTGTTGCGAACAAGTTATCTACTGGAATATCAAAAAATCCTTGAATTTGTCCTGCATGCAAATCAACAGTAACAACTCTATCTGCTCCTGCTTTAGTAATTAGATTTGAGACAAGTTTTGCTGAAATTGAGGTTCTTGGCGCAACTTTTCTATCTTGTCTAGCATAACCAAAGTACGGAATAACAGCAGTAATATTTTTCGCTGACGATCTCTTAAGTGCATCAATACATAGTAATAACTCCATTAGGTTATCATTTGCAGGAGATGAAACAGATTGAATTAAAAAAATACTATTACCTCTAATATTTTCATTTATTTCCACATAGATTTCTCCATCAGAAAAATTTCTAATACTAGAGTTTACTAATTTAGATTTTAGATATTTAGCAATTCTCTTGCTTAATGGTTTGTTGCTATTCCCGGATAATAATTTCATTAAAGAAGCCTAATAAAGCATAATTATTGAAATATTTCTACCATAATCATCATGATTTAGCCTTAACGCTCTTCTTGCACTAAAAAAATTATTATTAATATCAAATGTATCAATATTTAAAGACTCAATATTTTTTATTTTATTCTTTAAAAGACATGATTTTACATATTTAGGTAAATCAAAATAAAGCTTTTTGTACTTAATTTTAAAAAATTTATTATTTTTTTTATCCTTTTTTATAAATTTTCTTTTAAAATCTGCTTTTACTTCGTAATTTTTAGCCGAGATAGCAGGTCCGATAGCTGCAGTAATATTTTTAGGATTAGATCCTTTTTTGATCATAAATTGGATTACTTTGCTAATTATATCTTTGTATGCACCTTTCCACCCCGCATGAATTGCTGCAACTAATTTTGTTCTTTCATCACAGATTAAAATTGGCACACAATCAGCAGTTAAAACGCCAATTGGCATGTTTTTTTGGTTTGTAATTACTGCGTCTGCTTTTGGTTTTGATTTAAATGTGTTTTTTTCATCAATATAAACAAATTTATTACTGTGTATTTGATGAAGTAAAAAAATACTTTTAGCGGTGCTTTTTATTTTTTTTATAACTATTTTTAAATTTTTTTTAACATCTGACGGATTGTCTTTAGAACCAGGACCACAATTTAAACTTTTATAAATTTTTTTTGATTTACCGCCAGTTTTATTAAAAAAACCATGTTTAATAGTTTTAATTTTTGAGAGTTTTTTTGATTTTATCAATTTTGAAAACCTGTTCTAAAATTATTTTTCTTATTTTTTATAAGCATGACTTTGAATAATTCACCCATCTGCTTGTCATCTATCAAACGTCTTACCCTATAAAATAAATCTGCTTTTTTAGAAAATGCTATATTTTTGCTGATTATTTCTGCTCTTTGAAGAATACCCATACTTGTTAAAAATTTTTTTTGATTTGTAAAAATTGAATTAATTTCTTTAAACTGACTTATAAACTTCTCAAAAGAATGAAAGTTTATATTGTAAGTAATATCAGAGTCTCCAATATTTTCTAAAATGTTAGAATATTTATGGTTATTTACCGCCTGAAGAGTTTCATGCATTTTGCTGTCTGCATAACCATAATCAATTATTAACATTCCTCCATCATTTTTTTGCACTAGGTCGCAAATTGTTCTTAAATATTTAAAAGTGTCTGGTGAATATTCTATTATGTTCTGATTTTTTGATATTTCAAAATTTAGATATTTTTCAATTTTTTCTATATCTATTTTTTCTTCTTTAAATTCAGCTTTTTTTGAATCATTCATAAACACGTATCTTTCAAACCAACCATCTTTTTTTTTAAAAAATTGTTTGATTGGTACGGCATCAAAGAATTCATTAGCTAAATAAATTGTTGGGTTAGAGTTTATTTTTTCAATATCTTTTAACCATGAAAATTTTTTAGAATTTAAATTTTTTTTTTGTTCATTTATTAAAAAATCACTTTTTTCATGAATTACAAAACTGCAGGCATTGTAACATTCGGGAAAATTTATAAGTGTCTCATCAATGACTTTCATCATTTCGCCATTTCCAGCTCCCAGTTCTAGCAAATTAAATTTTTTTGGTGAGCCTAAACTTTTCCAAAAAGTAATTGTCCAAATTGCAATAATCTCTGAAAATAATCTTGAGATATTGGGAGCAGTAATAAAATCTCCATCTTCACCAAAAGGATTCTTTTTCATATAAAAACCTTTATCCTTATCGTAAAGAGCAAAATTTATAAATTGATCTAATGGTAAATTATTTGTTTTAGCGAGTTTCATATTTTAAATAAAATAAGATTACCCCTGATAATATAAATATTAAACTTACTACTTGCCCCATCGTTAAGTTTAAAAATATATAGCCTAGCTGTTCGTCTGGTACTCTATAAAATTCAACAATAAATCTGAAGATTGAGTAAATTATTAAAAATAATCCTGAAATTATACCAGGTTTATTTGAAAATTTGTTTTTAAAATAAATTAATAATAAAAATAAAAATAAACCCTCTAATAGTGCTTCATATAATTGCGAGGGATGTCTAGGAAGATTATCTACCTGAACAAATGTTACTGCCCAAGGCACATTAGTTATAGTTCCATACAATTCTGAATTTATAAAGTTTGCTATCCGTCCAAAAAATAATCCGAATGGAGCTACTAAAGCGACAATATCTAAATATAAGAATGGGTTTTGATTATTTTTTTTAGCGAAAAATATAGATGCGAAAATAACTCCAATTAAACCACCATGGAAAGACATTCCTCCTTGCCAAATTTTAAATATATCTAATGGATTATTTATATAAAAACTTAAATTATAAATAATAATATAACCAAGTCTTCCTCCTAAAATTATACCTATAATTAAATAAGTTAAATAATCATCAAATTTATTTTTAACTTCTATGTCTTGGATAAATAATTTTTTTGCGAGAAACCAGCCTAATATAATTCCAAATATATAAGCTAAAGAATACCATCTGATTTCTAAAGAAAATATTTCTAAGGCTACTGGGTCAAAATTATTAATGAACATTTTTAATAATAATTATAATGTATATCTTAAATATGAAAAATTCTAAATTTATAATTGATAAGTTTGCCAAATTAATAGAGCAGGGACTAGTATCTTCAAAAGACTTAACTACTGAATTATTTAATATCTTAAAATCTAAAAGAGATGAGTTTGTTTTTAAAATGAAACTTACAAGTAAAGATGAGTTTGAAGTACTCTCAAAACGTGTTGAAAATCTTGAAAATAAAATAACTAAACTTGAAAAAAAAAAAAATAAAAAAGTTAAACAGGCAGGAAAACCTTAACTCTTAAACCATCCATTTTTGATTTTTCTAAAATTATATTTCCTCCATGAGATTTGATAATGTCTGATGAAATTGATAAGCCAAGACCAACACTTGATTTAGAGTCTGCTCGACCCTTATCTATTTTATAGAAAGGTTTAAATACATTTTCATACTCATCTTTTGGTATTCCAGGACCATCATCATCAATAATAATGAATAAGTTTGTATTTTTTTTACTTAAGCTAATTTCAACTTTATTTGCATATTTCAGTGAATTATCAATTAGATTATTAAGACACCTATTAATTAAATTTTTCCTGCCATTAAAGTAAATTCTTGGTATTAAGTTCTGTGAAATATTTTCGTTATTATATTTTTCAATAACTTCTGAGATTAATTCAGATAGATTAAACATTTCATCTTTTTCAACATATGATGAGCTGGTGAATTGCAAATATTCATTTAACATTTTCTCCATTTCATTAATGTCTTCAGTCAATTTATTAACAGTTTCTTTATCTTTTATAAAAGCTAATTGTAGTTTCATCCTTGTTAAGGGTGTTCTTAAATCATGACTTATTCCAGATAACATTTCTGTTCTTTGATTTAAGTGTCTTTCAATTCTCTTTCTCATTTTATCAAATTCATGTCCTGCTTGTCTTATTTCAAGAGCACCTGAAGGTTTAAACTCTTCAATTTTTTCTCCTTTACCAAACCTTTCAGCCGCACGAGCTAGGTTAGTGATTGGTCTAGTTTGATTTTTTAAAAATATTAGAGAAATGATCACCATTATAATTGCAGGTACTGTGATCCAAAGTGCAAATATTCTTGCTGAAGAACTCGCAACTCTATCTTTGGGCACTAAAAATTTAAAATAACCATCTTCGTATTTAATTCTTAAATCAATTAATTCTTTATAACTTGTTGTATCAAACCAGTATTGATCTAATCCAAATTTAGATTTTAGTTCTCTTCTTAAAGTTCTATCTATAGGACTAAACCATCTTTCAGTATCTGTATTTTGTAATTCTTCGTTATTGGTGAACTCAATATTTAAATCTAAAAATATGGAAAAAAGGTCTAGCAACTCTTGTTTATTTTCTTGCTCACTTTCATAGCCTTCAATAAATGTACTAATTTCATTTATCAAGGTTCTTGTCATACCTTTGTTTGTTTTGATCCAAAGACTATCAAAAAAAACAATTGTAATTACTAGTTGCAAAACCAAAACTGGAATAGCAACTATAAGAAGTGCTCTATAAAATAATCTTTTTGGTAATATTTTTTTTAAGTAATTACTCAATCCAGAGAACATATCCCGCACCTCTTATTGTTTGCAAAAATTTTGGATTTTTTGGATCAATTTCAATTTTTTTCCTAAGTCGAGTAATAATAACATCTATTGATCTCTCTTTATCTATATTGATTAATTGACCAATATCTTCCCTAGAAAATGTTTTACCTGGGTTATTAATCATTTTTTCTAAAATCGTTTTTTCCGTTGCATTAATTTTAAATTCTTTATCACTTTTAAATATTAAAAGTTTATTTAAATCAATTTTCACATTTGCAAATTCTATAACCCTTTTGTGATCTGTTTTGATAGTTTTATTTAATATATTCTTTATTCTTAGAATTAATTCTTTTGGTTCAAATGGTTTCGGTAAATAATCATCAGCACCAATCTCTAACCCTTCAACTCTTTCACTTGCTTCACCTTTGGCAGTGAGAAGTATAACTGGTGTATCTAATTTTTTTTTATTTTCTTTTAAAAATTCAAGCCCACTTTTACCAGGCATCATGATATCTAAAACTATTAAATCAAACTTAATTATTTTTATTTTCTCTGATGCATTTTCTGCATTTTCAGCAGTAGTGACTAAAAATCTATTTTCATTTAAATACTTTTTTACGAGAGATCTAATTCCATCATCATCATCAACCACTAGTATATGCGCAATAAACTTATCCATTAATTATTTTACTTAGTACATTATCAAAATTAATAACTTCTTCAGAACTTGAATTTAATAAAGCATTATAAATTCTCTTTTTTTGTAAATTGAAAATTTCATTAAAAATTTTTTTACCTTTATCATTAAGAAAAACATGCTTTACTCTAGTATCTTGGTCATCTTTTTTAAAAATGACGATTTCAAGTTTAATCAAATCTTTGAGAACACGATTTAAGCTTTGTTTTGTGACTTTTAATCTCTTAAGCAGCTCAGAAATTGAGATCCCCTCATACATTGACAGTAAATGAATTACTTTATGGTGCGCTAAACCAATTGAATATCTATCTAATATTTTTTTAGAGTCAGAAAAGGTTTCTCTATAGCTTACGAATAGTTTTTCAATTAGATCTTTAAGCTGGTCATCTTTTAAATATAAAAGTTCTTTCATAATAGGTAAGTTATATTGACATATTAAAGATACAAAGATATTTTTATTTATAAATTAAAAAAATTTTCACACATGATACCTTACGACAAGCGATCTGGAAAAATATGGTACAACAACGAATTAGTTGACTGGGCTGACGTTAAACTACATGTTTTAAGCCATGGTATGCACTACGCTAGTTGTGTATTTGAGGGTGAGAGAGTGTATGATGGTTCAATTTTTAAATTAGAAGAACACACAGCCAGATTTTTTCATTCTGCGAGAAGAATGGGTTTTGAAATTCCATATACAGAAGAAGAAATCAATAATGCATCAAATAAAATTATAGCAACTCAAAAAGTAGAAAATGGTTATGTAAGACCTGTTGCTTGGAGGGGTAGTGAGATGATGGCTATTTCTGCGCAACAAACAAAAATACATGTTGCGATTGCAACATGGGAATGGGGATCATATTTTGATCCTAAACTAAAAGTAGAGGGAATAAGATTAAACATTTCAAATTGGAGAAGGCCCGCACCTAATACAATTCCTT
>CABZSV010000008.1 GCA_902528575.1 uncultured Pelagibacteraceae bacterium
AACAACAGAAGATGTTCTAAGACGTACAGATATCATAGAAAGACATATAGATAAAAATGGATCATCTGCAGGTTTTTTTGGATTAACTTTATGTGCTCCCGTTGATGAAAACATTAAACAAGAAGGAATTATTTCACATTTTAAGCGTATCATTGAAAATACACATTTGCCAATTTCTATCTATCAATTGCCTCAAGTAGTAAAATGTAAAATTGAACCTGAAACATTAAAAATATTAAAAGATAATTTTCAAGATAGAATTAAATTATTTAAGGATACTAGTGGTGAAGATGATGTTGTGAATTCTAGAATTAATTTTAATGATTTAATATTTTTAAGAGGAGCAGAAGAAAATTATTTTGATCATTTAAAACCTAATGGGAAATATGATGGATTTTTATTAAGCTCAGCAAATTGTTTTGGTAAAATTTTAAGAGAAATTTATAATAATGTTGCAAAGGGTAATTTTAAAGATGCAGAAAAAATGTCTGAGGAACTAAGCGATATAATTAGAATTTCATTCTCAGAAGGTCAAAAACTAGATTTTGGAAACCCTTTTTCTAATGTAAATAAAGCATTTGCTCATGTCTTAATTAATAAAGATAATCTTAGTTGCAAAACATGTTTTGATAGAAATATACCTAATGAATTTTTAAATGATATGTTTCTATTGCTATCTAAATATAACTTAAGAAAATCCTTATAGGAATTTGTAAAATTTTGTGGGATAACTATACCCAGGACTATACCAGATTGAGATAAATCAAGGTTTGAAGTAGTATGAATAAAGAAAACGCAAGTAAACTGTGGAAAATGATACAGGAAGCTGGCGATTATTTGGTGGGTCAATTACCTGATCATCCAAATCATCCTAGAGGAAGAAACCCCTATGCTCATGTTGCTATTTGCGTGAAAAGCAAATTCAATGCTAGCTATAAAGATATTCCTGATGAAAAATACGATGATGTTATTAAATACATTGAATTTTTAAAACAAAATCCAAATTAATCTTATTTGTAAATAAATTATTGCTTTGGAAAATAATCTTTTAAATCGCCTTCTCGATAAACATCAGCTGTACAACAATGAAGGCCTCCTCCAAAAGCATATGCATCTCTAAGTTCTACTGGTATAACTTCCATTCCTAATTTATCTAATTGTTCAGCTTGGTATTTTTCACTTTTTTCCACACATACAGTTTTTGGATCCAAAACTAAAACATTCATTGATAGCCAAGTTGATGAATAACATAATGGAGGTGGTTCGTTATGTGCTGGTTGTGCACTGTCTACGATTTCCCAACCATTCTCTTCAAATAATTTTCTTTGTTCCTTAGGAAGTCTTCTTTGTGGGTTATTGATAATTAAACCTTCTTTAATTGGGGTAAAAGTTGCATCAATGTGAATTGGATAAGGATCACCTGGGAAGTTAACTGCATGAACTCTGTGATCTTTATAATGTCTTTTTAGCCAATCAATTCCTTTTAAATTAGTTGTAAACCCATGTTGAACAACTAAGTCTTTCCCAAATCTCAATACATCTGCTGCATCAAATAATGGCTCTTCTTCAGTAGTTACGAAATATTTTTTCTCAGTCCACTCTAATCTTTTTTGAACACCAATTTTATCTGATAAATAATCTTTTCTATAATCTGCATCAGTTAGTCTTGGTTTTGGAGCAGACTCATGTCTCATATTAGGATCTTGATTATAATAATCTTTTAAAAGTGGTCGGTAACATAAATATTCAAACCAACGGCATCGGTAACTCATTGTTGCTTCTAAAATTTCATTGCCCACTGTTAACAAAACATCTCTTGGAGGCATGCAGCCAAACATTGTTTCAGCTTCCCAATCTGGAGTGGATGTTTTTTGATTAAAATCTATTGGTGTTGGTCGATCAACTTTAATGCCTCTTTTTTCAAGAATGTTTGAAAAGTTATCTAATAATTCATTTGCTTTATCGACAGTATCTTTGGTTCTTGGCCCAAACTGACCTCGCATATCACTGTCTTCTGGAACTTTTGCATCTAATGCTGGTTCAGGCGCAGGTATACATGTGCCATCCGCTCTACCAACGATTACATGTTTTAACGGATCCCACTCATTCCAACTATTAACAATAGTTTTATTCTCATTCATAAGGATTAGTTTTTTATAATATTATGCTCAGGGCCGAAAGGAAATTTTGTAATATTTTCTGCTCTATCTTTACCAATAACTAAAATATCATGTTCTCTATATCCACCTGCACCAGGATTACCTTCTGGGATCATAATCATAGGTTCCATAGATACCACCATATTTTCCTCAAGAATAGTATCAATGTCTTCTCTTAATTCTAAACCTGCTTCTCTTCCATAAAAGTGAGAAAGCATACCAAATGAATGTCCGTAACCAAAAGTTCTATAATGAAGGTAACCAAGTTCAGCAAACAATTCATTTAACTCATGACAAATATCTGAACATTTAACACCTGGTTTAATCAATTCTAATCCTCGCTTATGCACTTTAACATTTGCTTCCCATGCTTTAATAGATGCATCATCAGCATGATCCAAAAATAAAGTTCGCTCAAGTGCAGTATAATATCCTGAGATCATTGGAAAAGTATTTAAAGATAAAATATCTCCTTTAATTAATTTTCTATTGGTCTTGGGATTATGTGCTCCATCTGTATTGATACCCGATTGAAACCATACCCAAGTATCCATGTACTCTGCTCCTGGATAACTTTTAACAATCTCTCTTTCCATTCTATCTCTTGCTGCTATAGCTACTTCGATCTCTGTATTATCTTCTCTAATATTTTTAACTATTTCTTCACCACCAATGTCTGCAATTCTTGCACCATTTCTAATAATCTCAATTTCTTCGTTCGATTTAATCATTCTAAGTTTCATTAAATCTTTTGAAACATCACTAAACACAGAGAAAGTAAAAATAGAGCCTATTTTTTCGCGCATATCTAAAGTTACATGATCATTTTCTATTCCAATATTTTTTGGAGGTTCATCTCTTCCAATAATTGAAACAATAGCTCTTAAAAAATTATCCCTTTTCCAATCAGTATAAATTACGTTATCACAATGAGATCTACGCCATGGTTGACTTGCATCAATGTTAGCTGAAATTGTTGAGATTTTATTTTGAGTGATCACACATCCGTATGGTCTGCCAAAAGAACAATAAATAAAACCTGTGTAATATGCAACGTTATGCATTGAGGTTAAGATAACCATATCAAGACCATTTTGGTCCATCACTGATCTAAGTTTACTTACTCGATCGTTATATTCTTTATCTGTAAATGGTAATTTTACTTTTTCACCGTTTTTAAGCTCAAAAAAATCTGGCCGTTCCATATTAGTTTAATGCTATGTATCTTTTGTTCCATCTCATTATTAAACTATAATAAAATATAGATACGAAAAGAAAAAAACCGCCGATTATAGTATTTGCGGATGGTACTTCATTAATTCCAAATAATGGCAGCCAAACCCAAAAAATTCCTCCTACAACTTCAGTTAAAGATAATAGAGTCAATTCTGCTGCTGGTATGGCTTTAGATCCAATTGAATATAAAATTAATCCAAAACACACTAACGTCCCATGCAAAGAAAACAAAGTTCCATTATAGCTAGATGAAAAGAAAACTAAGTTGTTTGATAAAATCATAATTGTTGCAAACACAAAACAAAAGAAACCTGCAAAAGCTACAGTTGTGAATTTTGGTGTTTCTTTTCTCCACCTTAGAGTTACAGAAAAAACTGAAAAACCAATTGAAGAAGTTAAACCAAACACAAAACCAATTAATGATTTTTCTCCAGTGTTTCCAAGTGCCATAATAATAATACCGACTGTTGCAATTATTATTGATATCCACACGTTAAGAGAAATTTTTTCTTTTAAAAATAAAAATGCCAATAATGCTGTAAAAAAAGGCATTGCTGCTAAACAAAGCAAAGTAACTGCAGCACTAGTGTTTGTAATTGAATAAATAAATGTAATCATAGCGATCCCCAATCCAGATCCACCGATCACTCCAGATAAACCTATTTTATAATAGTTTTTGTAAAAATTTTTTCCTTCCTCGAAAAATAAATAAAGATTTAATAAGATAAAAATTGTTAAACCTCTGCCAAAAATATACTGCCAAGGTACCAATTGAGGATTATCCATGTATCGAACTACTAATGGGCCAAACGACCATAATAGACCGGCAAAAAGTACAACTGGAATGGCTATTCTTGGATTTCTTAACTCTAACATAATGAGAAATCTAATTGTAAATAGAATTTTCTACAACAAAAATACGTTTCTAAACTAAATTTTGATTTGAAAGGTTGGGGAAAAAACAATCAACGACATCTCCTTTTTTAAATTTTGATTTACCTGCTGGCAACAAAACCCAAATATTTGATTTTACAAATGATTTAATTCTAAAAGACTCTTGACCTTTTAAAATTTCAACATTTATTTTTCCATTTTTAGTTGTGCTTAATTGGCTCTTTACAAATCTTGTGAAATTCTTTTTTTTAACAAATCCATTTGTCAAAATAGCTTTAATTGATTTTTCTTCTGATAATCCTAAGGCATTTAAAATATATGGAATTACAAAAAATCTAAAACATGCAGCTGAAGAAATTGGATTACCAGGGAGTCCAAATATTGCCTTTTCTCTCCCTTTGATTTTTGCAAACATTATTGGTTTTCCAGGCCTTATTGCAGCACTTTTAAAGTAGTTTGATAACTTAAATTTTTTAACAACATCCGGTATGAAATCAAACTTACCTGCAGACACTGCACCTGACGTAATAATAATATCATCATTAGATTTAATTAATTTATTTATTTTTTGTTTAAAAATATTTTGATGATTATCTCTTAATACACTTCCACTTTTAAAATTAAATAAAAAATTTTGATTTAAGTTTTTAATATAGTGTGTGTTGGAATTTCTTACCATCCAATTTGGAATATTATCTTTGTTTGATATTTCGTTTCCAGTTGAAAAAAATAATATATTAATCTTTTTTTTTACTTTAATTTTTTTAATACCTAAACTTTTAAAAGCTAAAATATGATTTGGTTGAACAATTGTATTTTTGTTTACTACAACTTCCCCTTTTTTATAATCTGAACCTGCAAACCTAACGTGATCAAATTTTTTTATTTTTTGGTCAATTAATATATATTTTTTGTTAGGAGCAAAAATTATTTGTTCTATAGGAATAATTGTATCGAAACCCTTTGGTATAATTCCTCCAGTCATTATTTCGGCAGTATCAAATTTTTTTATCTTTTTTTTAAAAGGTTTCATTCCTGCAGCAATTGAACCAATAATTTTAAATTTTTTTGGTAATTTTTTTTTTAATCCATTAGTATCTTTTGAATTAATTGCATAACCATCAAATGCAGCGTTATCTCCTGCTGGATAATTTATATTAGAATGAATATTGGTAGAAACTACTCTATTTAGAGAATTTATACTCTTTATAGTTTCGTCTTTAATTTTAATTTTGGCTTTTTTTAAAATTGTTTTTGATTTTTCGTAACTAATCATTTTTGAGTATTTCTTCAGCTTTTTTTAAATCTTCTTTTGTATTTATATTAAAGAAAGGATCATTATTTGAAAACTCCATATTAATTATTTTTACCCCAATATTATTAGCCCACAACTCTACTTTTCTTTCTCCTTTTTTTAGATCCTTCTCTAACTTATCTATTAAATTAATCGACCATAAGCCAAATATATTATGTCGTGTGTTATTTGACTTAATGAAAAATAAATCACTTTCATTAAAATTAATATTTTGAATAAAATCTTTAAGTATTTGTCTCTTAAAAAAAGGTGTATCTACAGGGAAAGTTGCTATCCATTTGTAGTCTTTTTGATTTTCTTTAATCCATTTCATAGCTGATAAAACTCCACCTAACGGACCAAGACCTTTTTCAAAATCTTCAATTATTGAAATTTTTTCTGAGTTATGAAAATTAATTTTATTATTTGATACTATTAAAAGTTCCTTGAATTCATCAATAATTTCAGTCAACATGTGATCAATCAACAATTTGCCAGCTAACTTTACTTGGGATTTATCTTCTCCAAATCTTTGTGACTTACCGCCTGCTAGCACAGTGCCTAAAATATTGTTATGATCCATCTATAAAATATAAAACATTCAAAGTTGAATTAAAGAAATTAAATGGATTTAAGAATTTTAGAAATAGCAGCCCATACCGAAAATAATAAAGTTGTTGAAAACTACACTCATAAGTCAAAACACAAAAATCCATTATGTGGTGATGAGATGGAAATAAGCTTAATTGTCAAAGAAGATGTTGTAAAAGATATGGGTTATCAGTGTAAATCGTGTGTTTATTGTCAGGCATCAGTCAGTCTATTGTCCAGAAAAATTAAGGAAAAAAAAATTGATGATATTAAAAAATTTATAAAAGTTGGTGAGCAACTTTTTGAGGACGCAAAAGTAAGTATGGAAAAACATTGGAAAGATTTTAAAGAAATTTTAGATAAAAAAAATCTTTCAAGGAAAGAGTGTTTGCTTTTACCTTTAAGAACTATTGCGAAAGCATTAAAAATATAAATGATCAAAATTACAAAACCATTATTGCAAAAAGCATTAATTGCAGGTTTTTTTTCAGCATTTACAATTGGTGTGCTAACCGTCCTTACTTATAAAAGTACACTCGGATATTTTATTGCTGCCTCATTTGGTTCTTCAATGGTTTTACTATTTGGTTTTCCTGAAAGCCCATTTGCACAACCAAAGAATGTTTTTTTTGGACATTTGGTAACTGCTTTAGTAGGAGTAATTTTTGTAAACTACATTCCGCTTCCGATTTATATCAGTATTGCAATTGCAGTAGGAGCAGGAGTTTTTTTAATGATTTTATTTAATATTGTTCACCCACCTGCTGGTGGAAATCCAATTATAGTTATTATTGGAAGTGCCTCTTATGATTATTTAATTAATCCAATAATTTTTGGTTGTATAATTATATTGCTATTAGCAATTATCATTAACAAATATTTATTAAAAAAGAACTATCCACTAAAATAATTTTATGAATTCTAAATACAAAGTTTTAAAATATTCATCTAATAAGTTTGAAAATATAGAGGATTTAATTTCAATTGAAGAACCATTGGAGATTTCATTAAAGTATAAAGAATCTGGCAAATGGATAAATCAAAGTTTATCTATAACAATGAGAACTCCTGGCGATGATGAAGATCTTGTTAGAGGATTTTTATATAACGAACAAATTATAACAAATATTAGTGATATTGATTCAATAGAAAGTTATGGAGATAAAGTTGGTCAATACAATATTCAAAATAAAATATTAGCAACTTTAAATAATTCTAAAAATATAAATATTTCAAAAATAAAAAAAGATTTTTTAACTAATTCCTCATGTGGTGTATGTGGAAAATCTTCACTTGATGCTCTAGAAATAATTAAAAAAAATAAAACAAATTCATCAGAACCTAAAATCCAAAAAGAGGTGATTGTTAAATCACCAGATATATTGAGAGAAGGCCAATCAGAATTCAGTAAAACAGGTGGAATTCATGCAAGCGGTCTTTTTAATAGCAATGGAGAATTGGTTGCTGTCAGAGAGGATGTAGGAAGACACAATGCTTTAGATAAACTTATTGGTTGTGCATTAAAAAACAATCAAATTGATCCGAAAAACCAATTTATAACATGCTCAGGCAGACTTAATTTTGAATTGGTTCAAAAGGTTTTGATGACGGATATAGGTATAATGATAGGTGTTGGTGCGCCAACTAGTCTAGCTATCGATTTAGCGAATAAATTTGACATTACCCTTGTTGGTTTCGTAAAGAGGGACAGTTTTAATATTTACACAAATAACAAAAAAGTTATTGTGGGCTAAATTAATAAAAGGGTATTTGTGTCAAAAAATATAAGTAATTTATCAGGCAGAATAGGCTTAAAAGATAACCTATTTAAGCAAATCTCAGAAAATACCTTAAGCGATAATCCGCAAGATATTAAAGAAATTGCCAAAAAACATAACCTAGGCGTTTCAACTCTCCATGGTGCAGAATCCTTTTATGAGTTTTTAAGACCCTCTCATAGAGAAAAGAAAGCTTTTGTTTGTAACGGTAGTGCATGCATGTGTGCAGGTACGCAAGATAAATTAAAAGATAAACTAAAAGAAAAACTAGGTGATGACAAAGTTGGAGAAATGTTCTGCTTAGGTCATTGTTATGAAAACCATGCATTTCACTATGATGGAGAAAATTATGCTGGGAAAGATATTGAAAAAATAGATCAAATTTTAAAAGGTGAAGAAATTAAACAAGATAAGTTTTACTCTAAGAGTTATGCAACAACAAGTTTTTTAATGGATGACAAATTGTCATCAACAGATCAATTCAAAGAACAATTAAGTAAATTTTTAAAAACAGATAAAAAAGAAATAGTAAAATCATTATTAGATTCAAATCTTACAGGAAGAGGGGGCGCAGGTTTTCCAACAGGAATGAAATGGGATTTCTGTAGTAAAGCAAAAGGAGATAAAAAATATGTTATCTGTAATGCAGATGAGGGTGACTCTGGCGCTTTCTCTGATAGATACTTATTAGAGGACCAACCTTTAAAAGTTATTTTTGGAATGGTGATTTGTGGTTATGTGATAGGAAGTAATGAAGGAGTATTATACATTAGAGGTGAATATCCTAAATCTATTGAAGCAATTAATGGCTGTATCAATGAACTTAAAAAATTAAATTTACTAGGTGAAAATATTTTAGGAACTGATTTTTCTTTTGATCTTGGAATTTGTATTGGTCAAGGTGCTTATATTTGTGGAGAAGAAACAGCTTTGATTGCATCTATTGAAGGAAGAAGAGCAGAAGTTGATGTTAGACCTCCGTTTCCTGTAACAGAAGGTTTATATAAAAAACCAACTGTAGTTAATAATGTTGAAACATTAGCTGCTGCAACTGGAATTTTATTAAATGGATCAGAAAAATTTTCTTCAGTTGGAAATAAAAAATCAGCCGGAACAAAATTAGTTTGTTTAGATAGTTTTTTTAATAAGCCTGGTGTTTATGAAATTGATATGGGTACGCCAATGAAAAAAATATTTAATGAAATTGGTGGTGGATACAAAGAACCTGTTAAAGCATTTCAAATAGGAGGCCCATTAGGCGGAGTTGTTCCTTTAAGTGAAATAGAAAATTTAAATTTAGATTTTCAAGAGTTCACAGCAAAAGGTTTTATGTTAGGTCACGCAAGTGTAGTTAGTATTCCAAAAGATTTTCCAATGGCTGAATACATTCATCACTTATTTGAATTCTCAGCTGAAGAATCATGCGGGAAATGTTTTCCAGGAAGACTTGGATCTTACAGAGGTAAGGAGATGTTTGATCAAGCTAAAAAGAAAACAGCTAAAATTCCTTTAAAATTACTAGAAGAATTGTTAGTTACCATGCAAAAAGGATGTCTATGTGCACTTTGTGGAGCAATCCCAACTCCAATTCAGAACATTCTAAAATACTTTGGTGATGAAATGAAAAATGATATGGTGAAAGATAATTAATGAGCTCAGAAAAAAGAAAAATTGCTTATATTGATGGAAAACCATACGAAATTGGTCCTAAACACACATCTATTTTAAAATTTGTAAAAAGCTATGTAGGTGAAAAAAAAGTACCTACTTTATGTGATGATCCAAACCTAGCTCCTTATGGTGCTTGCAGAGTTTGCTCTGTAGAAGTTGCTTTAGAAAAAGATGGCCCAACAAGAGTGGTCGCATCTTGTCATACTCCAGTTGCTGAAAACCAACATATCTTTACTTCAAATGAAGCTTTAACAAGTCTAAGAAAAAATATTGTTGAATTAGTTTTAACAGACCATCCAATGGAATGTGATACTTGTGAGGTAAACAATAATTGTGAATTACAAACAGTAGCAAACGATCTAGGAGTTGCTGATCACAGATACAACAGTCCTAAGCAACATAAAGGAATTCCAAGAGATACTTCTCACGATTACATGAGAATGAATTTAGATAACTGTATTAATTGTGGAAGATGTGTCAGGGCCTGTGATGAAATTCAAGGTTCATTTGTACTTACAATGAGCGGAAGAGGTTTTGAATCTAGAATAACAACTGACAATGATATGATGTTTGGAGATAGTTCATGTGTATCTTGTGGAGCATGTGCACATACATGTCCAACAGATGCTATTTCAGATGTTTTTCAATCTAAATCTGCAGCCGTAGATAAAAAAGTTAGAACAACTTGTTCATACTGTGGTGTTGGATGTAATTTAGAAGCGTCAATAAAAGATGATAAAGTTGTTGCAATTGATACTCCAAAACAAACAGAGGTAAATGCTGGTCATACATGTATTAAAGGAAGATATGCATTTAGTTTCTATGATCATCCAGACAGATTAAAAACACCTTTAATTAAAAGAAATGGAAAGTTTGAAGAAGCTTCCTGGGATGAAGCTTATGATTTTATTAAAAAAGAAATGAACAGAATCACAAAAGATAATGGTCCAGATGCCTTTGCTGGAATTTCTTCTGCAAGATGTACGAATGAAGAAAATTATGTTTTTCAAAAAATGATTAGAGCAGCTGTGGGAACTAACAGTGTAGATTGTTGTGCAAGAATTTGTCATTCACCAACAGCTTGGGGGATGCAACAAACTTTTGGGACTGGGGCAGCAACTAACTCTACAGAAGATATTTATCATGCGGATTTATTTTTGGTAATTGGAGCTAATCCAACGAACGCTCATCCTGTAACAGGTGCAAAAATAAAACAGCAAGTTATGAAAGGTAAAAAATTAATTGTACTTGATCCAATTACAACTGAACTAGCAAAACTTGCTGATTATCATATTAAACTAAGACCAGGAACTAACGTTGCAGTTCTAAATATGATGTTGCACTTTATTATTAAATCAAAACTTTATAATGCAGATTTTGTTAGAGATAGAACTGAGGGTTTTGATAATTTCTTAAAAGAAATTGAAAGACAAGACGTTGATCATTTAGCAAAAGTAGCTGGAGTAGATAAACAATTAGTTAAAGAAGCAGCAATTGCATATGCTACTGCAAGAAATTCAATGGAGTTCCATGGATTAGGAGTTACTGAGCACGAACAAGGATCTAAAACTGTGATGTTAATTGCAGATCTAGCAATGATTACTGGAAATATTGGACGAAAAGGTGTTGGGGTTAATCCTTTAAGAGGTCAAAACAATGTCCAAGGTGCAGCAGATATGGGATGTCAGCCTCACCAAGGTGCTGGTTATTTTCCTGTAGCTGATGAAAAGCATCAAGAATTCTATACTGAAAAATATGGAGTAACTCACCCAACTAAGCCAGGATTAAAAATTCCTCAAATGTTTGAAGCTGCAATAAACAAGGAATTAAAAGGTTTGTGGATTATAGGTGAGGATATTGTTCAAACAGATCCTAACAGCGCACATGTTATTGAAGCTATGAACTCTTTAGAACTTTTAGTCGTTCAAGAGATATTTATGAGTGAAACAGCAAAATTAGCAACTGTTGTTCTGCCAGGTACTACTTTCTTAGAAAAAGACGGAACTTTTACAAACACTGAGAGAAGAATTCAAAGAGTGAACAGAGCTGTGCCTCCTCTACCAGGCACTAAACCTGATGGATTAATTGTAACTGAGATGATGCAGAAATTAGGGTTTGATCAGCCAACTTATGATGCAGATCAAGTTCTTGGAGAAATTGCTGATATCGTTCCCTTCTTTAAGGGTGTTACTAGAGAGAGACTTGGAAAATTTGGATTACAATGGCCAGTTCAAGAAGATGGAACTGATACAAAAATTTTACATACAGAAACATTTAAATTAGGTAAAGGCAGATTAAAAAACTTTGATTGGAAAGAATCATCAGAAATAGAAGCTAATCAAAAAGACTATCCTTTGATTTTAACAACTAGTAGAGTTTTACAACATTACAATGCAGCAACAATGACCAGAAGAACAAAAAATATAAATATTGTTGATGAAGATGTTTTGTTAATTCATCCTAAAGATGCGGCTCATAGAGATCTAAATACTGGTGATATTGGAAGACTTTATTCAGGTAGAGGTGAGGTTGCGCTTAAAGTTGAAGTTACAGATAAAGTTAAAGAAGGAATTGTATTTACTACATTCCATTTCCCAGAGCATATGGTTAATATGGTTACAGGTCATGGTAAAGATGAAGAAACAATGTGTGCAGAATACAAAGTATCTTCTGTTGAAGTACAAAAAATCTCTAATCAATTTAAAACAGAAGTTAAACCAAAAGAAAATCAAGCTGAAGTTAGTTAATTAAAATGACCATTGGTTGGCATTTTGATAATACCTATTCAAAGTTATCAAATACTTTTAAAGAAAATATTAAACCAACTCCTGTTCATGATCCTGAATTAGTGATTTTAAATGAGGAACTAGCCTCTACTTTAAATTTAGATTTTTCAAAAACAGACAAAAAAAAATTAGCAGAAATATTTTCTGGAAACTCCATACCAGAAGAAACAAATACCATTGCGCAAGCATATGCAGGTCATCAATTTGGACACTTTACTATGTTAGGAGATGGTAGAGCAGTTTTATTGGGTGAGCATTTAGTAAATAATGACAATCGTTTTGACATTCAGTTTAAAGGTTCAGGAAGAACTTCTTTTTCTAGGGGTGGTGATGGAAGAGCAGCTCTAGGTCCTATGCTTAGAGAATATATTATCAGTGAGGCGATACATTCATTAAATATTCCAACTACTAGAAGCCTTGCTGTAGTCAAAACAGGAGAAAAAGTTGTAAGAGAAAATCTTTTACAGGGTGCTATATTAACAAGAGTTGCATCAAGTCATCTTCGGGTTGGAACATTTCAATATATAGCTGCAACTCAAAAAATTGAAAATTTAAATACTTTAGTCGACTATACAATAAACAGACATTATCCAGAAATCAAAACATCAAATTCAAAAGCATTAGACTTGTTAAATCTTGTAATGGAAAAGCAATGCCAGCTAGTGATCAATTGGATGAGAGTTGGATTTATTCATGGGGTTATGAATACTGATAACATGGCAATTTCAGGTGAAACAATAGATTACGGTCCTTGTGCATTTATGGATCATTATGATCCAAAAACTGTATTTAGCTCAATCGATAAATTTGGAAGATATGCCTTTTCTAATCAACCACCAATTACAAAATGGAATTTAGCAAGATTTGCAGAATGCCTAATCCCTCTAATTGACAAAAATGAAGATACTGCAATTAAATTAGCAACAGATTTAATAGATAATTTCCAAAATATTTATGAAGATAAATGGTTAAATATGATGAGAGATAAACTGGGTCTATTTGGTGAGGATAAAAATGATAAAAAATTAATTAATGATTTGTTTAATTGGATGGAAAAAAATAAAGCAGATTACACAAATACTTTTTGTAATCTAATGGATATCAATTCTGATGAAATTTATAAAAATAATGATTTTATCGATTGGAAAAATGAATGGAAAAAAAGATCTGAGTTAAATAATTCAACTATAGAAAAACAAAGTAAACTTATGAAATCAAATAATCCAATTGTAATTCCTAGAAATCATAAAGTAGAGGAAGCTTTAGCTGAAGCTGACAAAGGAAGTTTAGATAAAATGAAAAAGTTATTGACTATTTTAAAAAATCCTTATGACAATCAGAATAATATTGAAGAATATCAAGCACCTGCTCCATCGAGTAACGAAAAATATCAAACTTTTTGTGGAACTTAATTTATAAAACGTAGGGCTCTGGTCTAGCGGTTTTACCCAAAACTCTCTCAACTGCAAAATCACTTATATCAATTGTTTGGTATGATCCTGTTGTGATTAATTCAGTTAAGGCTCTACCGATACCTGGTGCCTGCATTAATCCTCGGCCTGTAAATCCAGAGGCCATGTAAACATTGTCATATTTTGGATGTTTACCAACTACTGCATTATTATCCAATCTATTACAATCATAGTAACCTGCCCATCCACCAGTTAACTTTAATTCCTCAAAAGCAGGTATTCGTTTAGCTAGAGCTGGCCAGACTAATTCTTCAAAGTCATTCCAGGCTGGTTCTAAATCTTCTGCGTCGAATACAGAAATAGGTGAGCCTGCTAAATATTCTCCTCCTTCTGGTCTCCAATAAACACCCGTTGTTAAATCTCCACTTAGTGGCATCTCTTTTATATATGTTGGGCATTTTACTCTAAACACGGTATGCTTTTGAGGAACAACAGGAATATCCTCTAACAATTCTTTTGTCCAACAACCAGCCGCAGAAACAATTGTTTTGGCATTTATTTCAGAAATACTTTTTACTTCACCCTTAATAAATTCTGCTCCAAGCTCTATTGCTTTGCTTTTAAGAGCGCTATGAAACATAAATGGATCAATCCATCCTTCGCTTTGGTTATCTGTATAGGTTGCTGTTTCAATTCCCTCACTATTAACATAAGGAAAAACTTTTGATAATTCTGAGCCTTTAATATTTTTTGTTCCTGCATCACAATCTTTATGGTTTTCTAATGCTCTATATTGCTCTTCAGCATGTTCAGGGCCAAACATTAAAAGATATCCATTGGTTACCATACTAGCTGTTGGATTAGGATTTTTTTCTGTTTTTAATAATTCTGGTATTTGAAAAATAAATTCTCTTGCAAATTTTCCTAATAAAATATTTTCTTTTTGGAAAAATTGTCTTCTAAAACCTCCTAGAGATAATGGGAATGAAGCTGTTTTATAAGTAGGATCTCTTTCAATGACTTTTACTTTTCTACCTTCTTTGGATAAAAAATAAGCAGTTGCCGCCCCTATTATTCCACCACCAATTACTACAACATCATCCATATCTAATTTAACATAATTAAGCTTGTATTCAGAATTAGTGCAAAGCTACACCAAAGTAAATATGGAATCATTAAGTAGGCGCTCAACATCTTGACGCGTTTAAACCTTAAAATTAAGTTAATTATCAATGCTATTAGAATGATTAAAACTAATAAAGCCAAGACCATATTGTGAAAAACAAAAAAAACTACACTCCAAGTTGTATTGAAAATTAAATGAATGAAGTAAATATAAACAGTATTCATATCTCTATTTTTAGTATGCCAATAAAGCCATATAGAGAAAGTCATCATTAAATAAAGAGATGTCCAGACAGGACCAAATATCCAATCTGGAGGATTAAAAGTTGGTTTATTTAATAGTGAGTACCAAGGTTCTTTAAATGTAACTGTAGACAAACCTCCAATGAATGAGGCAGAGAATGTAATAGCAAGAAACAATAGAAATGTTAAAAATTTGTTTTTAAGCATATTAAATATATACATAACAAAAAATGAGTAAAAAAACTATTTGGATTACTGGAGGAAGTACTGGCATTGGTAAAGCTTTAGCAATTAAGTTTGCAGCCATGGGATGGAATGTTGCTATATCTGCAAGACGAGCTGAATTATTGAATGAGCTTTCAAATTCTTATGAAAATATTTCAGGTTTTCCTTTAGATGTGACTGACAATGAAAAGTGTAAAGAAGTATTTGATGAAATTAAAAATAAATTTGAAAATATAGATATTTGTTTTTTTTCAACAGGAACATGGGATCCAAAAAAAGAGAAAGAAATAGATGTCGAGCAAATGGAAAACGTATTTAAGGTAAATTTTTTTGGAACAGTTAATTGTATTAAAGCTGTTGAACAGTACTTTAGAGATAAAAAAAAAGGAATAATAACTATTGTGTCATCAATTGCGGGATATAGAGGATTACCTAATTCAACAGGATATGGACCATCAAAGTCGGCATTAAATAACTTAGCTGAAAGTTTGTACTTTGATTTTAAAAGACACAATGTACGTGTTTGTTTAGTGTCTCCTGGTTTTATTAAAACTCCAATGACAGATAAAAATGATTTTAAAATGCCTTTTTTAAAAACACCCGAGTATGCAGCAGATCAAATTTTTGAAGGTTTAGTAAACAAAAATACATTTGAAATACATTTTCCAAAATCACTTACAATAACATTAAAGCTGCTTAGTTTTTTACCAAGTAAAATTTATTTTGGATTAGTTGGAAAACTCACAAAATATCAAAAAAAATAGTTAATCTTTTACAAATACAACTGTTAATTCTGCTACTTTAAAACCAAACTTTGTCATAGTTGCTCTATTTATTGCAACTCTATCATCTTGTTTAAAAATCCAATCATCAAAAGTGATTTTTATCTCTTTACCTTTGACTGGAACTAATAAAACATATTCAAATTTAAATGCAGGTCCATAAGAATAACCTTTCGCTTTACCAACAACATCGCCTGCTGTCCCTTCATAATTGTTTTCATCAATTTTATTTATTTTCCATTCTCGGTCTTGAACTTCACCATCATCCCAATTAAATTTTTCTTTAAGAATTAGCTGCCTTCCATCCCAAGTTCCATTTAAGTCTGCAGAAAATTGTCTTGTAACTTTTCCTGATCTATTTTGTAAAACACCCCAAGCCTTAACATTTCCAGATAAATATTCTTCAATGATTAATCTCGGTTCTTTATTTTTAAAATCTTCTGGTTTCATAGCGCTATTATTCGAGCAACTTGTAATTAAGAATAATAAAATTATCAACGAAATTGGCTTAATAATTTTTATATGTCGCATAAATATCTCCATTATTTTATTTATTTTGCATTGAAAACTGAATTAGATCTATATTTTTTGACTTAAATCCCGCTTCACAATAAGAAAGGTAAAACTCCCACATTCTTTTAAATGTTGAGTCAAAACCTTGATTTTTTATTAAATCCCATTTTTTTAAAAACTCATTTCTCCATATAGCCAATGTATTTGCATAATGATCAGCGTAAGAAATATATGAATTAACAGTTAAACCGTTGTCAGAAACGTATCGATTAATGCTATTTTTATTTGGCAAAAAACCACCTGGAAAAATATATTTTTGAATAAAATCTTGTTTGTTTTTATATCTATCAAATAACCTATCATCGATAGTAATTGCTTGAATAGCTGCTTTGCCACCATCAGATAAGTTATTTTTAATAGTTTTAAAATAACCCTCTAAATAATTTTGACCAACTGCCTCAATCATTTCTATAGAAGCAATTGAATTGTATTTGCCTTTAAGATCTCTGTAATCTTTTATTTCAATATTTACTTTTTCGTTTAAACCACAATTAAAAATTCTTTCTTTTGCATATTCAAATTGTTTTTTTGATATTGTAATACAGTCTAGTTTAACATCGTATTTTTTACCTAGATACTCGGCAAAACCTCCCCAGCCACATCCTATTTCTAAAATTTTGTCACCATTATTTGGTTTAATTAGATCAATTAATTTTTGATATTTGTTATTTTGAGCATCGGATAGATTTTTTGATTTATCATCAAAAATAGCGCTAGAGTATGTAAGTGTGTCGTCTAACCAAAGAGAAAAAAAATCATTACCTAGATCATAATGTCTAGCAATATTTTCTTTACTTCTACTTTTTGTATTTTTAATAATTTTATTTTTTACAAAATTAATTATTGGAAAATCAAGAAGGCCTGAGAATTTATGTATTACTTCTATATTTCTTGCAGTTAATTCGATTAAATTTGATAAGTTATTAGTTTCAAATTCACCTCTCATGTAGCTCTCAGCAAATCCAATACTACCACCTCTAATTAAATTATAATTAAAATCTGGTTTTTTGATTAAAATATTTGCATGCAATTTTTCATTTGGATTTCCAAACTTTAAAACTTTTCCGTCATGTGTAGTAAGCTCTAGATAACCATAATTTATTTTATTAAGAAATTTAAAAACTAATTTATCTGCAGTGTTATTTAAAAACATTAATTTTCTACTGTTATATTATTTTTAATTTTAAATTTTTTCTTAATTAATTTAATTCCTTTAAACCACAATTTAAACGCTTCAAAATGTATCGCAGAGATAATTTTAAATGTCATTAAAGGGTGTTTAAGATAAGAATTCATTAAGTTTTTACTTGTCAAAGAAGATCTTTCACCATCTTGAGATGCAAAAAGAATTTTTCCTTCTTGATCATATTGATCAATTACAACTGACAACTTCTGGTCTGGATTTAATATTCTAAAAAAATAATTACAATCCATTTCAATGAATGGTGAAACATGAAATTTTTTTGAGCAATTATTTTGAATTAATTTATTTTGTCCCTCAACTTTAAAAACATATGTGTGTTGCTCACCAAATGTATTTTTAACCTCATATAATATAGAAATTAAATTATCATTATTATCGTATACAAAAAAAATACTTAGTGGATTAAAAACATAACCAAATATTCTTGGATAGCATAAAAGTTTAACTTTTATGTTGTCTGTAACGATTTTATTATTAATTAGATTTTTTTTTACCCACTCAAAAAGAGATGACCCATCACGGTCACCATGATCTTTTTCGTAAAAACTAATAAGATTAAATTTATTTAATGAAAAAAATTTTAATTTATTATTAAGCTCATTTAACTCTGATAGATCAATGAAAAGTGAAAATACTTTATATTTAAAAAAATGTTCTTTTGGTTTAAATCTCTTATGGATTACGTTTCCATTATATATACAAGAACTAATCATTAAGGTTTTTCAGCATTTCAAGAGATGATTTTATTCCATCTTCATGAAATCCGTAACCAAAATAACTGCCACAAAAAAGTAAATCTTTTTGATTTTGTATTTTAATAAGCTCTGATTGAGCATCTAATGCTTTTTGATCGTAATATGGATGTGTAAATTTTACTTTTTTCAATATTTTTTTCTCATCAATATTGAAGTAAGGATTTAGTGTTAAGAAAATATTTTCATCACACTTTAAATTTTGCAATAAATTTAACCAGTAGGTTATTGAATTTTTCTCTAAATTCTTGTCATCTATTGATGAATTCCAAGAAGACCAAGCTTTTTTATTTTTTGGCATGGCACGCTGATCTGTATGTATGTAAGCTATATTTTCTTTGTAGCTAAAATTCGAAAGAATATTTCTCTCATCCTCAGTTGGATTTTCTATTATCTCTAAGGCTTCATCAGCATGTGTTGCCAAAATAACCTTGTCGTAATCAAAAAATTCACTTTCTCCACCGTAATATAAATCTAGTCCTGACATTTTTCTTTTTATTTTTGTAACTTTATAATTTTTATAATGTTCCCCACTTAATTGTGAAATTATTTTACTAACATAGGTTCTGCTTCTATTGGTTACTGTGTACCACTGTGGTCTATTTTTCAATTTAAACAAACCATGATTTTGGAAAAATCTAAGAAAAAAACTAATTGGCATTTTGCTTGCTTCATAAGGTGGCATAGACCAAATTGCAGATACCATTGGTATTATATGATAATCAACAAATGTTTTGGATAATTTATTATTTTTTAAATATTCACCTAAGGTAATTTTATCATTGGATATGATTGCTTGATCACTTTTTTTATAAAATTTAATGATATCAAAAAACATTTTTAAGAAATCAATGTTAAATAGATTTGATTTAATGCAGAAAATCCCACTCAATCCTTTTCCACAATATTCAAATTTCGTATTATCTACTGAAACTGAAAAAGACATGTTGCTTTTTTCAATTTGAATATCATTTTCCTTAAAAAAATTAATTAAATTTGGATAAGTTTGAAAATTAAAAACAATAAAGCCAATATCAACTGATACTTTTTTTTCATCAAAAAACAAATCTATAGTATGAGAATGTCCACCAAAATGGTCTTCTCTTTCGAAAAGATCTACATGATGTTTTTTAGATAAATAATAAGCAGCACTTAGTCCAGAAATACCTGACCCAACGACAGCAATTTTCATTAATTATTATGCTGCATCTTCTTTAAACTCATCCATACTTGGACAAGTACAAAAAATATTTTTATCTCCATACACGTTATCAACTCTTGCAACCGGAGGCCAAAATTTATTTGCTTTTAAGAATTTTGCAGGATATGCAGCTTGCTCTCTTGAATATTTATGATTCCATTCATCTGAAGCTAATTCAATATCGGTGTGAGGTGCATTTTTAATAGGGTTATCTACTTTGTCAAACTTACCTGACTTAACCATATCTATTTCCTCTTTAATGCTAATCAATGTGTCACAAAATCTATCCAGTTCAGATAAACTCTCACTCTCTGTTGGTTCAATCATCATTGTTCCAGCAACTGGCCATGACATTGTTGGCGCATGAAATCCATAATCAATTAATCTTTTAGCTATATCTTCTTCTGAAATACCTGTTTCGCTTTTAATTGATCTAATATCAATAATACACTCATGAGCAACATTGCCATTTGAACCTTTATAAAGAATTGGGTAATGGTTTTTTAATTTATTTGCTATGTAATTTGCATTTAGGATTGCAATTTGTGTTGCAAGTTTTACACCTTCGGATCCCATCATCTTAATGTACATCCAAGAAATTGATAAAATACTTGAGCTTCCCCAAGGAGCTGCTGAAACGGCACCTATTCCACTTGCAGGTCCACAATCTTTTACGACTGGATGATTAGGCAGATAAACTTGTAAATGTCTTTTACATGCGATAGGTCCCATTCCAGGTCCTCCTCCACCATGTGGAATACAAAATGTTTTATGCAAATTTATATGACAAACATCAGGACCAAAATTTCCTGGTTTTGCAACTCCAACAAGTGCGTTTAGGTTTGCTCCATCCATATAAACTTGACCACCATGTTCATGAATTACTTCACATATATCTTTAATTTTTTCCTCAAATACGCCATGGGTTGATGGGTAAGTTACCATTAATGCACCAAGATTGTCTGAATGCAATTCTGCTTTCTTCTTTAAATCCTCAAAATCAACATTTCCTTCTTTGTCACAATCAACAACGACAACTTTCATTCCAACCATCTGTGCACTTGCTGGATTAGTTCCATGTGCTGAGCTTGGAATTAAACATATATTTCTATTTTCATCCCCTCTATCTAAATGATACTTTCTTATTACCATTAAGCCAGCATACTCACCTTGGGCTCCCGCATTTGGCTGAAGTGAAACACCAGAAAAACCAGTAATAGATCTTAACCAATTTTTAAGATCTGTGAACATTTCTCTATATCCCTCCATCTGTTCTACAGGTACGAATGGGTGAGGCTCAGCCAATTCTCTCCACGAAATAGGTATCATTTCTGCAGTAGCATTTAATTTCATAGTACATGAACCTAGAGCAATCATTGTTCTATTAAGAGCTATATCCTTATCCTCTAACTTTTTAAGATATCTAAGCATTTCTGTCTCTGAATGATATGAATTAAAAACAGGGTGTTCTAAATATTTTGAAGTTCTTAATAAATTTTTTGGTAGATTTGGTAAACTAACAGTTGGATCCTCTTTTTTAATTGACTCTGCAGCATTAAATATTTTTAGTAGTTGGTTTACTCTATAAACATTTTTTCTTTCGTCAAAAGAAACAGCCAGCATCTCTGAATTTACTTTTCTAATATTAACTTTTTGATCTAAAGCATTTTTGAAAATCTGATCTGTCTTTTCTTTGGTTATAATAGTTACAGTATCAAAGAAATAATCTGAGTATAATTCATATCCAGATTGTTTTATTTTATCTGCAAAATTTTTTGCTAGTTGAGATACTCTTTCGGAAATACTTTTAATTCCGTCAGGGCCGTGATAAATTGCATATGCTGCTGAAACAATCGCTAGTAAGGCTTGAGCAGTACAAATATTACTTGTAGCTTTGTCTCTTCTAATATGTTGCTCTCTAGTTTGTAATGACAATCTATAGGCCTGGTTTCCATGCCTGTCCACTGAAACCCCAACAATTCTACCTGGCATAGATCGTTTGTATTCATCTTTTGTTGCAAAAAAGGCTGCATGAGGTCCTCCATAACCCATTGGAATACCAAATCTTTGGGAACTACCGACTGCAATATCTGCTCCAAGTTCTCTTGGTGTTTTTAGCATAGAAAGTGCAAGGAGATCACAAACTAAAATTGCTTTTCCATTTTTTTTATGAATTTTACTTATGGCCTCACTAGGATCTTTAATATCACCTAAAGTTCCTGGATATTGTAAAACTCCGCAAACAATATCTTCTTTTAACTGCTCTAGAACTTTATCCTCGTTTCCAACAAGTACTTTAAGACCCATTGGCTCTGCTCTAGTTTGAATAACGTCAATTGTTTGTGGGTGGCAGTTCTCTGAAACAAAAATTAAATTACTATCACTTTTATTAAGTCTATGACTTAAACCCATAGCTTCGGCAGCTGCTGTTCCTTCATCAAGTAAAGACGCGTTTGCTATATCCATTCCTGTAAAATCAACAATCATTTGTTGAAAGTTTAATAGCATCTCTAATCTACCTTGAGCTACTTCAGGCTGATAAGGTGTGTATGATGTGTACCATCCAGGATTTTCTAATATATTTCTTAAAATTACATATGGTGTGTAGGTTCCATAATAACCCATGCCTATAAAATTTGAGTAAATTTGGTTTTTTTTTGAAATTGCTTTTAATTTTCTTAAAGCTTCATATTCTGAATTTGGTTCCCCGATATTTAATTCACCTTTAAACTGAATCTTTTCTGGTATGGTACTATTAATAAACTCATCTAATGACTTAAAATTAAGATCTTTAAGCATTTTTTCTTGGTCCTTTTCAGATGGACCTATGTGTCTTCTAATAAAATCTTTTTGTGAATTATGTAACATTAGCTTGATGTCTCCTTTGCAAATTTATCGTATTCTTCTTTGTTCATTAAATTATCTAGCTCAGATGTGTCTTTAATTTTCAATTTAAAAAACCATGCACCACCTTCAGGGTCCTCATTGATTTTGGCAGGATCATCTACTATAGACTGATTGGTATCTACCACTTCACCACTAACTGGAGTATAAACATCACTGGCAGCTTTCGTAGATTCTACTACTCCTGCAGTACCATCTTTTTCAACATTAGATCCTTTTTCAGGAAGTTCTGCAAAAACTATGTCTCCAAGCATTTCTGTTGCATGTTTTGTAATTCCTATTGTGGCCACATCTCCCTCCAAAGTAATCCACTCATGCTCTTTCGAAAATTTTACTTCACTCATTAATTTACTCCTTTCACATAATTTTTCTTATAAAATGGTAATGCGCAAATATTTGCTGGATGTTTTTTTCCTCTTACCTCAAGCAAAATTTTTGTATCAACCTTTGAAAACTCTTTATCAACATAACCCATCGCTATAGGACCGTTTACACTTGGTCCAAACGTTCCACTAGTTATCTCACCAATTTGTTTATCTGTATCATTAAATATTTTAGTTTTTTCTCTTGCAATCAGTCTACCCTCAGGCTTAATCCCTACTCTTATTTGGCTTGCTCCATCTTGCATTTGGTTCATTATTTTTTTCGATCCAATGAAACCCCCATTTGATAATCTAGATTTTGAGATTGCCCATCTAAGGTTTGCCTCAACTGGTGTTTTATTAATATCTAATTCGTGACCATATAAACATAATCCAGCTTCTAATCTCAAGGTATCTCTTGCCCCAAGTCCTATAAGTTGTGCTCCCTTTTCTATTAAATTTTCAACAAATTTTTCAGCTTTATCGTTAGGAATTGAAATTTCAAATCCATCTTCCCCTGTATAACCTGATCTTGTGACAAATAATTTTTGATTATCAGAATCAAACCAATTTCCTGTCATAAAATTTAGTTGATCAACCCCATTTATAATTGAGTTTAAAATTTCAACAGATTTAGGTCCTTGAATTGCTATTAAAGATCTGTTGTTGTCTAAATTCATTTTAAATTTTGAACCTAGTAAATTAGATAAAATTTCAAAATCTTTATCTTTGCATGCAGCGTTTAAGATAATTAAGTATCCATCCTCTATTTTAGTGATAATTAAATCATCATAAATTCCTGCATCTTCATTCATTAAAAAACTATACTTAGAGCAGTTTTGTTTTAGATTTTTTAAATCTAATGGAAAAATCTTTTCTAATTCTTCTGTTAAACTTTCATCACCATATATAAATAATTGGCCCATATGAGATACATCAAATATTCCAGAATTCGATCTTGTGAATTTATGTTCTTCAATAATACCTTTGCTATATTGAATGGGCATTTCATAACCAGCAAACTCAACAAACTTTGCATGGTTAATTTGATGAAGCTTATTTAGCGATGTTTTTTTTATTTCCATATTAACTCTTCCGCGCCCCCTCTGTCTTGGTGCCTGAGAGATTTGCTCCTTCGGCGAGAATAATTCTCTTTCCAGAGTTAATATGTACGGTCCTTTTGCCTGAGAGTTTCCGGGGTGGTTGCTCCTTCGGCGCTACAAAAGTAGTCTCTCCCGTATATAAATTTATAACACATTTAAAATATTTATGTGAAATTTATTTAGCGACCTTTTTGACAAGTAATGGAGACAAAAACTGTATAACTACCGCTGTTATAACTACTGCTCCACCAAAAAGCACTGTAAGTGGCGGAGTTTCGTTTACAAACATCCATGCCCACATGGGTCCTAGAACAGCTTCGGTTAACATAATGATTCCAACAAATGCTGAAGGAGTTGATCTTGCTCCGATAGTTATAAGTATGAAGCCAAGTCCAACTTGAAAAAATCCTGCAATAAAACCTAAAAAAATATCATTTGTTGAAACAAAAATACTTGGTGACATGAACAAACCTATTAGTGTTGCAAAAATTCCAGCAACCAATTGTAAAGGTATCATGTCGACTTTTGGATATTTTCTGACAATTAAAATTAAGATCGCAAATGATATCGGCATAATGAATGCAACTAAGTTTCCAGTCATTTGACCTGGTGTTAGTGAGCTTCCTAACATTAAAATGATGCCAACTACTGCTGTAATAATGCAAGTTAATGTAATTTTTGAAATTTTTTCTTTTAAAAATACGTAACCAAAAATTGCTAAAAACAAAGCTTGAGTTTGTATTATAAAGTTTGCATTAGCTACTGTTGTTTCGTACATAGCAAATACATAGCTAGCAAATCCAATGGATAAAATTATACCTCCGAATAAACCTGGAATTCCAGATTTATAAAGAGCACTGAAAATTTTTCCTTTGTAAGTAAAAATTAAAAAAATTGTAATTACTCCAATAAAGAAAAGTGATCTCCAAAATAATATTTGCCAAAGTGTAGATCCATCAAAAGACTTAACAATTAAACCTCCAAAACTTAACGCACAAGCTCCTAAAAAAACTAAAAAAGGACCTGGTATTTTTGTTAAAAAATTCATTAAATTTGTGATAGTAAATTTTGAGTTTCCATTTCATATAACTTAAATAAAGTCTCTGCATCAGATAAATTAATCTCTTTAAATTTTATTTTTGAACCAGGAGACATCTGTACTAATCGATCATAATCGACACTAGCCACTACTCCAATTTTTGGATAACCACCAATAGTACCATGATCTGAAAGCATTATTATTGGATTTCCGTCTGCTGGTACTTGAATTACACCTTTAATCAAACCCTCTGATTTTATGTTGGTATTCACTATATTATCAATTTTAGGTCCCTCTAGTCTCATACCCATTCTGTCTGAAAGTTTGGATACTGTGAATTCCTTTTCATAAAATATTTTTTTACCTTCTTCAGAAAAGTAATCAAAATTAGTGCCTTTGATCACCCTTATGTTTTCTATTTTGGTATTAATGTAATTAGTTTTTTTAATATCCTTATTTGAATTTATTTTTTTTAAATTAATTCTTTGACCTACATCTAATTTTTTTCCATTATTAGATCCAATATTTGCTTTCGTATTTATAGAACAACTATTCCATTGAAATTTTAAATCGAACTCTCCACCTAATGCTAAATATCCATAAACTGATTTATTTGTAGATATGATATTTATCTCATCTCCATTTTCAATTTGATAACTTTCGTAACATTTACCCTCAATTTCAGTATCTTTTTTTTTAATTGAAAAAATTACATCTCCTGTAATAGCAAAATTAATTTTTTCTCCTGAATATTTTATATGGGGACCTTGATATGCAAACTCTATGACTGCAGAGTCTAAATTATTGTTAACAAGTTTATTGGCTATAAGATAATTTCTATTATCCATAGCACCACTAAATGGTATGCCAATATGATAAAGATGATCCCTGCCTTTATCTTGAAAGGTGGTATTAATTCCAGGTCTGATTATATCTAGATAATTGCTACTCATTATAATTTTTATACTGATCTAAAGTAATTTCCTTGAAAACTACTGTATCTCCTGGATTAATTAGGTTTGGTTTGTCTTCTTTTGAACTATCAAAAACATCTAAAGGAGTATTTCCCAAAATATTCCATCCACCTGGACTTTCAAATGTATAAATGTTTGCAAATTGCTCAGTTAATGCAACAGATCCCTTGGGCACTTTTACTCTTGGGGTTTCTAAACGTTGAGCTCTCATATTCTCATCTAAGTCACCCAGAAAAGGCATACCAGCAATGAACCCAGTCATGTAACAAAAATATTCCTTATTTAAAAAATTCTCTAAAATTTTTTCTCTACTTAATTTTAATATTTCCTCCAATCTTTTAATGTCCATTGATAAATTTTCATGACAACAAACTGGTATTTCTAATTTTTTTGAATTTATATCTTCTGAGTCTTCAGGATTTATATTTTCAACATAATTTTTAACTTCTTTAAAATTTGTTTTTTTTAGATCATAAGAAATAATTAATTTATTATAAGAAGGTGTTAAATTATTTATCCCTTCAAATTTTTTTTCTTTAATAGTTTTAAAATATTTTATAACTTGTGAATTAATTGATTTATTTACTTCATTACCAAAATCACAGTACAAAGCTGCGTCACCAAGATTTGATATATTTTTTATCATGTCATGTTATACTTAACATTAGAGACTATGGAAATTAATATAAATTGCGATTTAGGTGAAAAATCAAAACATCATTCAAATAAGTATGATCCAGATTTACTAGAAATAGTTAATTCTGCAAATGTCGCATGCGGTTATCATGCAGGTGATGATGAGTCGATGAATCAAGTAGTTCAAATTTCAAAAAAAAATGGTGTTAGTATTGGAGCGCATCCGTCATTTAATGACCCTGAAAATTTTGGCAGGCAAAGAATAAATCTTCCACCTAATGAGGTAAGGCAATTAATTATTGATCAATATGAAATTCTTCAAAAAATTGCTCAAGATCATGGAGAAAATGTTACCCACATAAAACCACACGGTGCTTTAAATAATATGGCTTGTGAGGATATAGATTTAGCTACTACTTTAGCAAAAGCTATAAACGAGATTAGTAAAGATTTAATTTATTTGGTTCCTACAGGATCTAAAATGGAAGAAGCAGCCAAAAAACTAAACATGCGAATTGCTTGTGAAATATTTGCTGACAGAAATTACGAAGATGATGGTAATTTAGTTTCTAGAAAAAAACCACACGCTCTTATTACTGATCCAGAAGAAGCTAAAAAACACGTTTTAAATATGGTTAAAAATCAGTCACTTAATTGTCACAGTGGGAAGCAGATACCTTGTGAAATAGACTCGGTATGCATACATGGAGATAATGAAAGTTCATTATCTACTGCAAAATCAATTAGAGAAAATTTAATAGAAAATGGACTTGAATTAAAACAATTAAACAAAATGACTAAATTTTTATAATTATGAAAAAAATAATAATACTTTTTATCTTTACAATATTTTCAACAAACTCTTTTGCAGCAGGATCAGATAGCAATAGCACAAGTAAAGTAAAATCTAATTACGATAAAGCTGTTACTTTGATTAAGTCTGCTAAGAAATATGAAAAAAAAGGAAAAATTGAAAAAGCAAATAAAAGATATGAAAAAGCCCAAGCTTTGTTAATCAAATCAAACAAAAAAAAACCACTCCAAGCAGATACTTTAAACTATCTTGGATTTACAACTAGGAAACTGGGAGATTTTGAAAATGGAGAAAAGTATTATCTTTTAGGTTTAGAAATTGACCCAAATCACGTTGGGATAAATGAATATTTGGGTGAATTATATGTTGTCACAAATAGATTAGATTTAGCTAAAGAAAGATTAAAAGTATTAGAAAGTTGTAATTGTGAAGAGTACACTGAATTAAAAGAAATTATTGATGGAACAAAACAATCAAAATATTAATTAATATTTTGAACCATTTGTTGAGGCATCCATAATGCAATTTCAGGAAAAATAACAACGAGTATTACTGCAAGTATCATTAATAAAAATAATGGAAAAGCACTTCTTGCAATAAATCCCATATCTTTGTTGGCCATTCCCTGTAAGACAAATAAATTAAATCCTACTGGTGGTGTGATTTGAGCCATCTCAACTACAATAACTAAAAATATCCCAAACCAAATCATGTCAAAACCAGCCTGTCTAATCATTGGTTCAATGATTGCCATTGTTAATACCACTGCTGAAATTCCATCAAGAAACATTCCAAGAATAATATAAAAAATCATTAATACAAAAATTAATACATAAGGAGATAGCTCCATATTTTGAATCCAGATAGCTAGATTTCTTGGAAGACCAGTAAATCCCATAGCTAATGATAAAAATGTTGAGCCAGCTAAAATAAAAGCAATCATACAAGAAGTTTTAGTTGCTCCTAATAAGGATTGTTTAAATGTTTCAATGGTTAAGCTCTTTTGAAAGTAAGATAAAATTAAAGCCCCTACTACACCTAAAGAAGCAGCCTCTGTTGCTGTTGCAACTCCAGTATATATTGATCCAATCACAGCTGATATTAAAATAATTACTGGTAATAATTGTTTTGATTTTCTTATTTTTTCTAAAAAGGAAAAATTTTCTACATACTTTGGCATGCTTTTTTTATTAATATAAGACCAGATCATCACGTAAGACATAAATATGAGTGCAATCATTATCCCTGGAATAATTCCTGCAATAAATAGCTTTGCTATAGACTCTTGAACAGTTACTCCATAAATTATTAAAATTATCGAAGGAGGGATAAGAAGTCCTAAAGTTCCTGAACCAGCAAGACTGCCTAACAAAATTTTTTCCGGGTATTTTCTTTTTCTTAGTTCTGGAATAGACATCTTACCTACTGTTGCAACGGTCGCAGCAGAAGAGCCAGATATTGCAGCAAAAAGGGCACATCCAACAACGTTTACATGAATTAGTCCACCAGGTAATTTTTGCATCCATGGTGATAGTCCAGCAAATAAATTTTCAGACAACTTGGTTCTAAATAATATTTCACCCATCCAAACAAATAATGGTAAAGCTGTTAATGTCCAAGATGATGAGGTTCCCCATATTGTAGTTGCCATTGCATCTCCAACTGGTCTTGAAGTAAATAACATCATCCCAATTGTTGAAACTCCTATCATACTTATTGCAACCCAGATGCCAGATCCAAGAAAGAATAAAAGTACACTTATAAAAAATATTATGAGAAATATTTCAGTCATTATTGCTATAAATTGTTAAAATAAATTTATGTAAAACAGCTATAAAAAAAATTAAAGATCCGATAGCAACACTAGTTTGAGGTATCCAAATTAAGATCTCATCTGCACCTTCGCTTCTTTCTTGAAAATCATAAGAGATAAATAACATTTTCCATAAGTAAAAAGACAAATAACCTGAAAAAATTGTTGCTACAATCAGACACCATATTTCTAAAAATCTTTTATAAGATGAAGAGGCTTTTTCTAGGAAAAGAGTAATTCGAATATGTCCACCCTCAACAAAAGTAAAAGCTAAAGCATAAAAAGAGGCAGCAGCCATGCAGTACCCTGAGTACTCAGCTAAACCCCTTATATAAAAACCAAAAATCCTTGAGGAAATTCCAATTAAAATAAAAACTGCAACAAGTATTAAAAAAAAGGCAGCTAAATATCCCGAAAATTTATAAAGTTTGTTTAGATTATTATTTATTGATTGAAACATTTAGTAAAAAGGCCAACTTACTACAAGTTGGCCTTTTTTTTAAGACTATTTATTTGTAAGCAGATAAAACTGCAGCACCTCTGTCTCCAGCTTTTGCTTTCCACTCTTCAGACATTGTTGCTCCAACTTTTTCAAAATGTTTTTTCAAAGCTGAATTAACTTCACCTACTTCCATTCCAGCATCTGCTAAAGCTTTCTTGTCTCCGGTATTACCTTGTTTAGATAATTCCCAACCCTTTTCTTCAGCAATTGCTGCTTGGTTCATGACAAGATCTTGAGTTGCTTTATCAAGTTTATTCCAAGCTGCTTTGTTAGCTATGATCATATTTTTTGGAAACCATGCTGCTATATCATAAAAATATTTAACACCATTTTCCCAAATCTTGCTATTTTTTCCAGTTGTAGGAGAAGTAATCATACTTTCAACTGCACCTGTAGAAAATGCTTGGCTAATTTCAGCTGCTTCAATTTTAGTTGGCGCCATTCCTGTTAACTCCGCGATTCTAATTGTTGCAGAGTTGTATGCTCTAAATTTTAATCCATTTAGATCACCAACTTTTTTAATTTGCTTTTTACTGTAAAGTCCTTGTGCTGGCCATGGCACTGCATAAAGAAATACTAGTCCTTTTTCATCAAGACTCTTAACAATATATGGCTTTGAAGCTTCATATAATTTCATAGCATCATCATAAGTAGTTGCTAAGAAAGGTAATGAGTCAATTTCATATAAAGGATCTTCTTTTCCAAGAGCAGACATAAATCTCTCACCAATAGGTGCTTGACCTGTTCTTACAGCTCTGAAAATTTCACCACCTTTAAATAATGAACCACCTGGGTGAGTAACAATTGTAAGTTTTCCACCACTTTTTTCAGTTACATTCTTTGCAAATTCTGTTGCATTAGCAGAATGAAAGTTTCCAGCACCATAAGCAAGTGCCATATCCCATTTTTCAGCTAAAGAAACGTTTGCAAATAACAATACTGATGTAATTATAGATATAAATAGTTTGAATAATTTCATCTATCCTCCTTTTTAAAATGAACATTTAATTATCTCTCAGAGATTAAATCAATAAAATTATCATTATGGTCTCATTGAAAATTTGACAGATTGCACTATTATAATGTTATCTTGATTGAAGAGCTCATAATTTTAACTAATATAATTTTTATCACAATTATATTAACAGCAGATAATGCGGTAATAGTTGGGTCTATTGCTTCAAATTTTGTTCCAAAAAATAGAAAACAAATAATTCTTTGGGGTGTAATTGGGGCATTTGTTTTTAAAATATTTTTTGCAATTTTTGCGACTTTTTTATTTGAATTTTATTTTATAAAGATTTTAGGTGGTTTGTTATTAATCTGGATTGTTAATGATTTAAGGAAAGATTTATTAGAGATTAAAAAAGTAAAACCCACTACAAAAAAAAGTAAAGAACCTTCTTATATAAGTAGTATTGGAAAAGTTTTGTTTGCAGATATCATGATTAGTTTCGATAACGTCATTGGTGTTGTAGCTGCAGCTAAAGGTTATTTTGGATTTATGATATTTGGACTTGTTTTATCAGTAGTTCTTACTGGCGCATTAGCAACATATATGGCTAATTATATTCAAAGACATATCTGGATAGCTTATGTTGGTTTAATATTTATCTTAATCGTTGGTCTACAATTAGTAATTGGTGGATTAGTTGATCTTGAAATACTAAATATTAATGAAGAATTTAAAAAATACTTTTAATTAAAAAGAATTGTTTTTATTAGGAAATTTAATTTTTCTAACTTCTTTTGAATAATTTGAAACAGCTTTAGAAATATGATTTCTAATATTGGCATATTTTTTTACAAATTTGTAATTCATTGGATTTAATCCAATTAAATCATCAAAAACTAATATTTGACCATCGCAATATTTAGAAGATCCAATCCCTATTGTTGGCACTTTAATCGTTTTTGTAACAAGTTTTGCTAAAGAGGTTTCAACACATTCCAAAACAATTGAAAATACTCCAGCTTTTTCTAATAATTGCGAGTCTCTTATAATGTTGTTTCTCTCTAACTTTTTTTTTCCTTTAAACTTGAAAGTTTTATCTGACTGGGGAAGCAAACCTAAATGACCCATAACTGGAATTTTGTTTTTAACTAAAGATTTGATTGTTTCATAAATTCTTTTTCCACCCTCTAATTTTACACCGTCACATTTTGTTTTTTTCATTATTTGCTTTGCATTTTTTACTGCTTCTTTAGGAGTTCGATAGGTGTTATGTGGCATATCAACAATCATTAAACTTTTTTTTATACCCATTCTGACACTTTTAGAATGTTCAATCATAGTGCTCAAAGTTACTTCTCTTGTGGATTTATAATTGTATAAAACCGAACCAAGTGAGTCTCCTACTAAAATTAAATCACAATAATTATCCAATATGGAAGCAATATTTTTTGAATAGGCAGTTAGACTAACTATTTTTGACTTATTTTTTTTTTCAATAAATTTTTTAATTTTACTCATTTATAAATTCTTGGTTCTTATAAGCTTTCAGAAGCTTTTTAGATATAGATAGTTTCTTTGTAATAGGAGATTTTTCGTCAATAATTCTCCAAAAAGGAAGTTTTGGTTTTTTAGTTTTTTTTTTAATTTGTTCCTCTAATGATGCCTCTATAGCAATTCTTAAAAAAATTCCTGTAGATACTGGGCACGTTTTGTTAGCTTTGGCTTTTTTAGCTAAAGCTTCTCTCATTTCAATAACTGTCTTTTTTTTACCTTTGGGAATTTTATGAATATATTTTGCTATTGAACTTGGGGACGAAACTAGCATCGTTTCACCTTTCTTAATATCTGCAAAATTAAAAGTTAATTTTTTAATTTTTTCCTTGTATGGTTTGTTAAACTTAGCAATCCACATTAGAAAAATATTACCAGGTACCAGTATTCTCCATTGAGGCCCAAGGCTCTTTGGGTTCTAAATTTCCTTCTTGAAGTATTTCAATTGAAATTTTGTCTGGTGATCTAACAAAAGCCATATGACCATCTCTTGGCGGTCTATTAATCGTGTAGCCCATATCCATTAATCTTTGGCATGTTTCATAAATGTTATCTACTCTATAAGCAAGATGGCCAAAATTTCTTGAACCTTCTCCTAGCTCATCTCCATCCCAATTATAAGTTAATTCTATTTCTGCTTTTTCATCGTTAGGGGCTGCAAGAAAAATTAAAGTAAATCTTCCTTTTTCATTTTCCATTCTTCTTGTTTCTTTAAGGCCTAGACCTTCACAAAAAAACCTTAAGGACTCCTCTACATTTTTAATTCTGATCATAGTATGTAAATATTTCATAAAAATATTTATAGCTAATTGATTAGCTAATTCAATAAATAGATTTTAACAAATATTAGAAAAGTTAATTTTTAGCTTTACTCATAAAATCTTTAGCAAATGTAGTGGAATTATTTTCATCGTATGCTGCTAAACAAAAATGAGTTAAATCAACGCTTCCATATAATAATGAGAGCAAACTTAATTTGAGTAATTTTATATTGCTTAAATTTTTTATTTTTTGAACATGATAAATAAAAACCGCATCTGTCCATATGTGTTGAGAAGGTGTTTGTGCATTTTTTAAAATAAGTGGTTTTAACGCACGGCCAGCTAAACCAAGAAATTTATTAAACATTAAATTATGTTTTTTTAAATATTTACAAATATCTCCAAAAAGTGGTTGATCTATATAATGTGGAATAAATTCAACCTCTGTTACAATCTTTAAAACATTTTCAAGGGTTTTTTTTCCACCTTGAAAAATATCTAATTCTGCTCCTTGCACATCTATCTTTATAAAATCAATTTCACCAATTTTATTTTGCTCTATAAAATAGTCGAGGGTAATTGTATCAATCTCTGTTTCCTCTTTTAAGTAAGCAACCTCAAATGCATTATACAATCTTATTAATTCTTCATTTGGCTTATATAAACTTGAACACATTGGGTGTTGAGTTATATAAAGTTTTCTTTTCTCGTTAGCTTTTCCCAAAGCATAGGGGTAATATTTTACACCTCTTTTTGCACTGGCGTTCATTTTTGAACATACTTCTTCATCTAGTTCAAAACCAATAATTTGGCTTGATGGGAAATAATTTAAAAGTTCATAAAATGGTTCTTGAGTATCCAGGAGTTGGACAGCTCCAATTTCAATAATGTTAAAACTTAAATCAATATTGTTTTGTTTAATGATTTCGGCAAGTATTGCTATTGGTTTTTTCATTTATTTATTCAAGTTCAATAGTGCTTGGAGGTTTTGATGTTACATCATAAACAACTCTATTAATACCCCTTATACTGTTAACTATTTTATTTGAAATAGTTTGCATAAAGGATTTTTTAAATTCATAATAATCTGCTGTCATTCCATCTTCAGAGGTAATTGCTCTTAGCAAACATAAATATTCATAAGTACGATTATCCCCCATTACACCAACGGTTTTCACTGGAAGTAATGCTGCATATGCTTGCCAAATCTTATGATAAAGACCGTGATCTTTTAAAGCTTGAATAAAATAATAATCAGCTTCTTTTAAAATTTTAATTTTTTCATTAGTAATAATACCTGGCATTCGAATTGCTAAGCCTGGTCCAGGAAAAGGATGTCTTGAAATAATTTCTTTACTTAAATTTAACTCTAATCCTAATTTTCTTACCTCATCCTTAAATAAGAATTTTAGTGGTTCTACTAATTTTAAATTCATTTTTTTTGGTAAGCCACCAACATTATGATGTGATTTAATTTTAGAAGTTTGACTACCAGTAACTGATTTACTTTCAATCAAGTCTGGATAAAGAGTGCCCTGAGCTAAAAATTTAACATTTTTAATTTTCTTAGCGTATCGCTCAAATATTTTGATAAATAAATTACCAATTATTTTTCTTTTTTTTTCTGGATCAGAAACATTATTTAATTTTTTTAAAAATTCCTTTTCAGCATTTACATAAATTAAATTCATTTTTAAACGCTTCTTAAAAGTTTGAACTACCTGTACTTCTTCATTTTTTCTTAGAAGGCCTGTGTTTACAAAAATACAATAAAGTTTTTTACCAATAGCTTTATTCAGTAATTGAGCAACTACACTACTATCCACACCTCCTGATAAAGCACAAATAACTTTGTTACTTCCAACTTGTTTTCTAACATCTTTAATAAGCTGATTTTTTTGATCCCTAGAAGACCAATTTCTTTTAATTTTACAAATTAAAAAAATGAAATTACTTATTAATTTCTTTCCATTCTCAGTATGAGTTACCTCTGGGTGGAATTGTACCCCATAATATTTTTTTATTTTATTTTCAACAATTGCAAATTTTGAATTAGTACTTGATGCTACAACTTTAAAACTCTTAGGAAGTTTTGAAACTTGATCAGCATGGCTCATCCAAACTTGTTTGGATTTTTTATTTCCAAAAAAATTAGTTGTTAAAAGACTATTATTCTTTTTATAGACATTAGCTAAACCAAATTCTCTATGTTTTGATTGTTTTACCCTTCCACCATTTAGTTTTGATAAAATTTGATGTCCAAAACATATTCCAAGAACTGGTACATCAAGTCGTAAAATTTTTTTATCAAATGAATATTTATTTATTTGATAAACATTTAATGGACCACCAGATAAAACTATTCCTTTAATGTTGTTGTTTATGTATTTTAGTTTTATTTTTTTGTGACTAACTATTTCTGAAAACACACCTAATTCTCTTACTCTTCTTGCAATTAATTGGGTAAATTGAGAACCAAAATCTATTATTAAGATTTTGTTAAGATTTTGATCAAGACTCATTATTTTCAGGTTCTATATTTTTTAATGACTCTTGAATATCTTTGTTTTCATCACATAAATTTTTACAAACTTTTATAAAATTATCTGAAAGATCTTTAACTTTTTCATAATTAGATTTTTCTAAAGCAATTTTCATTAACATTAATAAAGCTTCTTCATTGTCTGGCTCAATTAAAAGTGTTGTTTCTAAATTGTATTCTTCTTTTCTCTGATTTTCTTCTTGGTTATAAATTTTTGCTAAATATAAATATGAGTTTGCATCTTTTGGATTAAAAACAATATTTCTCTCAAATAGAAAACGCGCATCTTCATATTTTTCTTTTTTAAACAGTTCTAAAGCTTCATTAAAAAAATTTTCTTTACTAAAAGACGTGCTGTTAAAAGAAGCTGTTAAAAGTATTAATCCTATTAATTTTAAAAATTTATTCATTAATATTTACTATCGTTTTTTACCACATCTACATTATGAACCATACTTTCATAAAATCCAGCTTTTGTAATTTTCACAAATTGTGGTTTATTTCTTAATTTAATGATTGTTTTTGATCCAAGATAGCCCATAGAAGATTTCAATCCACCAATTAATTTATAAATAATACTCCCAACATCTCCTTTATATTTTACAAAACCTTCAACACCTTCAGGCACATATTTTGAGGAGTCTTTTTGTTTTTTTTGAAAGTATCTATCGGCTGACCCTTTATTCATAGCTCCAACAGAACCCATGCCTCTAAAACTTTTAAAAAGCTGTCCATTTTTTTTAATTAATTTCCCTGGAGTTTCGTTTGTACCTGCAAATAATGAACCAATCATTACAGCATCAGCTCCTGCAGCAAATGCTTTTGCTAAATCACCAGAATATTTTATTCCACCATCTGAAATTATTTTAACATTTTTATTTTTTAAACCACTTCTTACAGCTAAAATTGCGCTTAATTGAGGAACTCCTATTCCAGCAACCAGTCTTGTTGTACAAATAGAACCTGGCCCTATACCAATTTTAATTATATCTACTCCTAATTTAATTAG
>CABZSV010000009.1 GCA_902528575.1 uncultured Pelagibacteraceae bacterium
TTTTAAAATTTAAAGATTTCTTTTTTAATAAAAAAAACAAAAACCCGAAACTACTTATGAATAAAAGAAGAAAATAAAAGTTTTCTAATTTACTTGGAAAAACGAAATGATAAATGAACTTTATTAAAATATATACATAACTTATATCAAAGTTATATAAATATTTATCTTCTATTAAAGATGATGTTATCAAAATACCCTGCTCTATCCACAGTTCAAAATTTTGATTAATAATAATTAAAAGCAAATATAAAACTAAAAAGTAAAAACTATAAATAAAGAAGTACTTAATATGATTTGATAAATTGATTTTTAATATTTTTGTAAAAATTAGATAGGTTAAAATTCCACTGATTATTGTATAGAGGTAAGTGGTTCTAAAAGTTATAGATAAAATTAAAAATAATGACGCAAAGATTAAATATTTTTTACTACTTCTACCTAAATTTAAAAAAAGTATTGAAAAAGTAATACATAAACCTGCATAAAAATCAGGCCAAGGAGTTTGAGCATAGTTGCTCAATAGAAAAAAAATTAATATTATGACAAATGCAGTAAATTTATTACTAATTTTTTTTGAAATGAAATAAATTAATATTAAATTTGATACATAAATTATTGATGTAACAACACCTATACTGAAATAGTCTATAGAATAAAAATTATTAATAAATTTTAAAAAAATTATTTGTCCAGGTCCATAAAGTACATGGATATCTTTAAACAGGCTGAAACCATTAATATAATCAATTACCCCTCCTACGATTACTCCCCAATGCCAGGGATCAGTATGATATGTTGAGTAAGTTATACCCATGTAAAGAGAAATAAAAATTATAAGTAATAAAGCTAAATCAAAAATAAAATCATATTTTTTGAAATTAAATTTAAATTTTTTTTTAAGCATAAGTGAAAAAATTAAGATTCAATTTAAAAAAGTTAGTAATAAAAGTAACACATTAGCATTTTTGCTTTTTTGAATCTATAATGAACATTGCTAATGAAAAAAAAACTATACATATATTTAGCAGGAGGATTGGGTAATCAACTATTTCAATATTCCGCAGCAAGAAATATTGCTTTAAAAAACAAGGCTTTGCTTATTATTGATAAATCAACTGGATTTATAGATGATTTTAGATTTAAGAGATATTTTTCCCTAAATCTAAAAAAAAAAAAGTTTGTAGAAATAAAAAATTTTGTTTATTTTTTTTTATTTTTTAGAATAATCAAAAAATTATTTAATTTAGTTAAGCTTAAATATAAATTTCAAAATTTTTTAGTTATAAATGAATTTTCTAACAATAAAAATTATCATAAAAAAATTGAAAAAATTCGTTTTAAAAAAAAACTTTACATGATGGGACTTTTTCAATCTGAAAAATATTTTATCAATAATAAAAAATTAATAATAAATGAAATTGCCCCAAAAAAAATAAAATCAAAAACATTTCAAAGAATAAAAAACAAAATCAAACCTAATTCAGTTGCTCTTGGTATAAGGATGCATGAAGGTTTACCTAAGCACCTTCATTATACTGCTGGAGGTATAAACTCCACTCATTTCTATTCAAAAGCTATTAAGACTATCTGTAAGAAAATAAAAAATCCAAAATTTTATTTTTTTTCTTCTAAGCAAATTTATGCAGAGAGATTATGTACTAAATTAAAAATAAATAAAAATAACATAACGTTTATTACCCCTGAAAATGGATATGAAAATGCAAATGATAATTTGTGGTTAATGAGTAATTTTAAAAATTTGATTATAAGTAATAGTACTCTTTATTGGTGGGCTGCATATTTATCTGAATTAAAATTTAAAAAAAATATTATTATATGTACTAAGAGTTTTCCTAACAAAGATACTGTTCCTAGTAGGTGGATAAAAATTTAAAATCTTTTAAATTTAAAAATTTTGTTAATTTTAATTTTCATTCTTAAAATTAATCTTAATAAATTGTTATATATATAATTTGAATAATAGAAATTTTCCAATTCGTAGTCTTTAACAACTCTTACATCGAAGGGTAAATATTGACGAAATCCATTTCTAATATATTTTTTACCCTTGTTTATAAATGAGGCTAAATAACTAAAAGAGCTTTGTGCCATAATTAAATGGTCTGCATTAATCATTAAAGTAAAATCTTCAAAACTTTTATTATTTAGTCTTAAATTAACTTTCGCTAATTTTTCTAATCTTTTTTTTATTTCATTAAATTGCTTAGTATAACCAGTAGAGCATATGTGAATTTTTACATTTTTCTTATTTAATTTATTTTTTTTGATTATTTTAGTTATTAAACTAGTGTACCAATTTGTGTAAAATTTAGGATTATTATTTGGAATATTATAATCATAACTAAAATATTCATAAATTATACTTTCATCACCAAATATTTCGTCCCCTTTGGAAAAATTCCTTAAATGAAGAACAATATTTTTATATCTACTTTTTCTTAGTAATTTGTGATTACTTTTCCAAAATAATTTTCTAAAATTTTTTATTATTTTCTTCTGATTTGAAACAGAAATTTTACTAAATTTTTTTAATGATAAATTAAATGGTATTGAAAGAATATATTTTGATTTATTATTTAATTCTTTTATACTGGCTATATTTTTAATTATTTGATTTTTTGTTTTGTTTGTATTGTTAAGAAATTGGAAAGCACCTTCCCATTTATTGACATTAAGTCTTTTCTCATGTCCCCTGAAGTAAAAAAATTTTGATCTGATGAATTTGAAATTATAATATTTTGACATAAGATAAGCCAATAACTCACCTTGTAAAACACCACCAATTCCTTGAGTATGACGCTTGTTATAATAGTTGTATGTTAAAATATTCATTTTAGAGATTTTGTTGATATATTTTTTTTTTATATTAAACAATTTCTTTATTTTAATTATTATTTATAAATATCAACAATGAAAATAAGTGTAATTGGCTTGGGCAAGTTAGGTTTTCCAATGGCCAAATTTTTGAAAAAATTTAACTTTGAGGTCTCTGCTTATGATATAAATCAAAAATTATGTGAGGAATTAAAAATAAATGATAAAACATACTTATCATCAGAGGTAGGAATTAACAAATATAAAAAAAAAATTAAGATATTCAACTCTATTCAGGAATGTTTGTTAAATACAGATATAACCTACGTTACAGTTCCAACGCCAAGTTTAAGAAGTGGAAAGTTTAGTAATAAATTATTATTAAATGTTCTTGATAATATATGCACTTTTATAAAGGCAAAATCAAAAAAACAGCCTCATATAATAAATATTAACTCAACTGTCAGCCCTGGTAGTTTTGAAGAAGAATTAATTCCATTTATGGAAAAAAAAGGATTAATAAACGATATTGATTTTTCTTTTATTTATAATCCATATTTTGTTGCATTAGGAAATGTTTTTAAAAATTTGGAAAGTCCAGATTATATATTGTTAGGTTATTCATCAAATCAAGCGCTTTCTAAAATAAAATTAATTTATAGAAAAATTTATAAAAAACCTATTTTAAAACCTATGTCTTTGAAAGAGGCAGTACTAGTAAAACTTTTAGTCAACTGCTATATTACCTCTAAAATATCCTTCACCAATTTTGTAAAAAAATTGACTGATAAAAATGGTTTGACTTCAGCTGAAGTAGTTTTGGAAGCAATTGGATCAGATAAAAGAATAGGCAACCACTATTTTAAACAAGGAGGACCTTTTTCGGGACCTTGTTTTCCAAGAGACAACCTTGCTTTGATAAATTTTTGCAAATCAATGAATTTAAATCACTTAATTCCAAAAACAACGAACAAAATAAACATTAGCACTTATTCAGATATGTTTAACATTTTAAAATTTTTTAAAAGAAATAAATTTAAAAAAATTGGTTTTTTAGGTATTAGCTATAAGCCAAATACTGATGATATAACTGAAAGCGTAGCACTGAAATTAATGCAAGAGAGTAAAAAACTTGGAATGCGAGTTTTTTATTATGATAATTATGTAAATAAAAATATTAAAAGTTTTAAAAGATATAAAAATTTAAATACACTAATTAAGCACGTAGAGATATTATTTATTTCTTATTTAGATAAAAAAAATAATAAAATAAACTTTAGAAAGATTTCAAAAACTATAATTTGGGATATATTTGAATTTACAAAAAATAAAAATATTAAAAAATTTTCTAATATTTATCAGCTTAAGAAATTGCTAAAAGATAAATAATAATTAATTTATAGATTTCATTATAAACATATCGTGTTCTATATTAATTGTCATTTCATTTTCGAGAGCAAAATTAAATAAATATTCAATTTTTGGGTATCCACTATTTTCTTTAAAATCTCTTACATCATCAATTATAATTACACAATTTTCAAAATTCTTTTTATAATTTTTAATTAAATTTAACTCTTGAATTATTGGGGTTAATTTATTTCCAGAAAATGTCCCCATTCCAGAGTCATGAGCATCTAAATAAATGGTCACATTTTGATTTTTTATATTTTTTAATACACCCTCAAGACTATCTTCAGATGTACCATTTATTATTTCAACATTTTTTAATTTGATGAATCTTCTCTTGCTTATTTCATAAAATTTTTTTGAAGGTTCAATTGTAACACATTTATTAAAATTTTTTGATAATTTCAGAATAGTATCTCCAATTAAAGTACCAGTTTCAATAAATATTGAATTAGTTATTAGATGATTTTTAATAATTTTATGTTTTACGAAAGGGGGGCTAGGTGGTTGAAAGTTTCTCCTTATCCAATTTACACTATCCTTGAGATTTATATAAAGCTGAAATATTGTAAGATTTTTAATTAAATATTTAGGATTCATTTTTTTTAAATAACTATGTTTATATTTATTAAGCATAATGATTGTATAAAAAAAATAATTTTTTATCTATATATAAATTTTTATTTTGTTAAATATTAATAATCTTATGATCAAAACAAACATAGAAAATTTTATCAATTTAAAAAAAATTAAATCAAATTCACCTTCTTATAAAAATTCAAATCCATTTAATCACATGGTTATTGAAAATTTTTTTGATCTTAAATTTGCAAAAAAATTGGAAAGGGAATTTTTAAATTATAATTCTGATAAATGGTATAGATATAAAAATGATATAGAGAATAAAAAAGCATTGAATGATTGGAATGTTTTTCCAGAAAAAACATACTTACTGTTTGAATATTTAATTTCCAATAAATTTGTGAAATTCTTATCTAAAATTGTAGGTACTAATTTGTTTCCAGATCCGGGTTTGCACGGTGGTGGTTGGCATATACATGGAAGAGGTGGCAATTTGAATCCTCATTTAGATTATTCAATACATCCAAAACTTGGGCTACAAAGAAAAATTAACTTAATAATTTATATATCTAAAAATTTTAAGTCAAATTATGGTGGCCACTTAGGTTTATGGAGCAATGATAGATTATCAAATCAACCTGCAAATTTAATTAAAGAAATTGTTCCATCATTTAATAAAGCTATTATTTTTGATACTACACAAAATTCCTGGCATGGTATGACCACAAAGTTAAAACAACCAAACGGCATTTATAGGAAAAGTTTGGCAATTTACTATTTATGCAAACCTCAAAGAAATGTAATAAGTCGTCAGAGGGCATTGTTTGCACCAAGAGAAGATCAAAAAAATAATAAAAATGTTCAAAAATTAATAAAATTGCGATCAAATTTAAAAAAATCACACTTAGCTTATTTTAAGAAATAATTATATATGTTATATGAAACTGTAGCTGTCTTAATGCCCACATATAACGGGTCAAAATTTATTAAAGCTCAGATAGAAAGTATAATTAACCAAAAAAAATTTCCGGTTCATTTATATATTTCAGACGATGGATCAAATGACGATACATTAATAATTCTAGATGATTATTTTAAAAAATATCCAAATATTTTTAAGAAGTTATATAAAGTAAATTTCAAACATCCTGTCAAAAATTATATTAGTTTAACCTTAAAGGTTCCAGAGTATAAATATTACGCTTTTGCAGACCAGGATGATGTATGGTTTGAGGATAAGCTGATACATTCAATATCAAAGCTAAATGAAGGATATTCATTATATGGAGGAAGAGTACAAGTTACTGACGAAAATTTAAAAACCATTGGTTATTCTCCTATATTTGAAAAACCAACAGGTTTCGCAAATGCAATAGTTCAAAATATTGCTGGAGCAAATACAATGGTTTTTAATCATTCTGCAATGAAAATTTTCAGAAAAATTAAAAATCATCCAATTACATCCATAGATTGGTTATTTTATATTTTGGTTACATTTTATGGAAACAAAGTATTTTACGATAAACACCCAAAAATTTTATATAGACAACATTCAAATAATGATCACGGTATTGGCAAATCATTTGAAAGCAGGCTGAGTAGATTCCTTTTTTTGATAAAAGGAGGTAACAAGCTTTTTAACGAACTAAATGTTAGTTTACTAAATGAAATAGTTGATAACTATGAAAAACAAAACTTAGAAATCCTATCAAATTATAATTATTTAAGGAATAATATGAAATATAAATTATCGTCTTTTAAATTTCTTAAAAAATCAAAAATATACAGACAAACTTTTCTAGGAAATTTAAACTTAAATTTTTCAATTTTTTTTGGGTTGGAATGATTGAAAATTAAAAATTAGCATTTAAAAATTTTTTAAAATATTTTTTAGATTTGAACTATCAAGACTTGTATCATAACCCATCTTTTTTTTCTGCTTTAAGGAAATTTTTTTTCTTAATATATTTTTATTCTCTTTAATAGCGTACTCATAAGGCGTTTGTATCTTTCCACCCATATTAATTATTCCTTTCTTATTGACTAATTTAAGTATGATTTTTGCAGCGTCATCATTACTTAAAAAACTTGTTACATAGTTTGTGAATGCATACTTATGTGGAAAAGGTTTTTTTGTTATGCATGCTCTGATTATCAAACTATCTTTTAAAAACTTTACTGCACATTCTCCTCCAAGCTTAGACCAACCGTAGAGATTAATAGGATTTAAGCTTTCTGCCTCTTTGTAATTCCCTTTTTTACCTGGATAAACAAAATTAGTTGAAATATAAATTAATTTTGTTTTTGATAAATAACAAGCTTTTACCACATTTGAAGTTCCTATAATATTAACATTTATACTTTCAATTGGATCTTTTTCATGTTGTGTCATTGGTGAACTCAAAGCTGCCGTATGAATAAAATAATTTGGTTTAAATTTTTTTATAACTTTTATTACATTCTTATAATTTGTTATATCTAGAGTTTTTTTGTTAAGGGCATAAATTTTATATTTTTTATTAAAGAAAAAAATTTTTTTAGCTAACTCTCCTTCACCTCCCGATAGAATAATTCTTCTCATCTTATTAATAATTTTTTAAATTTTTTATCTCTTTTTGATAGAATAGGTTTCTTTATTTTCCAATTTAATTTTAAGGTTTCATCATTCCATATAATCCCTTTTTCTAATTTTTTATTGTATCTAGTCGAAAGTTTATAGAGAATTATGTTTTCATTTCCTTTACATAAATACCCGTGGGCGAAACCCTTAGGTATAAATAATCCTTCACCTTTTTTTAAATTAAATTTAAAGATTTTTATAGGCAATTTTCTTTTAAGTTGAATACAAAAATCTAATATTTTTCCCTTAAGAACAATTACTAATTTATTTTCATAATTTTTTTTGTAGTGAATTCCTCTAAGAACATTTTTTTTCGAAAATGTTAATATTTCATTCTTAAATTTATTTCCTGGCAATCTATTTAATTCAAATAGCACACCTCTTTGATCTTTGAATTGTTTAATTTTAAATTTTCTTGGTGTTAAAATTTTATTGATCATTTAAATATTTTATTTTTAAATTAAATTTTTTAAATAATTAGAATAAGATGAATTTTTAAACTCTTTTATTCTTTTATTTATATTTACTTTACTTATCCATTTTTTGTTCAAAGCTATCTCTTCCAAACATCCTATCTGATAATTTTGTCTTTTTTCAATGTTTTTAACAAATAAACTTGATTGTATTAAATCATTAAAAGTACCCATATCTAGCCATGTACTTCCACGTGGCAATTTAAATAATTTTAATTTTTTATTTTGTTTGTAAATATTAATTATATCTACAATCTCTGTTTCGTTCCTTTTTGATTTTTTTAATTTTTTGACGTAATCAAAAACTTTATTGTTAAAAAGATAAAGACCAGTTATCACAAGATTAGATTTTGTTTTTGAGGGTTTTTCAAGAATTTTTGAGACTTTCCCTTTTTTATCTAATTCCACAACACCAAAATTACTTGGATTTTTTGAAGGATATAGAAATATTGTTCCACCATTTATTTTATTTTTAAAAAAATTTTGAAAAATTGTTGATAAATTTGATCCATAAAAAAAATTATCTCCAAGAATGAGAGCAAAATTTTCTTTTTTAACAAAATCTTTGGCAAACCGTAATGCGTTTGGAATTCCATCTGCCAAGCTTTGTTCCTTAAAACTTATATTAATACCAAGATTTTCATAACTACCTATTGATTGTTCAAAATATTTTTTTTGATTTTTTCCAGTAACAATTAAAATATCCTTAATACCTGCCAACATTAAAATAGAAATTGGGTAATAGAACATAGGCTTATTATATACAGGGACCAAGTGTTTATTAATTGATTTTGTTACCGGATACAATCTTGAACCTGTGCCACCACAAAGAATAACACCTTTTGAAATCATACACTACCTTGTCTCTTTCCATTATATTTCTTTTTAGAATTGCGTAACCATTTTTTATTATCTAAATACCAAGATATTGTTTCCTCTAAACCTGAAACAATAGTTTTTTTCGGCTTCCAATTTACTTTATTATAAAACTTTTTTGAATTTATCGCGTATCGAAAGTCATGACCTGGCCTGTCTTTCACATATAAAATTTTACTTTTTGATTTAATTTTAAATTTATTTTTTAATATTCTAATAATCAATTTAGTTAAAAAAATATTCTTATATCTTTTACCAGAGCCAATATTATATCTTTCATTCTTAATATTAGATTTGAATGCTTTTTCAATTGCAATACAAGTGTCCTTTACATAGAGCCACTCTCTTATGTTTAAACCATTTCCGTATATTGGTATGTTTTTATTATTTAAATAATTCGTAATTATTTTGGGTATAAACTTCTCAATAAATTGAAAAGGACCGTAATTATTTGAAATATGGAAAATAGTCATTGGCAAGTTATATGTTTCAAAAAAAGAGTTAGCGACCAAATCTGAACTTCCTTTGGAGGCTGCATATGGGGAGCTTGGATTATAAATACTCTTCTCACTAAAAATTTTATTGTTGTTACTTCCATAAACCTCATCAGTTGAAAAATGAAATATTTTTATTTTTTTATTATATTTATAGTATCCTCTTAGCACTTTAAATAAATTTAAAGATGATGAGATGTTGTTAATAATGAAAAATTTAGGTTCATCAATAGATCTATCTACATGACTTTCTGCAGCTAAATTTAAAATTATATCAGGTTTTATTTTAAAAATTGTTTTTTTTAATTTACTTTCATTAAGAAGATTTTGCTTAAAAAAATAATAATTTTTATTTATTTTTTTTTTAAATTTTTCAGGTGTTGATACTTTTGATATTTTGTCAATATTAAAAACTTTATAGTTTTTTTTAACTAAATGAAAAATTAAGTTAGTTCCAATAAACCCTGAACCACCTGTTATAAGAATTTTTTTCATAAACTTAAAATAATTTTATCATACAAATTAAGTTATTCTTTGGTATTTTCAAATAAGTAATCTCCATAATCTGGTAAATCACTTATATTATAATTAGATAATCTTAATACATACCTAAACCCTTTTTTTTCTAAAAATAACTTTAATCTTTTAAAATTTGCCGTTTCAATTAAAAAGTATTTAATTTTATTTTCACTAAAATCAATACCATCCAGAACTTCGAACTCAGCACCCTCAACATCTAATGAAAAAAAATCAATTTTTTTGTTTTTACTGACAATTTTGTTTAATATATTTTTTATTGTTAGTGCTTCTACATTCACACTTTTTTTATTTTTATAATTAGTTTCAAAATTTTTAATTTTTGCTGTTAGAGAGTCTTTGCTATATATAATTTCAATATTTTTTTTTTTGTAATTTTTAGATACCGCAGCAACATTAAAAAAAAAATTTTTATCAGATCTATTTTTTTTTAATTCCTTGTAAATATGAGGCAAAGGTTCGATTAAAACACCCTTCCAATTTAATGTTTTTTCATAATACCAAGTCGTAGATTGATTTACACCATCATTTGCACCTATATCTATAAAAAAACCATTTTTAAAATTAATAAATTTTAACATTTGTTTATCTAAATTATTATATCCATTAAATTTTCTAAATTTTTTAATAAATGTTTTAAACTTAACAGGAAAGAGTGATTTAATTTTAATTAGCATCATTTATTAATAAAATATCATAAGCAGCAATATTACTTAATATTGAGACTGAATAAATTCTTTTCATTTTAATTATTTTGAATTTATATTTTTTTAACAAACTATATATTTTATCAATTTTAATTTTAATATTATCTTTTCTACCAAAAACTTCTATTTGAATAACTTTTATTTTTTTTAAAGTGTTTTTAGCACCTAGAATTATTTCAAGCTCTGATCCTTCAACATCAATTTTAAGTATATCAATTCTTTTTATTTTTTTTCTTTTACAAAAACTATCAATGGTTTCACAATTTACTATAATTTTTTTGAATATTTTTCCAAATTTAAAAAACAAAATCTTTCTTGAAAGGTTCCATAAAAAATCATTTTTAGTAATGTTGCTCATAGAGGAACCCGAATGTTCTAATAAAGTATTGAAATAAAACTTTTTTTTTATGTTTTTTGATCCTAGGGCAATATTAAAGATATTAAATTTTTCATTTTTCAAATTTGGATTTGGATCAAACAAATAAAATTTTGATTTTCTATTTATCTTAGTTTTCAACTTTTTTGAAAAATTTCCAACATAGCAACCAACATCAAATATAATTAACCTTTCACTTTTTTTAAATTGTCTTACTATTAAGTTTGTGAAGTCATTTTGTGTAAAAAGATCAAAGTAAAAATATAATTTATTTTTTCTCATTTAATTATTTATTTATTAAGTTTAAACTTATTTATCATTTATTTTTAAAATTCAAATATTGAACAAATCGTTTTATAAAAATTTCTTGTCCACAACCTATTATACTGTATAAGAATATAAAACTTTTTAAAATTAATATGAAATATAAATACTTAGTCTGTGGTGCAGGTGGTTTTATTGGAGGATATATTACCAAAAAATTATTAGATGAAGGTCATGAGGTAGTTTGTGCCGATATAAAGCCCTTAGAGTATTGGTTTCAAAATTTTCCAGAGGCAAAAAATTTTTGTCTAGATTTAAAGGAATTTGAAAATTGTATGAAAGTAAGCCAAGGTGTTGATTATGTTTTTAACATGGCTTGTAATATGGGGGGCATGGGTTTTATTGAAAATAATAAGGCTGAATGTATGCTTTCAGTACTCATTAACACAAACCTTTTAAGATCATGCGTTGAAAATAATATTAAAAGATATTTTTTTTCTTCAAGTGCATGTGTTTATAATGCATCAAAACAAAAAGATGTTTTTATACCAGCCTTAAAAGAAAGTGATGCGTATCCTGCAGATCCCGAAGATGGTTATGGTTGGGAAAAATTATTTAGCGAAAGAATGTGTAGACATTTTACTGAAGATTTTAATTTGGATACTAGAGTTTTAAGATATCATAATGTTTATGGTCCCCTTGGAACTTTTGATGGAGGAAGAGAAAAAGCACCGGCAGCATTATGTAGAAAAATAATAACTGCAAAATTAAATAATGAGAAAAAAATAGATGTTTGGGGTGATGGTGAGCAAACAAGAAGTTTCATGTATATAGATGATTGTGTTAGTGGAACATTTAAGATTTTTGAAGGCACCTCATCAGAAGTCTATAATTTAGGAAGTAACGAACAAGTTTCAATAAATCAAATGATTGAATTAATTGAAGAAATTAGCGGATATAAAGTAGAAAAAAATTATCAGCTGGACAAGCCGAAAGGAGTAAGAGGTCGATCAAGCGATAATGAAAAAATTAAAAAATTATTAAGTTGGGAACCTTCTATTAGCTTAAAAACTGGCCTTGAAACAACTTATAGCTGGATATTTAATCAAATAAAATCAGGAGAAAATACCCAAAAGTTTTCAAAATTTTAAATTAGTCTATTTACTTTTAAAAATTATAAGCTATTTATTTATCGCCTGGTGATTATTGCGAGAAGGTTATACCCGATCCCATTCCGAACTCGGAAGTCAAGTTTTTCAGCGCCGATGGTACTTTGTCTTAAGACATGGAAGAGTAGGTCATTGCCAGGCATTTAATCAGCAAGTTTTACCTCCCCTCTAATAAAATATTTTATAATCTTAAAAGAAACCATTGTTCGTTTTAAATATGTTTTTGGGTCAAAAAGAAGTCTTACTAACCATCCTAGGTAATATTTATCTACAACTCTATTAATTGGAGCTTGTTCCCCTGTCATAAAAGCTATTGCTGCACCAGTACAAATTATGTTTATCTTTTTTCTGATTTTTACTTTTATATATTGTGCCAAAATCTCTTGCACACCACCTCCAAGATTAATGATAATGTAAGATGGATTGTAATTATTTATAAATTTAATTAATTTTGAATCTTCTAATTTTTTTTTGTAAATTGGTGCAGTATAAGAGGAAAAATTTTTAAAGTTGTTTTTTTTTAATAATTTTTCATTGAGTAATTTTGATTTTTCAGATGGATTTATTAATAAAATTTTACTTTTTTTTTCCACCTTGTTTAAAAATAAATTTAAAAACAAATATCCAGATAATTTTTTTACTTTGATCTTTTTTAAAATCCTTAACAGTATACAGAAAAAACCACTGTCTAATATTGCAATGTCTGAATTTCTTAGTGCTTTGTAGTATTCATGTTTCTTTTCAAGATCAGCTAATGCCGAGGCAGCAGGTGCAACTAATATTTGAGATCTTAAAAATTTATCATAAATTTCCTCATTTGAACCAGAATAAAAAGTAATATCTTTTAATTTTATTTTTATCATTGTTTTTTTTGTTATTTTTTATTATTGAATCATTTAAAATTCCATAAAATTCAGTAAGTAATTAATTTTCCTTTACTTTTTTTATTTTAAAGATATGAAATGTTCCTAAATATTTTGCTGATAACAATTAAAAATAAACAAAATTTTAAGATTTAACCAAATGAAAAATTTTATTGTTGTTACAGGTGGAGCTGGTTTCATAGGCTCTAATCTCATAGAATATTTTGTAAATAATACTAAATTTAAAATAATTAGTGTAGATAATTATTCATCAGGTTCAAAAAAAAATCACATCAAGAATAATAGAGTCAAGTATTTAAGAGGAGATACCAAAAATATAAATAAAATTCTTAGTCGGTACAAAAATAAAATAAATGCAATTTTTCATTTTGGTGAATTTGCAAGAATTTATGAAAGTTTTAAGAATTTTAGAAAATGTTTTCAATCTAATACAGTTGGATCAAAAGCTGTTATTGAGTTTTGTTTGAATAATAAAATAAAGCTAATATATTCAGCTACATCTGCCACTTTGGGAAATTCAGGTAAAGATAAACATTTATCTCCGTATGCTTTTACAAAATCAAAAAATTTAGAACTTCTAGAGAATTTAAAAAAATGGTTTAAGTTCAGATTTGAGATAATATATTTTTATAATGTTTACGGTCCTCGTCATATCAAAACTGGTAGTATGGCAACAGTAATTGGTATTTTTGAGCATTTGTATAAAAAAAAACAACCATTAACAGTTGTAAAACCAGGAACTCAAACAAGAAGTTTTACCCATGTTCATGACACAGTTAAAATATGTATTGATGCTTGGAAATTAGATAAATCTAGACATTATAGTATTTCTCATAAAAAATCTTATTCAATTTTAGAGGTGGCCAAAATGTTTGGTTCTAAATTACGCTATCTAAAAGCACGAGAAGGAGAAAGATTTACATCGTCTTTGCCTACATTGTCGCAAAAGAATACTATTATAAGAAAGTTTGGAAAAATAAATTTGAAAGATTACGTATCTTCGTTTATTAATGGCTAAAAAAAATGAAAATTAAAAGCTCACTTAAGTCGATTAAAAAAAGAGATTTAAACTCTAAACTTGTTAGAAGGAGAGGACGAGTTTACGTAATTAATAAAACTAATCCAAAATTTAAAGCACGACAAAAGTAAATTTTATGGATAATGAAAACCATAAAAATACTTGGAACAATTTTACAAAGTTTGTGCTTTGGGGAACGATTGCCGTAATATCTGTTTTAGTATTAATGGCAATATTTCTTTTATAATATCTTGATATATTTTTATTATGAATTTAGCTTCAATTATAGAAAATCGAGATACTGAGAAGCGAATAGCAATTACACCTGAAATTGCAAAAAAATATATCAGCTTAGGATTTAATTTATCATTGCCAAATAATTATGGAACCCACTTAGGTTTCAATGACGAAGATTACAAACATTTAGGAGTTAATTTCTTAGATAACGAAGAAGAAATAGTTAAAAATTCTGATATTATTATTCAATTAGGATTACCTGTTGAGAAAAAATTATCATTTTTCAAAGAAAATCAAACCTTGATTGGTTCATTAAACGCTTTTGTAAATAAAGAAAAATTAGAGAATTTAAAATCAAAGAAAATAAATTGTTTTTCTCTAGAGTTGCTACCAAGAATTACCAGAGCTCAATCAATGGATATTTTATCATCACAAGCTAATCTTGCTGGATACAAAGCTGTAATAGAAGCTTTCCAAGTTTATGAAAGAGCAATTCCGATGATGATGACAGCAGCTGGAACAATTCCTGCAGCAAAAGTATTAGTGGTTGGAGCTGGAGTTGCTGGATTACAAGCTATTGCAACAGCTAAAAGAATGGGAGCTGTAGTATTTGCAACAGACGTAAGGATGGCCTCTAAAGAACAAGTTGAGAGTTTAGGCGGAAAATTTCTTACAGTTGAAGGATCTGAGAATTTAGAAACTGAAGGTGGTTATGCAAAAGAAGCATCAGATGAATTTAAAAAAAAGCAAGAAGAATTACTTTCAGAAACATTAAAAAAAATTGATATAATAATTTGTACTGCTTTAATCCCAGGTAGAGAGGCTCCAAAGATAATTAAAGAGGAAATGTTTAAAAATTTACAACCAGGCTCAGTTATTTATGACTTAGCTGCAGTTCAAGGAGGAAATACTGTATTTACTGAAGTTGATAAAATTTACGAAAAAAATGGTGTTAAAATTTTGGGTGAGGCAAATATATTAAATAAATTACCCGTATCTGCTTCTAATTTATATGCAAAAAATGTATTTAATTTTATTTCTAATTTATATGATAAAGAAAATAAGAAAATAAATATTAATTTAGAGGATGAAATAATAGAGAAAACACTAATTAAATAGTATTATGGAAATAGATCCTTTTATATTCAGATTAAGTATTTTTATATTATCAATATTTGTTGGCTACTATGTTGTATGGAGTGTAACACCTTCTTTACATACTCCTTTAATGTCAGTTACGAATGCAATCTCCTCAGTAATTATTGTAGGAGCGATAATTGCAGCTTTGTCAGGAAGTGATGGAGCTGTTTTTTCATCGTCTAGTATTTATGGATTTTTAGCAATTATTTTAGCAGCTGTTAATATTTTTGGTGGATTTTTAGTTACCCAAAGAATGTTAGCTATGTATAAAAAAAAGAAAAAGGATAAATAATTAATGTCTGCAAATCTATCTGCAAGTCTATATCTAGTATCTGGGGTATTATTTATCTTAGCTTTAAGAGGTTTGTCATCTCCCGAAACTTCAAGACAAGGAAATTTATTTGGTATAATTGGAATGATTATTGCCGTGGCAGTAACATTTCTTTCTGTTGATAATTTTACCTCTGGTTTTATTTATGTTCTAATATTTTTGGCTATTGGAGGTAGCATTGGAGCATTTATAGCATATCGTATCCCAATGACTGCTATGCCAGAATTAGTTGCAGGCTTTCATAGTTTAGTTGGTCTAGCAGCAGTATTTGTTGCTATATCAGCATTTAAAAACCCTGCAGCATTTAATCTTGGCTCTCCAGGAAATATTAAACTTGCAAGCTTAATTGAAATGGCGATAGGAGCATCCGTTGGTGCAATCACTTTTTCTGGTTCTGTTATAGCATTTTTAAAATTACAAGGAATAATGTCCGGTGCACCTATAACTTTTAAAGGTCAGCACTTATTGAACGCTTTATTGTTAATATTAATTGTAATATTAACAATTTATCTTTGCTCAACTCAATCATCTAATTTATTTTGGATTTTAATAGCCGTTTCTTTTTTAATTGGTTTTTTAATTATTATTCCTATTGGTGGTGCAGATATGCCAGTTGTAATTTCAATGTTGAATTCATATTCAGGCTGGGCTGCAGCTGGAATTGGATTTACATTAGAAAACACAGCCTTAATTATCACTGGTGCGTTGGTTGGATCATCTGGTGCAATACTTTCATATATAATGTGTAAAGGAATGAATAGATCATTCTTTAATGTTATTTTAGGTGGTTTTGGAGGTACAGAGCAAACCTCTGGAAGTCAAAACAAAGAACAAAGACCAGTAAAAAGTGGTAATGCAGATGATGCAGCTTTTTTAATGAAAAATGCATCTTCAGTTATAATTGTCCCAGGGTATGGAATGGCAGTAGCACAAGCTCAGCATGCTCTAAGAGAAATGGTAGATACGTTAAAGAAGAATGATATCAAAGTATCATACGCTATACATCCAGTTGCAGGACGTATGCCTGGTCATATGAATGTTTTATTAGCTGAAGCAAATGTTCCATATGATGAAGTTTTTGAATTGGAAGAAATAAATAACGATTTTGCAAATGCAGATGTAGCATTTGTAATCGGCGCAAATGATGTGACAAATCCTGTTGCAAAAACTGATCCACAAAGTCCAATCTATGGAATGCCAGTTTTAGATGTTGAAAAATGCAAATCTGTTTTGTTTGTAAAAAGAAGCTTATCACCTGGATATGCTGGAATTGATAATGATCTTTTTTATAAAGAAAATACTTTAATGTTGTTTGCAGACGCTAAAAAAATGACTGAAGATATTACAAAAAACTTATAGATTTGATGAATACAAAAATTTTTTGTGATATTGCTGATTTATCATCTATAAAAAAGTTTAATAAATTTAAAATTGTAAAAGGATTTACAACTAATCCAAGTTTGATGAGAAAAGCAGGTGCAAAAGACTATAAATCATACTCAAAAAAAATACTTAAAATTTGTAGAAACAAACCCATTTCTTTAGAAGTATTTGCTGATGATGAACAATCAATGATTGAGCAGGGAAAAAAGATTAATAGCTGGGGCAAAAATGTATATGTTAAAGTTCCTATAGTTAATTCAAAAAATAATTTTACAGGCAAAGTAATAAAAGAGCTAAATAATAATAATATTAAATTAAATATAACTGCTGTTTACTCAGCTAAACAAACTGAAAAAATTTTAAAAGTAATTAACCATAAAACAAATGTAATTATTTCAATATTTGCTGGGAGAGCAGGAGATACAGGAAAAGACCCCGTCCCAGAGTTTTTAAAAAGTATTAGGTTAGCTAAAAAATATAAAAATGTGGAGATTTTATGGGCGAGTGTAAGGGAGCCTTATAATTATTTACAAGCAAAACAACTGGGCTGCCACATCATAACAATCCCGCCTACAATTATTGAAAAAATTAAAAAATTTGGAAAATCATTTGATCAATTGACTCAAGAAACTGTTAAAGCGTTCCTTATTGATAGTAAAAAATCTAATTTTAAAATTTAGTGAAATTGGTTGCGGGGGACGGATTTGAACCGCCGACCTTCAGGTTATGAGCCTGACGAGCTACCAGACTGCTCCACCCCGCGGTATTTTTAAATTCTGTTCTTAAGTTTATTTAATTTTTTAACTCTTTTAATATTTTCTTGAAGAATTCTCTTTTTCTTTTCAGATGGTTTTTCATAAGTATTTTTTAATTTAATAACCTTAAAGAAACCATCTCTCTGAAGTTTTCTTTTTAAAACCCTCAAAGCTTGTTCAACATTATTATCTTTAACTTCTATTTTAATAAACACCTCCAAAAAAGCGGTTAGATAACACTTTTATAAATTTATGTCTATTAATTTTATTCATCAAATAGATGCTTGGGTTGATTTATTTTGTTTTTCTTTTTCTTTTTTTTCTCTTTTTATTCTTCTTTCAGCTTTTTCAATTGCTTCAATTAATTCTTTTTGAGTAAAAAGGTTCAATGCCACTGGGTCTTTTGGATTTAAATTATTATAGTTCCAATAGCTTTTATTTCTAATTGATGTTACAGAATTTTTAGTAATGCCAACTAATTTGGCTATTTGAGAGTCTTTTAAAATATTGTGCTGCTTTATAAGCCAAAGAGCAGAGTCTGGCTTGTCTTGTCTTTTTGAAAGTGGAATATATTTTTTAATTTTTTTTTCATTATTTGAAATCTCAATATCATTACTTTTAATATTTAATGGTCTATTTTCATCTTTTGATGAAAGTTCAATTTCCTCTCTTGAAAGTTGACCAGATATAATAGGATTATATGCCTTAATACCCTTTGCAACTTCACCGTCTGCAATTCCTTGAATTTCTACCTCATGTAATTTGCAAAATTCTGCAATTTGTTTGAAAGTTAATGTGGTATTTTCCACTAGCCACACGGCGGTTGCCATTGGCATTAAAGGTGCATTTGACATTTAAATTTTCTTTTCTGATTTAAAATTTTGAAATTTTTTATTAAATTTACTTATTCTTCCTTTATCCATTAATTTTTGTTTTCCACCAGTCCAGGCTGCATGAGATTTAGGATCTATCTCTAACTTTAATATATCTCCCTCAGCACCCCAAGTTGATTTAGTTTCAAACTGGGTGCCATCAGTCATTTCGACTTTAATTGTGTGGTAGTTTGGATGTGTGTCTTTTTTCATATCGAGACTTATAGCAAAAGAATTTTAGAACACAATTAAAAGTTCTTTAAATTTTCAAGCATTTTATCATTAATTGCCCCACTTGATGCTCGAATATCTATATTATTCTCATCAAATTTATCTAAATCATTAACAATTCCACCTGCCTCTTCTACTAACAAGGCGCCAGCTGCTACGTCCCAAATATTAATTCTATTATGGAAAAAACCATCTAATCTACCTGAAGCCACATAAGCCAAATCTAAAGCTGCACACCCGCTGTATCTCATATTTAAATTACTGAATTTGACTCCCTCATGATTACTTGAAAACAAACATTCATCTATTAAATTTTTTTTTGATACTCGTAATCTTTGATTGTTTAGATATGCACCTTTGTTTTTTTCCGCATAAAACATTTCATCTTTAATAGGATCATAAATTAAGCCACTAATTACCTCTTTTTTAGATTCAAGAGCTATACAAATTGCAAAGTGAGGAATGCCATGTAGAAAATTTGTAGTACCGTCTATTGGATCAATAATCCAAATATTATCTTTATCTTTGTTTTTAATTGAACCAGCCTCTTCTGATAAAAAAGAATAATTTTTTCTTGTTTTAGAAAGTTCTTCGATTAAAATTTTTTCGACATGTTTGTCAGTTTTTGTAACAAAATCTCGGGGTCCTTTTTTGGATACCTGTAGTTTTTCAACTTCTCCAAAATCTCTTATCACAGACTTTGAGGCTTTTTCAGCTGCTTTGATCATAATATTTAAATTTGAAGATATAGATATCATTTTAGATTTTTTTAATGTATTCAAAATTTCTTGTATCAACTAAGATTTCATCACCTGATTCAATAAACGGAGGAACTTGAATACTTAAACCATTATCAAGAGTTGCTGGTTTGTAGGATGATGACACGGTTTGTCCTTTAAGGGCTGCATCAGTAGTTTCAATTTTACACTGCACTTGGTTAGGTAATTCAATTGATAGTGGTTTTTCTTGATAAAAACTTACAGAAACTTGCAGGTTTTCAGTTAAAAGTTTACCTTTATCACCTATAGTTTCTTTTTTTATTTCTATTTGTTCAAATGTTTTAGGATCCATAAAAAAATAATTTACTTCATCACTATAAAGATAATTGAAAGTCGTTTCCTCCAATGATGCTTTTTCTACAGTTTCGCTTGATCTAAACCTTTCATTTAACTTTGTATTTTTATTCAAGCTTTTCATTTCAACTTGAGCAAATGCACCACCTTTTCCTGGTTTTACATGTTGAGTTTTCAAAACTTGCCATAAGTCATTTTTATATTCTAAGAGCATTCCAACTCTTATCTCTCCAGCATTAATTTTCATTTTAATCTTTCTATAGCTTGCAATGGTTTATATTTTTTATTTTTCCAAATGTAGCCTGAGATAGCTAAAAAATTTGCATTATTCAATAATAGATTTTTATAATTATTAGCATTAATTCCACCAATAGCTACTGTTGGAGTTTTTGTAAATTTTTTAACTTGATTTAAAATCTTTACCGAGGCTACATGATTAGTTTTTTTAGTTTTAGATTGATTAAAAGCACCAAAGGCAATGTAATCAGCTTTAGCTTTAATTGCTTTTTTTGCTAAATTTATAGAATTATGACAAGTAACTCCTATAATTTTTTTACTAAGTATTTTTTTTGCTATATTAATATTCATATCTTTTTGACCTAAATGGCAACCATCTGCATCTAATTTTCTAGCAAGCAAAGGGTTATCATTAATTATAAATTTTACTTTATTTTTTTTACAAATATTTTTAATTTTTTTTCCAATTATTATTTTCTTTTTCTGAGAGTAACTTTTAAGTCTGAGCTGAAAAAAACTTACTTTTCCAGTTTTTAAAACTAAATTAAGATTTTTATAGAAAGAAAAAGATATTTTGTTAGGAGAAATAAGATAAACAAATTTTTTTTTATCGATTTTCAAGTTCGCTAGACCATTTCCCTTGAGCAGCTAAGGTACACATTTTAGCCCTATGATTAAAAGTGGTTTGAGCTGCCTCTACATTTTTAATATTATTAGACCAAACTTTTAAAGCACTTTGTTGAAGAGCTCTTCCATATGAATAGGTCATTACAAAATTGGTATTGTTGTTTTTATTTATTAAATTTAAATTTTCTGTAGCTTCAATTTCCGATTGCCCTCCAGATAAAAAAGCTATTCCAGGAACTTCATTAGGCACACAATTTTTAAGGCATTCCACCGTTTTGATAGAAACTTCTTCACTAGAAATTTTATTTTCTGATAGGTTGCCAGACAAAATCATATTCGGTTTTAAGATAATTCCTGATAAATCAACTTTATGTATAATTAATTCCTCAAAACATTTTTTAATTACTTCTGATGTTTTATTAAAACAAACTTCTGCAGAATGGTTTCCATCCATTAATACCTCAGGTTCTACTATTGGAACCATTCCACTTTCTTGAACTAGTGCTGAGTACCTAGCAAGTGCATGGGCATTACTACTAATTGCCATTTTGCTTGGATATTCATCACTAATAAAATATACACCTCTCCATTTTGTAAATCTTGCTCCAAGATCATAATATTTTTTTAATCTTTCTCTAAGGCCGTCTAATCCTTCTGTAATTTTTTCTTTAGAAGAATTTGCTAAATCTTTTGCACCAGTATCAACTTTAATTCCAGGAACTGCACCTGAACTAGATATTAAATCCGGTATTGATTTTCCTGTCCTTGAAATTTGATTTATAGTTTCATCGTAAAGAATTACACCACCTATGTAATCCTTCATTCCATCTGAAGAAAAAAGAATTTCTCTGAAAGAAAGTCTATTTTCAGGAGTTGATTTAACATTTACCGCTTCAAGTCTTTTTGTCATAGTTCCGTTGCTTTCATCAGCAGCAAGTATACCTTTGCCATTAGAAATTATTTTAAGCGCAATTTTATTTAATTCGGACATTTTAATTTAATGCGGTTATACCAGGAAGGTTTTTACCTTCAAGATATTCTAAAAAAGCTCCACCTGCAGTTGAAACAAAATTAAAATCATTAACAGCCTTTAAATTATTTAATAAAGAAACTGTGTCCCCACCACCAGCAACTGAAAAAATTTTGTTTACTTTTTTATTTTCAATTATTTTTTTTGCTATTTGAATACTTCCATATGCAAAATTTGGATTTTCAAAATATCCTGCAGGTCCATTCCAAAGTATGGTTTTACTGTTATCAATAATTTTTGATATTTTATCTATAGTTTTTGGACCAATATCCAATATCATTTCATCAGATAACACTTCGTTCAATTCCTTCTTTTGAGGAGGTCCATTTAAATCTTTAGATATAATCACATCATCTGGATAAATTATTTTACATTTTTCTTTTTTTGAAAGAGAGATAATTTCTTCAACTATTTTTCCACAATTTTTTTCTTTAATAGATTTTCCAACGCTATTTCCAAAATATTCTATAAAATTATTAGCCATACCTCCAACAATTACAATATTATCAAATTTAGTAATTAAATTTTTAATAACATTAATTTTAGTTGAAATTTTAGACCCTCCAATAATACAAGTAATTGGTCTGTTTATTTCAGAAGTTATTTTATTAAGAGCATTTACTTCTAAGTCTAGCTGTAACCCAGAAAATGAGGGTAAGAATTTTGGAATTTCATAAATTGAGGCATGAGCTCTATGCGAACAAGAGAAAGCATCATTGACATACATATCTCCAAGATTTGCTAACCGTTTAGCAAACTCATTGTCATTTTGCTCTTCCTCAGAATAAAATCTAATATTTTCTAATATAAAAATATCTTCATTATAGTCACTGAAGAAATTTTTACTTTTTATTTCTTTAATATTTTCACTAACAAGTTTTACTTTTTTTCTTAATTTATTTTGCAATTCTTCACAAATTGGTTTTAGGGAAAGCTCTTTAACAACTTTTCCTTTTGGTCTTCCAACATGAGATAAAATTATAATTTTAGCATTTTCTTTAATCAAAAAATTTAATGTAGGAAGAATTTTATCGATTCTTGTTGTATCTGTTATCTTGTCTCTTTCCAATGGAACATTTAAATCTAGTCTTAATAATATTTTTTTATTTTTTAGATTTTTTTCGTTTATTATGCTTCTCATTAAGAGATTTTATGCAAAGTTTCAGCGATATCACACATCCTATTAGAAAAGCCCCATTCATTATCATACCAGGCTGATATTTTACCCATATTACTTCCAACTACATTTGTTAAAGAAGCATCTACTATTGCAGAAGCAGGATGATGATTAAAATCTATAGATACTAATTTTTCATTAGTAATTTCTAAGATATTTTTTAATTTATTTTTTGATGCTTTTTCAAAAGCATCATTAATTTTTTTTATATTAATATCTTTTTTTGTACAAAAAACTAATTCAACAAGAGAAACATTAGGAGTGGGCACCCTCATCGCAACACCTTCTAGTTTTCCTTTGAGGCTTGGTATTATTTCTCCTATTGCTTTGGAAGCTCCTGTTGAGGCAGGAACTATTGATTGACTTGCTGATCTTGCTCTTCTTGGATCTTTGTGTGAATTATCTAAAATTCTCTGATCGCTAGTAAATGCATGAATTGTAGTCATGAAACCTTTTTCAATTTCAAAATTTTGATCAAGAACACTGGTTACTGGTGCTAGACAATTGGTTGTGCACGAAGCTGCAGATATTATTTTATCCTTTTTAGTAATTATATTTTCATTAACACCAAATACTATTGTTTTATCAGCATTTTTACATGGAGCAGAAACGATCACCTTTTTTGCACCATTTTCTATATGAGTAAGAAGTTTTTCTTTCGAATTAAATTTTCCAGTACATTCGAAAACATAATCAACATCATGTTTTTTCCAATTTATGTCTTTAATTTTTGTTTCTTGAGAAAATGTAATTTTATTTTTATTAATTATTAAATGATTTGGATCATAATCTAAATCAGCATTTAATTTTCCATGTATAGAATCATATTTGATTAATTTAGATGTAGTTTCTGAATTTGACCTGTTGTTTATATGATTAATTTTTAAATTTTTATTTTTACTTTCGACAATTGATCTAACAACCATACGACCAATCCGTCCCATTCCATTAATTCCAATTTTAATTGTCATTTTATTTATTTAATAATTTTTTAGTGATATTTTTAATATTTGTACTTTCTAGTCCAAAATATTTATAAATATCTTTATAGGGTGCACTTTTTCCGAATTCATCAATTCCAAAAGCAATACCGTTATTACCTACATATTTTTTCCAACAATCGCTTGATCCAGCTTCAATGGATATTTTAAATTTTGTTTCTTCTAAAATTTTATTTTTATAAGATTTTGATTGTAATTCAAAAAGTTCCATACAAGGCATTGATATCACTTTGGAATATATTTTATCTTTGGCTAATTTATGGCTAACCTCTAACGCTAGATTAACTTCAGATCCACTCGCTAATATTGTTAGATTAATCTTTTTATTTGTTCTTAAAACCTCATAAGCACCTAAGGAGCATAAGTTTTTATTTAGGAATATTTTTCTTACTGGATTTAAATTTTGTCTTGTTAAAGATAGTACGCTAGGTGTTTTTGGGCTTTTTAATGCATGTTCCCAACACTCGATAGTTTCAATTCTGTCTGCAGGTCTGAATACATTTAAGTTAGGTATAGCGCGTAAGCCCGAAAGTTGTTCTATAGGTTGATGGGTAGGGCCATCTTCTCCGAGCCCGATAGAGTCATGAGTCATTACATAAATGACTCTTTTTTTCATTAAGGCAGATAATCTGATCGAAGGTTTGCAATAATCAGAAAATATTAAAAAAGTACCTCCATAAGGAATTAGATTGCTGTGAAGTGCGATGCCATTCATAACCCCACTCATTGCGTGTTCTCTCACTCCGTAGTGTATGTAGTTACCAGTAAAATCTCCAGGTTTAATTATTTTATGGTTTTTAGTTTTTGTATTATTTGATCCTGCTAAATCAGCAGAACCACCAATTAAATTATTTTTTTGTTTTGTTAATGCATTCAATGTCATTTCTGAACATTTTCTAGTGGCTAAACTTTTTGGCTCCTTTATTGCATTCTCTTTTTCTTTCTTAAGCACGGTAGTAAAATTATTTTTTAAAGTTTGATTAAATTTTATTTTTTTTCTTATTAATGTTTTGTTCCATTTTTTTTCTAAAATTTTGCCTCTTTGGCCAATTTTTCTCCATTCATTTAAAATTTTATTTGGGATATCAAAAGGTTTGGTTTTCCAATTTAAAGCTTTTCTTACAAGCTTGATTTCATCTACTCCCAATGGACTTCCATGGGACGATGCTTTTCCTGATTTATTTGGTGAACCATATCCAATCTTTGTTTTACAAGAAATCACAGTAGGTTTTTTAGCTTTTTGAACTTTTTTTAGTGCTTTAAAAATTTCTTTTTCATTATGACCGTTGATAGAAATATAATCCCAACCATATCCTTCAAATCTCTTTTTAAAATTATCTGAAACTGCGAGATTTGTTGGACCATCAATTGAAATTGAATTGTTATCAAATAGCATAACTAAATTTTTAAGTTTTAAATGTCCTGCTAAACTCATCGCTTCATGACTTATTCCCTCCATTAAGCATCCATCTCCAGCTAAAACATAAGTTTTGTGATTAATTAAATCTTTACCTAATTTATTTTTTAAAATTTCTTCAGCTATCGCAAAACCAACTGCATTAGATATACCTTGTCCAAGAGGACCTGTTGTAGTTTCGATACCTGTTTTTGGATGATATTCAGGATGTCCAGCACAAATAGAATTAAGCTGCCTAAATTTTTTAATATTATTAATTGATATGCTTTTATATCCAGTTAGGTAAAGTAAAGAATATAAAAGCATAGAACCATGACCAGCAGACAAAACAAATCTATCTCTATTTAACCAATCTGGATTCTTTGGATTAAATCTTAAAAAATTTTTGAATAACACTGTTGCAACATCTGCCATGCCCATTGGCATTCCTGGGTGACCTGAATTTGCTTTTTGAACAGCATCAATTGATAAAAATCTGATGCAATTAGCTAAATCATTGTGTACTTTGCTCAAAATTATCCTGACTAGACTAAGAAGAATCTATTTAATAATATAGACATATATATATGAATTCTATAAACGAAAAAGAAAAAAAATTAAATATAGCACTAGAGGAATTAAAAAATTTAGATCTAACAAATCCTGAATTACAAAAAAATATCGAAAATTTAAGCACAAAACAAAATCAATTAGAAATTGAAAAAACACAAATTGAAGAAAAATATAAAACGTTACTCGAGGAACATGAAAATCTGTCAAAAAAACTTGAGGATTTAAAAAATAAAGAAAAATTGGAAGAAAGAAAACAAATTGAATTTTCTGAAAAAATTGACGAACTTAATCAAGAAACTGACACACTATTGGATGAAATAGATAAATGGCAAATGTAAGTATAAAATTTAACAATAAAGAGTTTTTGCTCGCTTGTGAAGATGGGCAAGAGGAGCACTTAGAAGAATTGTTAATTCAAATTAACAAAAAGTTTAATAATTTAAAAAATGATTTAGGAAATCTAGGTGAAAATAAATTATTATTAATTACAGCTGTAAAAATAATGGACGAATATTACGAAACTAAGAAAAAAGTAGATCAAAAAAAAGAAGAATTAAATGATCTATCAAAAAAATTTAAAGAACTAAAATCTTTAATTTACGATTATAGGGACTCAAAAGAATCTGAAATTGAAAAACTAAATCTTAATCATGAGAATTTAAAACAAGAAATTGAAGATAATCAAAAAAAATACGAAAATTTAATTGATGATGCTGCTGATCAAATATCAAATTTTGTAAAAAAAGCAAAATTAGAAAACATTTCAAATTAGGTCTGTGAGTAAATCTAAGCTAAGAGGTAAAATTTTAAATCTAAGAAAAAAAAATTCGAATAAAAAACTTAGTCTCAATCCAGATAGAATTTATCGATTTTTAAAAAAAAATAAAATTAATTTCAAAAATGTAGGAGGGTATTACCCTTGTAATCATGAGATTGATGATCTGGATATGCTTTATTTTTTAAGAAACAAAAAGGTAAATATTTTCTTACCAATAATTAGAGAAAATAACCAAATGGATTTTTTTGAATGGACAAATAAAGATCCTTTAAAAATTAATAAGTATGGAATTGCTGAGCCAACTTTAGGAAAGAAAATTTACCCAGATATCATATTTGTTCCTTTAGTAGCTTATGATAATGATTTGAATAGATTAGGCTATGGTGGAGGATTTTATGATCGTTATTTAGAAAAAGTATCTAAAATTAAAAAAATATTTAAAATTGGATTAGGATTTTCATACCAGGAGATAAAAAAAATACCTACCAACAAGCATGACAAGAAACTTGATTTAATAATAACCGAGAAAAAAATTATACAATGAGAATTTTATTTTTAGGAGATGTTGTTGGAATTTCAGGATGTTCTAAATTAACAAGTAATTTATTAAATGAAATTGATAAAAATAAAATCGATTTTGTAATAGTAAATGGTGAAAATGCAGCAGCTCAAGGTGTGGGGCTAACTAAAGAAATATGTAAGGATTTTTTTAATTCTGGAGTTGATGTTATCACAACTGGCAATCATGTTTGGGATCAAAAAGAAATTATGGCATTTATTGATAAAGAAGAAAGATTATTAAGACCTAAAAATTTATTTGAACCTGCACCAGGAAAAGGTTTTCAGATTTATAAAACAAAGAATGATATAAAAATTGGAGTTCTTAATTTGATGGGCAACGTTTTTATGAAAAAGTGTGAAGATGTTTTTGAAGCTTCTCAAAAATTTTTAAAAGAAAATGAAATAAAAAAAGATTTTGATTTACTTGTAGTTGATTTCCATGGTGAAATTACTAGCGAAAAAAATGCTATAGGACATCTATTTGATGGAAAGGCAACTCTCGTCGTTGGAACCCATACTCATATTCCAACAAATGATGCCAGAATACTTAATAATGGCACTGGATATCAAACCGATGCAGGTATGTGTGGGGATTATGACTCAGTGATTGGAATGAATAAAGAAAATTCCTTGAATAGATTTTTAAAAAAGAATTCAGTGAAACACTTTCCTGCTACTGGAGATGCTACTTTGTGTGGTGTTATAGTAGATTGTGATATAAAAACAGGTTTAGCAATAGGTATCAAAAGCTATGTATACGGAGATCAACTAAAAAATATTTAAAGATCATGGCAGGACATTCACATTGGGCAGGAATAAAACATAAAAAAGGTAAAGCTGATAAGCAAAGATCAAAGATGTTTTCAAAATTATCTAAAGAGATTACTGTTGCAGCAAAACTTGGTGACAAAGATCCAGCAATGAACCCTAGACTAAGATCTGCGGTACAGGCTGCTAGATCTGCAAATATGCCTAAAGATAATATAGAAAGAGCAATAGATAAATCTTCTGCAGCAACAGAAGCAAATTTTGAAAATTTAAGATACGAGGGGTTTGGACCAGAAAAGATTGCTGTTATAGTTGAAACTTTAACAGATAACAAAAATAGGACCGCATCAAATATTAGAACTATTTTTCAAAAAAGTGGTGGGAGTTTAGGAACTCAAGGTTCAGCATCTCACAATTTTCAACAATTGGGTATAATCAAAATTGATAAAAAAGAGATATCTGATGAAAACATTTTAGATTTAGCGATTGAGTCAGGAGCTGATGAATGTTTTTCTTATGAGGATTATCATGAGGTCCAGTGTCAAATGAGCGAAATATATAATGTAAAAAAAAATCTTGAGAAAATTATTGCGAATTTTATTTCTACAGAAATTGAATGGGTCCCATTAAATAGTGTTGAGGTAAATAAAGAAAATAAAGATAATGTAGTAGATTTTTTAGAAACTCTTGAGGAAGATGACGATGTTCAGAACGTTTATTCTAACGTTAATTTAGGTGTTATTTAATGATGATTATTGGAATTGATCCAGGCATCTCAGGTTCAATCTGTTTTTTTCAAGATGGTATAATAAAAGATGTAATTGAAATGCCAACCATGACAGATGGCAAGAAGAATAAAAGACAAGTAAATGGTGCTCAAATATTTAATGAAATTAGTGAAAGGATAAACAAATTTGATAAAAAAAACATAAAAGTTGTAATTGAACAAGTTTCTGCAATGCCTGGACAAGGTGTTACTAGCATGTTTAATTTTGGTCAATCTTTTGGTATTTTAAAAGGAATATGCAGCGCAATGCATTTACCTGTTTATTATGTTAGGCCTGCTAAATGGAAAAAATATTTTAATCTTATTAATTCAGAAAAAGATGCGAGCAGAACAAGAGCTATTGAAATTTTTCCGTATTTTTCATCACAATTGTCAAAAAAAAAAGATAACAACAAGGCAGATGCTATTCTTATAGCTAGTTTTTTCTACGAAACTTATCAAAAAGAGGAATAATCAATTTAAATTAATAGACAAAATCATGACACATTTACGTGTGATGAGTAAGCATGGAAGCAGATATAGCAGCAAAAGCAGTTGAATTAGGAACAAATACTGATTTTTCATTATTCAGTTTATTTTTTAGAGCAGACATAATTGTTAAGTCTGTAATGATTATATTAATATTGTGCTCAATATATTCTTGGGCAGTAATCATTGAAAAGTTTCGTTTATTTAAAAAAATAACTAAATCTTCAGAGGAATTTGAGGAAAAATTCTGGAATTCTAAATCTGCTGAAACTTTTTACAATAGTTTACCAAGTAAACTTGAGGATCCAATGTCACTTGTGTTTCAAGATGCAATGGAAGGATTGCTTAAAAAAAAATCAAGAACTAACATTAGTGAGAGAATGAGTGCGTCTCTCGAGGCTGGTATTGAAAAACAAATGACAAAAATTGAAAAAGGTTTTACTTTTTTGGCAACAGTAGGTTCAACAGCACCATTTATTGGATTGTTTGGAACTGTTTGGGGAATTATGAATTCTTTTCAGTCTATAGCTATTTCAAGAAACACAAGTCTTGCGATAGTTGCGCCGGGAATAGCCGAAGCTTTATTTGCAACTGCACTTGGTCTATTAGCTGCAATACCAGCAGTAGTTGCCTACAACAAATTCAATAATGACGCTAAAAAATATTCTGAAAAACTAGAAAACTTCTCTAAAAGATTTTTAACAATCATCTAACAAATGGCTTTCAAATTTAATCGCTCATCAAAAGAACCTATGAGTGAAATAAATGTTACTCCATTCGTAGATGTTATGTTGGTATTATTAATTATATTTATGGTAACGGCACCATTGTTAACGGTAGGCGTTCAAGTTGATTTACCAGAAAGTTCGGCAGACTCCTTACCAGAAGAAACAGAACCTTTAACACTGTCAATTAACGCAAAAGGTGAAATTTTTATTCAAGAAGCAAAAGTTGAATACGATAATATTATTGCAAAAGTTTTAGCGGTTTCAAAAAATAGAACTGATACCAGAATTTATGTTAGAGGTGACAAAACTATAAATTATGGAAGAGTTTTAGAAATTATGGGATTACTATCAGGATCTGGTTTTACTAAAGTAGCATTGATTTCAGAACCGTATAAACAAAGGTAATTAAAGTGAATAGAAGTTTAATTATTTCTTCTGTTTTACATGCTTTGTTAATTTTCATTACAGCTATGAGCTTACCTTTTTTGGCAAAGAAACCACTTGATATTCCTCCAATTGTATCAGTTGAGTTAATTCAAATAGCAGAAAAAACTAATATTCCATTTGCACCTAAAGCAAAAAAGATAATTGAAAAAGTTAAAGAGAAAGAAAAAAAACTTGTTTCAGAACAAGCACCACCAAAAAAAGTAGAAAAAACGAAAACAAAAACTGTTCTGGCTCCTGACCAAAACAATAAAAAAATAGAGAATGAAACACCTGAAGCAATTCCGCTTCCAGATAAAACTTTAAAAAAAGTTGAAACAAAAGAGGAAAAAAAACAAAATCCTGAAAAAGTAGATAATGAAGTTAAACAGGTTTCAGAATTTGAAAAAAAAGATTTATTTGATCCAAATAATATTGCTGCTTTAATTGATAAATCAAAAGAAGAGAGTGCGGAAGTTTTAAAAACTAAAGACGACATCACTCAAGATCAAGAAAGAAATGTAGAAAATGCAGGTCTTACATTAAGTGAGGAGGATGCTCTTAAGGCTCAAATATTTGGGTGTTGGAGTATTCCATTAGGATTACCATATAATGAAAATTTATTGGTAAGAATAAAATTAAAATTAAAACCTGATGGAACAGTATCAAAAACAGAAATTTTGGACCATGCTAGAATGAATAAACCAGGCCAAGGATTTTATAAGGTATTAGCAGAAAGTGCCTTGAGAGCCGTCAAGTTGTGCCAACCATTAAGAGTTCCAACAACTGGATATGAAAGATGGAAAGAATTACAATTAAATTTTGATGCAAGAGAGATGTTAGAAGGGTAGTATATTTAAATGACAAAAAAAATTTTAATATTATTATTTATATTAATACCTATCAAAGCAAATGCTTTAATTGAAGTTGATATAACTAGGGGAAATTTAAATCCACTTCCATTAGCAGTTTCTCCCCTATCAATTGATGAAGAGTCTAGAAAAGGTTTTGAAAAAATACTTGAAAAAGAAAATATTGGCTCGGAGATATCAAATATCGTTGAGAATAATTTAAGAACCTCGGGATTATTTAATCCTCTAGACAAAAAGGCTTTTTTACAAGCTCCTGATATTGCAAATTTAAAACCAAGATTTGAAGATTGGAATTTAATTAAAGCTCAAGCACTTATTACTGGCAAAGTAAATTATGTTGACGATAAATTAAGAGTTGAGTTTCGATTATGGGACGTTTTAGCTGCTAAAGAAATGATGGCTTTAGCTTTTACAACAGTTCCTAACAATTGGAGAAGAGTAGGGCATATTATTTCTGATAAGGTTTACGAAAGGCTGACTGGAGAAAAAGGTTATTTTGACACAAGAATAATTTATGTCTCAGAAGAAGGGCCAAAAACACAAAGAATAAAAAAATTAGCAATCATGGATCAAGACGGAGCTAACAATAAGTTTTTGACATTAGGGAATGAGTTAGTTTTAACACCAAGATTTAATCCAGCAAGTCAAATGGTAACCTATTTGTCTTACTTTAAAAATATGCCAAGGGTTTATTTATTAGATATAGAAACTGGCACACAAGAGGTAGTTGGAGATTTTCCTGGAATGACGTTTGCACCACGTTTTTCACCTGATGGTAAAAAAATAATTATGAGTTTTGCTAAAGATGGAAAGTCAGATATTTACACTATGGATTTAGAAAATAGAATTGTAGAAAAA
>CABZSV010000010.1 GCA_902528575.1 uncultured Pelagibacteraceae bacterium
CCAATTGCAAAAGGTATAGGTGGAGGATTTCCTATTGGTGCAGTTTTAATGAATAAAAAAGTCGCCTCAGGTATGACGCCAGGAACTCATGGTTCAACATTTGGAGGAAATCCTTTGGCGATGGCTGTTGGAAATACTGTTATGGATATTATATCAAATAAGAAATTTTTAAATAATGTAAAAAGTTTATCAAAATATTTCCTATTTAAGCTTAATAAAATTAAAGAAAAATATCCAAATGTTATTAAGCAAATAAGAGGAAAAGGCTTTTTGATTGGGATACAATTATATAAAGATCAAACTGAATTTATAAAAAAATTGATGAATAACCAGCTACTGACTATTAGAGCTGCAGAAAATGTTGTTCGGATTTTACCTCCATTAAATGTCAAAAAAAATGAGCTAGATTTAGCAGTAAAAATTATTGAAAAGGTTTGTTCACAAATAAGATAATATGAAACATTTCATTAATTTAAAAGATATACCTGCAAAAGATCTAAGAAAGATCATTATTGATGCCAAGAAAAGAAAAAGTTTAAGAAAAAAACTAAGTACACTTGAGATTGATAAGGGTGCACCATTAAAAGGAAAATTATTAATTCAAATGTTTGAAAAACCTAGTTTGCGAACAAGATTAAGCTTTTATTTGGCTATCAAACAATTAGGTGGTGGTACTTTGACTTTGAGATCTAATGAACTTCATTTAGGTCAAGGCGGAGAGAGTATTGCTGATACAGCCAAAGTTCTTTCGACCTACGGTGATGGATTTATGCTTAGAACTGATAGTGATAAAAAGGTTGAAAATTTTGAAAAATATTTATCTATACCTGTGATCAATGGCTTAAGTCCTTCATCTCATCCAACACAGGTTTTATCAGATGTTTTTACAGTTGAAGAAATAACGAAAAAACCTATTTCAAAATTAAATATTTGTTGGATAGGTGACTCCAACAATGTTTTAGATAGTTTAATTGCTGCCTCAGTAAAATTTTCTTTCAAACTAAGTATTGGTTGTCCAAAAAAATTTGAACCAGGAAGAGAAGTTAGAACTTGGGTCAAAAAAAATAATAAGCAAATTTATATTTATAATGATGCGAAAAAAGCAGTTTCTGGTGCTGATGTAATTTTTTCTGATAAAGTTATTTCTTTAAATGACAAAGTTAATAAGAAGAAAAAGATAAAAGCGTTTAAAAACTTTAAAATTGATAAAAAATTAATAAGTTATGCAAAAAAAAGTTGTATTTTTTTACATTGTTTGCCTAGAGGGGATGAAGTGAGTGATGACGTTTTCTTAGGTAAAAAATCTCACGTATGGCAGCAAGCACTCAATAGAGTTCACGTCCAAAAAAGTATTTTATTATATTGTTTTGGAAAATTAAGGTAGCGGCAAAGGGCTGTCTGAATTTTCATTTAGATATTTTATAACAGAAGCTCTATCTTTTTCTTTTCTAAGACCTGCATATGCCATCTTTGTTCCCTTTATCCATTTAGCAGGTTTAATTAAAAATCCATTTAGTTCTTCAAAAGTCCAATTTTTATCATATGCAGCTAGTGCTTTGGAATATTTATAGTCCTCAATTGCTCCAACTTTTCTTCCTACAACATTATATAGTGCGGGCCCGATAGCATTCTTTCCTCCTTTAACAATTGAATGACAAGCTGCACATTTTTTAAAAACTTTTTCACCATGCGCAATATCTCCCATTGCCATTAGTGCTGCTATGTCAATTTCATCTGATGCTGAACTTGAGCTTGATGCAGATACTGTAGTTGCAGCTTCTACTTCAACAGCGTAACCTGGTGTCTCAGGTTTCTCTACATGGAATATAACATCAGATAATTTTCCAATTCCGATAATAAGTAGTGCAACCATTAAAACTGCAGCAACTATTTTATTTATTTCGAAAGAATCCATTTTTTCTAAATTTTGTAGTGAACGTATAACACGATAAATTAAAAAAAAGCTAAAATTTAATGTATAAATTTGCCTCTATAGTTGTTTAATGAGTATAATAATTTGAAAATATAATGAAAACTTTAGTAATTATACCCTCTAGAATGTCCGCCACTAGGTTGCCAGGCAAACCTTTGCTAAAAATAAATGGTATATCAATTATTTCACATGTATCTAGAAAAGCAGAAGAGGCCAATATTGGAGAAGTGATTGTAGCCACAGAGGACCAGGAAATTATTGACGATGTTAAAAGCAATGGTTTTAATGCTATTTTAACTAGCAATAAACACAAAACAGGTACAGATAGAATTCACGAAGCACTTAAAAAATCAAATATTAGAGATATTGATTTCATTATGAATTTACAAGGTGATGAACCAGCAATCGAGATTGATGATATAAAAAGTTTGAATGACAAAATGGTAAAAAATAATTCCAATTTAGGAACTCTTGCTGCAAAAATAAAAGAAATTACAAACCTCAAGAATGAAAATATTGTTAAGGTCATCACTGAAAAAAGCCTAGAAGGGGATCATTTTCCAAAGGCAGTCTCTTTTTCAAGAAAATCTGAGCAGGTAGATAATATTTATCACCATATTGGAATTTATTGTTATTCAAGAGATTGTCTTGAAAAATTTGTTCACTTGAATCAATCCAAAAATGAAATAGAAAATCGATTAGAGCAGTTAAGAGCATTAGACAATAATATTGATATTAATGTATTACTTGCAAACTCATCTCCAATAGGAGTTGATACAGAGGAAGATTATCTAGCCTTGAAAAAAATAATGGAATATAAGAATTGATGAGTAAAATTTATTTTCAAGGAACTTTTGGTGCATATTCTCACTTGGCAGCACTTTCTATTGATGCTAAAGCAGAAATTTTGCCTTGTAAAACTTTTGATGATTGTTTTAATAAAGCATCTGAAGAGCCAGATAGTAGAATTATAATCCCAGAGTCAAATAGAATTACTGGTAATATTGGAATTGAATATTTAATATTTAAACACAGACTAAATATTTATAAAGAGCATTTTCAAAAAATTGAACACAACTTATTAGGACAACCTGGTGCTAAATTAAAAGATATAAAAGAAGTATACTCACACGCGCAAGGATTATCTCAGTGTTCAAAATTTATAAAAGAAAATAATTTAGCAGAACATATTAGAGCAGATACCGCCGGGTCTGCTGAAATGATTTCCAAAACAAAAGATGTTAAGCAATCAGCTATAGCATCTTCGTTGAGTGCTGAAATTTATGGACTAGAAGTTATTAAAAAAAATATAGAAAATGAAAGTGGAAATTTGACAAGATTTTTGGTTATGGGAAAAAATATTTCTCAACCAGAATTTAAAGATAAAACTTACATAACCTCTTTTTTATTTAAATTGAAAAGTAAGCCAGCTGCATTATATCAAGCACTAAGTGGCCCATCTTTGAATGGAGTGAACTTAACTAAATTGCAAAGTTATCCAGTAAAAAATAGTTTCGATTCTTATTTTTTCTTATGTGATTTAGATGGACATATCGAAGATCCAAAAGTTCAGAAATCTCTTGAAGAGCTAGGTTTACATTGTGAGGATTTTCACGTTCTAGGTGTTTTCGAAGCAGATAACTTGAGACAAAAAAAATAAGAATCTTTTCTTGTAGATTAGAAATTTTAACTGCTATAATAGATATGGAGGCTAGAGGTGGATGCTGCTTGAACCCGACCAGATCTTAACGGAAGCAGTCGTAGAGACAGTTATTCAGGTTCTAGTCTCCTAATAGATATATGAATAATAACTCAAAAGTATTAGCACTAAAATATAGACCACAAACTTTTGATGATCTTATAGGTCAAGAGGTTGTTGCAGAAACAATCACCAATTCGATTAAAGCTGACAAAATACCTAATGCATATTTGTTCACTGGAATAAGAGGAATAGGAAAAACTACTACTGCAAGAATTGTTGCAAAAGCACTTAATTGTTCAAATGGTATCGATAATTTATGTAAAGAAAACTTTTGTGAAAGCTGTAAATCTATAAGTGAGTCTGGTCATATAGATGTACTTGAAATGGATGCGGCAAGCAAAACAGGTGTAGATGACGTAAGAGATTTAATAGAATTTTCAAGATATGGGCCGACTTCTGTTAAATATAAAATCTTCATTATTGATGAAGTTCATATGTTAAGCAAACAAGCATTTAATGCTTTATTAAAAACTTTAGAGGAACCACCAGAATATCTAAAATTTATTTTTGCAACTACAGAAATTAAAAAAATTCCAATTACAGTAGTATCTAGATGTCAAAGATTTGATCTATCTAGAATTAAATCCTCAGAATTATTGGAGTTTATTAAAAAAATTAAGGACAAGGAAAATGGAAAAATAAGTGACGATGCTTTAAAACTTATAGTAAAAATTTCTGAGGGTTCTGTTAGAGATTCTCTATCGTTGCTAGATAGAGCACTATTAAGTTTGGATGAAGGAAAAGAATTAGATTTAAATTCAGCTCAGAAAATTTTTGGATATTTCGATAAATCTCAATTAATTAATTTATTTGAGTTAATTTTAAAAGGTGAAGAAACAAAAGTAATAAGTATTTATAGAAAAATTTATGAACAAGGTGTTGAACCAAAGGTTTTTATTAATGATTTCTTAGAGTTACTTTACTATTTTAAAAATATTAATTCTTTAACTTTGGAAAGTACAAACTTTTCATTAAATGATGAAGAATTTTCTAAAATTAAAAATTTATCAAATCAAATAGACTCTGATGTATTAATATTATTTTGGCAATTTGCCATCTCTTCTCTCGAAGAGATAGACATAGTTTCTAATCAACACCTTTCAATTGAGATGTTCTTAATAAGACTAATGCATTTAAGTTCTATAAAATCTAAAAATAAAATTGGAAATGTTGAGTTTCAATTGGAGAGTGAAAATTTTGTAAAGAATACTGAAACTGAATTAACTTCTAAAACAATAAATCAAATTAAGAATGTTGCACAGGAAGAAAAAACCAAACCAGAAGTTCAGACAGAAATTAAAGCGGAACATAAAATTAATATAAATGCATTTGAGGATTTAATTGAAATTTGTTCAAAAAAAAAAGAGATCAAACTTAAATACGAGTTAGAAAAAAATGTTAATCTTGTAAAATTTGAAAAAAATAGAATTGAAATATCTTTTAATGAAAGTTTAGATAAAGATTTTGTAAAAGATTTATCAACAAAGCTTTTTGAATGGACCGGTGAAAGATGGATTATTACGTTTAGTAAATTAAAAGGGCAAATGTCAGTAAAAGATAAAGAAAAAAATGTAAAAAAACAGTTAATTGATGAAATGAAAAATTCAGAAATATTTAAAAGTGTTATGGATAAATTTCCTGATGCCGAATTAATAGATGTAAATTCAAACAAAGATGGAGTTGATAATGACTGATTTTAGTAAAATTTTAGATAAAGCAAAAGAACTTGAGGCAAAAATGAAAGAAAGCCAACAAAAGATTAAGGAAATTAGAGTTGAAGGAATTTCGGGTTCAAATTCTGTAAAGATAACTTTGGATGGAGAGGGAGAGATGCAAACAATAAAGTTATCTGATGAAATTATGAAAGAGGACAAAACCATAATTGAAGATTTAATTGTTGCAGCACATAATAGTGCTAAATCTCAACTTAAATCAAAAACAACTGAGGAAATTTCAAAAGCAACCGGAGGCTTTGGAATTCCTGGTTTTAAATGGCCTTTGTAATAGATGCAAAACATCAGCGAGATAGAAGAATTAATTAAATTAATTTCAAAACTTCCTGGTTTAGGTCCTAAATCAGCAAAAAGAATTGTTTTAAAATTAATTAATAATCGCGATGAACTTGTAAAACCGATGGCAAATACATTGGCGCAAGTTTATAAAAATGTAGTTAGATGCAATTCATGCGGTGCATTGAAATCAAATTCAAATGGCTGTCTTAATTGTGAGAATACAAAAGAAAAATATAATAAAATTTGTGTAGTAGAAGATATTGCAGACCAATGGTCGATTGAAAATTCAAATATCTTTCAGGGCTATTTTCATATTTTGGGTGGAACAATTTCTTCAGTTGGACAAAGGAAAGAAGATTTATTAATTAACTCTTTAGTTGAAAGAGTTAATAGAGATAAAATCGAGGAGGTAATTCTTGCAACTAGTGCAACTGTGGAAGGTCAAACAACTGCATACTATATTCAAGATAGTCTAAAAAATTTAGATGTTAAAATTACTAAATTAGCACAAGGATTACCAGTAGGAGGAGAGATTGAAAGTCTAGATGATGGTACTTTATTTTCTGCTTTTAAAAATCGGTCTAATTTGGTTTCGAACTCAGATTAGATTTTTTTTTCAATCTATTTAAATGAAGTAATGGTTCGGTATAACCTGAAGGTTGTTCTTTACCTTTAAACACTAAATCACATGCAGTTTGAAATGCTATAGAGTTTTCATAATTACCACTCATTTTAACATATAGCGGATCATCTTTGTTCTGATCATCTACTATTTTGGCCATCTCTTTCATTATTTCAGTTACTTGAATTTTTGTTGTAATTCCATGATGAATCCAGTTGGCTATATGTTGTGAAGAAATTCTTAGTGTTGCCCTATCTTCCATTAAGCCAATATTGTTAATATCAGGAACTTTTGAACAACCCACACCTTGGTCTACCCATCTTACAACATATCCCAATAAAGTTTGTGCAGAATTAGAAATCTCCTTGTTTATATCTTCTACAGACCAATTAGGTCTATCTGCTATTGGTATTGTTAAGAGATCATCCAGTTTAGCTGGCTTCCTATCTATTAATTTTTTTTGTTCATTGAAAATATTTATTTCATGATAATGTAAAGCATGCAATGCAGCTGCTGTTGGAGAAGGAACCCATGCACAGTTTGCTCCTGCTTTTAAGTGTCCTGTTTTTTGCTCCATCATATCTTTCATTTTGTCTGGCATTGCCCACATTCCCTTACCAATTTGAGCTTTACCAGAAAACCCACAACTTAAACCAATATCAACATTGTTGTTTTCGTATGCAGTAATCCATTTGGATGATTTCATATCACCTTTTTTTATCATAGGACCTGCTTCCATTGATGTATGCATTTCATCACCAGTTCTATCTAAGAAGCCAGTATTAATGAAAAACACTCTATTTTTAAGACTTCTAATACATTCTTTTAAATTTGCTGATGTTCTTCTTTCCTCATCCATAATACCAATCTTACAAGTGTACTTAGGTAAATTTAGAACCTCTTCAACTTTAGAAAAAATTAAATCAGTAAATGCTGTCTCGTCAGGACCATGCATTTTAGGCTTTACAATATAAACTGATCCAGTTCTTGAATTATTTTTGTTTTTAATATCATGAAGTGCAGCCGCAGTAGTTATAAAAGCATCCATAATTCCCTCAGGAATTTCACTTCCATCTCTTAATAAAATTGAAGGGTTAGTCATTAGATGACCGACGTTTCTTACAAGTAAAAGACTTCTGCCATGTAACTTTAAACCATTCCCATCTTTTGAGATATAGCTTCTGTGTGGATTTAATTTTCTCTCAAATAATTTTCCTTCTTTTTCAAATTTTGACTTAAGGTCTCCTTTCATTAGACCTAACCAATTTCGATAACAAATAATTTTATCTTCTGAATCAACAGCCGCTACACTATCTTCATTATCACAAATTGTTGACACTGCAGATTCTAATATAATATCACTAATACCTGCATGATCTTGTTGAGCAGCAAAAGCTCTTGAATCTTTTAGAATTTCAATATGTAAATTATTATTTTTTAGAATAATTGCAGATGGATTGTCGCTTTCACCCCTGTGTCCAACAAATTTATTTTCGTCCTCCAAATCAAAAATATCAGCACCTTTTAAAACTTTTAATTTCCCGTATTTTACAGCAAAACTTGTAATTTTATTCCAACTTAATCCCGCTAATGGAAAGTACTTATCTAAAAAATCTCTCCCATATTTAATAACCATTTCACCTCTTAAAGGGTCATACCTTTCGGATACACTATCTTCTGACTGTTCAATTACATCTGTACCATAAAGACTGTCATATAAACTCATCCATCTTGCATTTGCGGCATTTAATGCATACCTCGCATTCATGACAGGTACAACCAACTGAGGTCCAGCTATACTTGAAATTTCTTCATCAACATTTTTAGTTTCAATTTTAAAATCAGGTCCTTCATTTTTTAAATAACCAATTTCTAATAAAAATTTTTTATACTCATCTGGTTTAAATTCTTTACCTTTATTTTCTATGTGCCAATTGTCTATTTTATTTTGCAACTCTTCTCTAAATTTAATTAATTCTTTATTTTTTGGTGCGAGCTCATCGAGTGTTTTTTCTAGCCCTAACCAAAAATTTTCTGAGGATACATTTGTACTTTTTAATAATTCATCATTTACAAAGTTTGATAGTTTTTCTGATACTTGGAGATTATTAATTTTAATATATTTTTCTTGCATAGCACTTAAGTTCGTACCCCATCTGTATTTTTGCCTGAGAGCTTTACTCCTTCGGCGGAAATCAATCTCTTTCCAGAGTGTTATGCTTTAATCGGTCCTTTTGCCTGAGAGTTTCCGGGGTGGTTGCTCCTTCGGCGCTATAAATAGTCTCTCCCGATATTGAATTTGTATCTGTTAAATGATTTAAGTCAATTATTAAGAATTACACTTTATTTGATATCATTTTATTGCCTTTTTTGTATTTTAACCATCCGTTATAAATAAAATATGAAAAATTATCTAAATTTTGAAACAGAAATTAAAGATCTAGAAAATGAACTAGAAAAATTAAAAGATCCCTACAATCAAGAGGGATTGTCAGAAGTGGATACAGAAAAAATTTCAAGTACTCAAAATGAAATAGATGAAAAATTAAAAAATATTTATTCCAATCTAGATCCTTGGCAGACTACTATGGTTGCTCGTCACGAAGATAGACCTAAAGCAAAATTTTTTATTGATAATTTGTTTGATGATTTCATATCACTATCTGGAGATAGATATTATGGAGAGGATAAATCAGTTTTAACTGGATTTGCAAAATTTAATGGAAAATCTGTATTAGTGATAGGTCAAGAAAAAGGAGAAGATTTAGATAGCAGAATTGAGAGAAATTTTGGAATGATGAGGCCTGAAGGTTATAGAAAAACAATAAGATTGATGAACTTAGCAAGCAAATTTAATATTCCAATAATCTCCTTTATTGATACTCCAGGAGCATACCCAGGCGTAGGGGCTGAAGAACGAGGACAAGCAGAAGCGATTGCAAAATCTATAGAATGCTGCATGGAGCTTAAAGTTCCAACAATTGCAATAATTATAGGCGAGGGTGGTTCTGGTGGAGCAATAGCATTAGCCTCATCGAACAAAGTTCTTATGCTAGAAAATGCAATTTACTCAGTAATATCTCCAGAAGGATGTGCAACTATTCTTTGGCGAGATCCAAAAAAAATGCTTGATGCTGCAAAAGCTATGAAACTTTCAGCTAAAGATTTATTAAAATTAAAAGTTATTGATGAAATAATTAAAGAACCTTTGGGTGGTGCACATAGAGATAGAGATATAATATTAAATAATGTCAAAGAGACTTTAAAAAATAATTTAAATTATTTTGAAGAATTATCCTCTGAAGAAATAATGAATCAAAGAAAAAATAAATTTCTTAAAATTGGTAGAAACGATGGTTTCATGACTAGTACTGAAGATCTGAGCACATTAACTATTAAGAAAAATAATTTTGATAAAATTTTAAAATCAAAAAAAATGTTATCATTAATTGTTGGTGGATTAACTTTAATTTTTTTGATTTTTATGTTAATTTAAACTTATATAGCACCGTGACAGTGCTTAAATTTTTTACCAGATCCACAAAAACATGGTTCATTTCTTCTCATTTTTTTATTATTTGATATTTGTTTAGATGTACTATTTTGTTTATTTTCCTTATCCTCGCCAGATTCAAGAACTACTTTTAGATTCATTAAAATAGTTACATAATCTAATTTTAGTTTTTCTAGAAGATTTGAAAATAATTCAAATGCTTCCTTTTTATATTCTATTAATGGATCTCTTCCACCATAAGATCTAAGTCCAATAACTTGTCTTAATTGCTCCAAATATTGAATATGTGATTTCCAATTTAAATCAATTGTTTGAAGAAAAATTCTTTTTTCAATTTCTTTTGCATGATCTTCACCCAGAAGCTTAATCCGTTCGTTTCTAGTTTCTTGAAATTTATTAGAAATTTTTTTCCTAAAATCTTTATCTTTTGCCTCAATTAAATCCTTAAATTCAGTTTCTTCAAAGCTTTTACCAACTATTTGCTTAGTTTTATTATTAAATTCATTACTTTTAGGATCGGATAAATTTGAAATTTTTAATTTTATTAAATCATCAGATATTTCTTTTAAAAATTCATCTGAATATTCAAAGATATTTTCACTATTCATCGCATTTTTTCTTTGTGAAAATACAACATGCCTTTGATCATTAAGAACATTGTCAAATTTAATAAGTGTTTTTCTTATATCAAAATTTCTTGCTTCTACTTTCTGCTGCGCTCTCTCCAAGGCTTTGTTAATCCATGGATGATCAATACTTTCACCGTCCTTTAGTCCAAGTTTTTCAAGCATGCTATTCATAGACTCAGATCCAAAAATTCTCATTAAATCATCTTCAAGACTAACATAAAATACTGAACTACCTTCATCTCCCTGTCTTCCTGACCTTCCCCTAGCTTGATTATCAACTCTCCTTGATTCCATTCTTTCTGTACCAATTACAAATAAACCACCTAGAGATTTAATTTTATCTTTATTGATTTTAAGTTGATCGTCTGTGACTGAACCTTTTTTGCCACCTAGCTGAATATCAACACCTCTTCCCGAAATACTTGTCGTAATAATTAATGATTTTTCTTTTCCTGCATTTGCAATTATTTCAGCCTCACTTTCATGGTTTTTAGCATTCAATACTACATGCTTAATTTTTTTTTGATTTAATAAATTTGAATAAATTTCAGATTTGTTAATACTTGAAGTAAATACTAAAATTGGTTGACCTTTTTCATGTTTCTCAATTATTTTTTTTATAATTGCTTCATTTTTTTCTTGTTCAGTTCTAAAAATTAAATCGTTAAAATCTTTTCGGATCATGTCTTTGTTTGTTGGAATAACAACAACGGGTAGATTATATATTTCAAAAAACTCCTCCGACTCTGTAGCAGCTGTACCAGTACAGCCAGATATTTTTTTATAAAGTTTAAAATAATTTTGATAAGTTATTGAAGCTAAGGTTTGATTTTCAGCTTGAATTTGAATTTTTTCTTTAGCTTCTAGTGCTTGATGTAATCCATCTCCAAAACGTCTACCTTCTAAAATTCTTCCTGTTAGCTCGTCAATAATTTTTAGTTTACTATCTTGAATAATGTAGTCTCTACCTTTTTCAAATAAATGATTTGCACGCAAAGCTTGATTAACGTGGTGAACTAAATGTAAATTTTCTGGATCATAAAAATTATTATTTTTTAAAATGCCTGCGTCAGAAAATAGTTTTTCAACATTATTAATTCCATCATTTGTTAATAAAATACTCTTTTCTTTTTCATCTATATCAAAGTCTTTATTATTTAAGACTCTAACTAGTTTATCAATTAACAGATATTGGGCAGTTTTATCTTCAGCTGCACCAGAAATTATTAAAGGTGTTCTTGCCTCATCAATTAAACATGAATCTATTTCATCTACTATTGAAAAATTATGATCTCTCTGAACCATTTCCTTTTCAGAAAATTTCATATTATCTCTTAAGTAATCAAAACCTAATTCACTATTAGTTGCATAAGTAATATCACAATTATAGTTTTTTTTACGTTCAGCATCATCTTGATAGTTGTTAATAAATCCTGATGAGAGACCTAGAAAATTATAAATTTGCCCCATTTCAACCGAGTCTCTTTTTGCAAGATAATCATTTACAGTTACTATATGAACACCTTTACCGCTTAATGCATTTAAATAGGCAGCAAGTGTTATGGTTAAAGTTTTTCCTTCTCCAGTTCTCATTTCAGCAATTTTTCCCTCGTGTAAGGCCACACCTCCTATTAACTGAACGTTAAAGTGTCTTTCATTTCGTCTTCGTTTGGCAGCCTCTCTTACTAAAGCAAAAGCTTCAGGAACTAACTCGTCTAAAGTTTTTCCATCTTTTAACTGATTTTTAAATTCATTAGTTTTTTTTGGAAAGTCGTCGTCATTTAAATTTTTATAATTTTCCTCATATGAGTTTATTTTTTCAACAATTTTACCAATTCTATCTAGCTCTTTTTGATTACTAGATTTGATAAATTTTGTTATTAAATTTAATGGGTTAAACATTACTATTTGATTTATTCTTTACTTATATTGTTTAATATATGTATTAAATAAGTAATTTAAACAATATGGGAATTAATTTAACAAATTTTTTATCATCTCAATCAAAAAATACTAAAATGATTGATTTTCAAGACCTTGATCATTTAGATGGTCTTTCAATTTCAGTTGTTTCCGCAAATTTATATAAAGATATCAGAGATGATTTAACAATGTTCTATTTCAGAGAAGGTGCGAATTACTCTTCAGTTTACACTCAGTCAAAAATAGTATCTGAAAATATAAAATGGAATATTAACCAAAGACCAAAAAAAATATATTCTCTTATTGTAAATACAAGAAATGCAAATGCTTACACAGGAAGGCAGGGTTATGACAGTTTAAAAAAAATAGCAGATTTAATAGCAAAACAATTAAATAAAAAACAAGAGGAGGATGAGGATAATCCTAAGAAAATTTCTACAAAAAATATAATTTTTGGTTGCACTGGCACTATTGGAGAAATCTTTCCATATGAAAAAATTTCTAAAAATATTCCAAATTTAATAAATAAAATTCGTTACACCCAAAATAAATTTATTTGGATGAAGGCAGCACTTGCAATCATGACCACTGATACGAAGCCAAAATTAGCTATGGAGGAATGTTATATTGGAAGTGAAAAAGTAAAAATATATGGAATAGCCAAAGGATCAGGAATGATATATCCAAATATGGCTACGACTCTTGCATATATTTTTACAGATGCAACCTTATCTAATGATATTTTAGGAAAGCTATTAAAAAAAAATATAACTAATACATTTAACGCTATTTCTTGTGACGGTGATACTAGTACAAACGACATGGCAACTATTTTTGCAACTAATGAAGTAAAAAATCACCAAGTGAAAAGCATAAATGAAAATAAAATTAAAAATTTTGACAAAGCTCTAAATAACGTTCTTTTAAATTTAGCTAAAAGGGTTGTTTCAGATGGTGAAGGAGCATCAAAATTTATTTCAATAAATGTTAGTAAGTGTAAAAATGAGATAGATGCAAAAAAAATTGCTTTCTCAGTTGCAAATTCTCCATTAGTAAAAACTGCAATTGCTGGAGAAGACCCAAATTGGGGACGAGTAATAATGGCAATTGGTAAAGCAGGACCTAAAATTAATCTAAATAAATTATCAATTAAGTTTGGAGATATAATAATTGTTGAGGGTGGAAAATTAAATCAAAGTTATGAAGAAAAACAAACAGCAAATTATATGAAAAGAGAAAACATAGAAATTAATATTGAAACTTTTACGGGAAAGAAAAACTTTACAGCTTATACGATGGATTTAACAAAAAAATATATTGAAATTAATGCAGATTATAGAAGTTAACTTGTTGAAAAATTAAAAAGTATAATTAATTAAGAATCATGATTAAATATAAACTTGTCTGTAAAAACTGTGATTTCAATTTTGATAGTTGGTTTGCATCTTCAAACGAATATGAAAGATTAAAAAAGAAAAAACTATTGAATTGCCACAATTGCAATTCATTCAAAGTTGAAAAAACTATTATGGCTCCTCAATTAATTAATAGTAAATCAAAAGCAGATAAAAAAATAGATTTAGAAAAATATAATAAAGTTAAAAAAACTATAAAAGATTATCAAAAATTTATTAAAGATAATTTCAAATATGTTGGTGATAATTTTGCATATGAGGCTAGATCAATTCATTATAATGGTAAAAAAAAATCAAAAGGTATTTATGGAAGTGCATCAAAGGAAGATTTAAAAGAATTAAAAGAAGAAGGTATAGATGCTCAGGTGATTCCCTGGATAGATGAAAAAGAAAATTAGTTTTTAATAAAATTTGCTATATAATTTACAGATAAGTCTTTAGAAATACTCCATTCATCCTTAAAAATATTAAAATTCATACCCTCTAATTTATTGAGAGATAAATCATACTTCATTAAAATTTTTTTAAGATCCTCAGGTTTAACAAATTTTTCCCATTCATGTGTTCCAATTGGTAACCACCTCAAAACATACTCTGCTCCAACAATCGCAAAAAAATAAGATTTCAAAGTTTTATTTATTGTTGCAACAAACATTAGTCCATTTTTTTTTAAAAGCTTTGAGCAAGACTTTAGAAAAAAATCTACATCTTCCACGTGTTCAACAATTTCCATATTTAAAATAACATCAAATTTTTTTTCAATTTTAAGCTTTTCTGGTGATGAACATAAATAATTAATTTTTAGCTTATTTTTTTTTGAATGAAGTTTTGCAATTTTTATATTTTTATCTGATGCATCAATACCCGTTACATTAGCACCCATTCTTGACATTGGCTCAGATAACAATCCTCCCCCACATCCAATATCTAAAATTTTTATTCCTGATAAAGGTTTGGATTTATTTTTTAATTTGAAATTATTAATAATATTTTCCTTAATATATTTTATTCTTGCTGGATTAAATTTATGTAGTGGTTTGAATTTACCTTCTGGATCCCACCATTCATCAGCTATTTTAGAAAATTTATCTATTTCTTTTTTATTTATGCTAGTCATTGTGATAAATAGTTGACATAATAATTTAGATGTATTTTATCCATTATTTATTAAATATAATTAATTAAAGCTAGCATGAAAACAGTCGTATTAAAATTTGGTGGCACATCTGTAGGAAACATAGATAGAATAAAAAAAGTATGTAAAATAATTGCTTTTTACAAAAAGAAAAAAAATAGGATAGTAGTTGTTTCATCAGCAATGAGTGGTGTGACAAATGAATTGGTGAATAAATCTAAACTGATTAGTAATAATTTTGACAGAGCAGAATACGATGCACTAGTCTCAACTGGAGAACAAGTTTCATGTGCACTTATTGCAGGAAGATTAAATCATAATGGGTTTAAATCAAGATCCTGGACATCTTGGCAGTTACCTATTTTAACAGATGGTCCACATTCAAGTGCAAGGATTAGCTCTATAGGTATTAAAGAACTGAATAAATATATTAAGACAGGCGGTATACCCATAATCACTGGTTTTCAAGGTATTAGTAATGATTTTAGAATTACTACTATAGGAAGAAGTGGATCTGATGCAACAGCAATTATGCTTGCAAAATTTATTAAAGCAGATGAGTGCATAATATATACCGATGTAGATGGAGTTTATACTACAGACCCAAGGCAATATAAGAAAGCTAAAAAAATTAAAAAAATCTTTTATGATGAAATGTTAGAGATGGCATCTCTTGGCTCAAAAGTAATGCAGCCTACTTCAGTTCAGGACGCAAAGTTAAATAGAATTGATATTAAAGTAAAATCCTCTTTTGTTTCAAAAAGTGGAACTTTGATAACAGATGCAAAAAAGATTTTTAGTAATCAAATTATAACTGGAATTTCTTCAACCAAAAATGATGCCAAGATTACAATTGTAGGAGTTAAGGATAGACCTGGAGTAGCGGCGTCAATCTTTAGACCATTATCTAAGAATTTAATTAATGTTGATATGGTTGTTCAAAATATCTCTCAAAATGGAAAAGAAACAGATTTAACATTTACAATTAAGTCTGAAGATTTGAAAAAAACTGAGAGATTAATTAAAAAAAATAAGTCAATATCATATAAAAAATTGTCATTTGATAAAGATTTATCAAAAGTTTCAATTATTGGAGTAGGAATGATAACTACACCCGGAATAACTTATAGGATGTTTCAAGCATTAGCTTCGAAAAAAATAAATATTCTTGTTATATCTACTTCTGAAATTAAAATTTCGGTACTTATTTCCTCTAAGAATGTTAAAAAAGCTATAGCCGTCTTACATAAAGAATTTAAATTAGACTAATTTTATGAGCCTTAGGCCTTTTAGAAATATTGATAGAAAAAAAACTAAAGTAATTAATGTAGGTGATGTAAAAGTTGGAGGAAATAATCCAATTTCAGTTCAATCTATGACTAATACATTGACAACTGATGTGTCAGCTACAATAAAACAAATTCAAGAAATTCATGAGGCAGGTGCTGATATTGTAAGAGTGTCTTGTCCAGATGAAGACTCGTCAAAAGCTTTAAAAGAAATTACTAAAAATATTCAAATTCCTGTAATTGCCGATATCCATTTTCATTATAAAAGAGCTATTGAAGCTGCAGAAAATGGTGCAAAGTGTTTAAGAATCAATCCAGGAAATATTGGAGATAAAAAAAAAATTCATGATGTTTTAAAAGCTGCAAAAGATAACGATTGTTCAATTAGAATAGGTGTTAATGCTGGATCTTTAGAAAGAGATATTCTTGAAAAATATAAAGAACCGTGTCCAGAGGCATTGGTAGAAAGTGCTTTAAGAAATATAAAAATTTTAGAGGATGAAGATTTTTTTAATTTTAAAGTAAGTGTTAAATCTTCTGATGTATTTTTGTCAATTGCAGCTTACAGACAACTTTCTAAGGCTATGAATTACCCATTACACTTAGGAATAACAGAAGCAGGAGGTTTTGTTACAGGCAGTGTTAAGTCTGCTATAGGTCTTGGATCACTTCTCTTGGATGGTATCGGTGATACTATAAGGGTATCTTTATCTGATGACCCTGTAAAAGAAGTTAAAATTGGAAATGAAATTTTAAAGTCATTAGGATTAAGAAACAGAGGAGTAAAAATTATATCTTGCCCATCATGCGCAAGACAAGCTTTCCAAGTAATTGACACAGTAAAAATACTAGAGGAAAAATTATCCCATATAAAAACCCCAATAACACTGTCTATTATAGGCTGTGTTGTGAATGGCCCAGGTGAGGCTGCCTTGACTGATATTGGCATAACGGGAGGTGGAAAAGGAAATAATATGCTTTATTTATCAGGTGTCCAGAGTGAAAAAGTTTTAACTAGCGAGATTATAAACAAAGTAATTTCAGAAGTTGAAAAAAAGGCAGCAGAAATAGAAAATAAATAAAAAAATGATTCCATTAAAAACAATTGAAGAGCTAATTGAAAAACATTCAGTTTTAGAAAAAGAACTTTCTTCAGGGGAAATAGATAAAAAATTGTTTGCAGAAAAATCTAAAGAGTATTCAGATATTAACGATATTATAGACGTTGCAAAAAAACATATCTCCTTTGATAAAGATAAAAAGGAATTAGAGAAAATTTTAAGTGACCAAAACTCAGATGATGAACTAAAAAAAATGGCTGAAATAGAATTAACTGATTTAAATTTACAATATGAAATTGATGAAAAAAAATTAAAATTATTTTTATTACCAAAAGATGAAGCAGATAAAAAAAATGCGATTATTGAAATTAGAGCTGGAACCGGCGGTTTAGAGGCAAGTTTATTTGCTTCTGACTTATTTAAAATGTATGAAAAAGTTAGTCATAAAAAAAAATGGGCATTGGAATTAATATCAATTTCAAGAAGTGATGCTGGAGGTTTAAAAGAAGTTATAGCCTCTATTAAAGGAAGAAATATTTATTCTTCATTAAAATATGAAAGTGGAGTACATAGAGTTCAAAGAGTTCCAGACACAGAAACTCAAGGAAGAGTTCATACATCGGCAGCTACAGTAGCGGTGTTACCCGAAGCCGAGGAAGTTGACTTAAAGATCAACGATTCTGATTTAAGAATTGATGTTTTTAGAGCAGGAGGCCCAGGTGGACAATCAGTTAATACTACAGATAGTGCAGTTAGAATTACTCATATACCAACAGGTCTATCTGTATCTCAACAAGATGAAAAATCACAACATAAAAATAAAGCTAAAGGTATGAAAATTTTAAGAGCACGCTTATACGAATTGGAAAGGTCAAGAATAGATAAAGAAAGATCTCAAGACCGTAAAACAAAAATTGGTACGGGAGACAGATCTGAAAGAATAAGAACTTATAACTTTCCCCAAGGAAGAGTTACAGATCATAGAATAAATTTAACTCTTCATAAATTAGATGAATTTTTAGAGGGAGAAGCATTTGATGAAATGATTGAGTCTTTGACTCTTCAAGCACAAGAGGAACGTCTTAGTAACTTAAAATAATATATGAATATTAATTTGGCTATTAATGAAGGTTCAAAAATTTTAAAAAATAAATTTATACCTAATCCACTTTTAGATGCTGAAATTTTAATGGCAAAAACGATTAATAAGGACAGAAATTATATTTTACTTAATTCCAGTATTCCAATTAATGAAAATGATTTAAATAATTTTTATAAATTAATTGAACAGAGATCTTTAGGAAACCCCATAGCATACCTAACTAAAAAAAAGTCTTTTTGGAATTCAGAGTTTTTTATTACAGAAGATATACTAATACCAAGGCCTGATACAGAGTTAGTTGTTGAAAATATATTAAGGTTAACAAAACAAAAAAGTAAAATTAATATTTTAGATATAGGTATTGGTTCAGGCTGTATTATTATATCAATTCTAAAGGAGAGAAAAAATTTTCGTGGAACTGGTATAGATTTAAGTAAAAAATGTTTAATTATTAGTAAAAAAAATGCAATAGCTCATAAAGTTAATACCAGATTAAAATTATATAAATCAGATGTTGACAAATTCAATTTAGGTAAATATGATTTGATTGTTTCTAATCCTCCTTATATTAAAACATGTAAATTAAAATATTTGGAAAGAGATGTTGCTGAGTATGAGCCAAGACTAGCGTTGGATGGTGGATTGGATGGTTTATCAGAAATCAGAAAAGTAGTAAAAAAATCCTCTGAACTGATAAAAAAAAGTGGCAAACTTATTTTAGAGATCGGATTTGATCAGAAAAATAAAGTTATTAATTTGTTAAAAAAAGAAGGTTTTTATATAGATAGTACTCAAAGAGATCTTGCAAAAAATGATAGGTGTATAATTAGTACAAAAATATAATCAATATATCATGGTAACATTCAGAAATAACAATAATAACAGTAATAGAAGAAATAGTTTTAGAAGAAATACAAGAAATTTTAAATCAAGTGGTGATAGTTCAAAATTTACCTCCAACTTTTCGAATAATGAAAATTTTAAAAGAAAGGCCCCAGGACGAAATAATCACAACGCTCCAAAATTAATTGAAAAATATAATGATTTGGCCAGAGAAGCTTTATCAAATGGTGATAAAATTTTATCAGAGAATTATTTGCAGCACGCAGATCACTTTACTAGAATACTTAATGAAAGAGAGAATGTTAGAAAAGAGAAATTTTTAGAAAATAAATCTGAAAATAATTCTGATATTTCTGAAGAGAATATAGAAAGTCTTGAAAAAAATTCTAATAAAGATCTTGCAAACAACTCTAATGATGAAAATCAAATCCAAAAAGATTCCAAATCTCAATTAGAAATAATTTAATTTATTCCGAGTATTTTTTCTGATTTAAGAACTTCTAGCTTAATTTTTTTAGTTTCAAATAGTTTTCTTTCTTTACCTTTTAAAATTTTCCCAGAGGGAAGTTTTAATTTTTGTGAATTAACTTTTTTTCCATTTACAATCACTTCATAATGTAAATGTGGGCCAGTAGATTTGCCTGTAGATCCAACATAACCAATAGTTTGACCTTGTTTAACTCTTACTCCAGGTTTTATACCTCTAGCAAATTTTGACATATGTGCATAAACAGTTTGATATGTTGAGTTGTGTTTAATTTTTACACAGTTACCACCTCCACCACACCATCCAGCTTTTTTAATAATCCCATCACCTGACGCCATTATTGGAGTTCCCATAGGTGCAGCAAAATCTGTTCCTCGATGCATTTTGTTATAACCATCAATAGGATGTTTTCGCATCCCAAATGATGAAGAGAGCCTTGCTCCATTAATTGGAGTTTTCATTAAAGCTTTTTTTACGCTTTTGCCATTTTTGTCATAATGCCCTTGAGAATTATTATAGTCAAAATAATATAAATTATTATCTTGTCCACTTAGCTTAAGGTTTGCAAAAAGAACTTCTCCAGTTTCAGCAATCTCATTTTTTTCATTTAAGAAAATTTCATACATGATTTGAAATTTATCATTTTTTCTAATATCTCTTTGAAAATCAACTTGGAATCCATAAATCCCTGCAAATTCGATAATTATATTTGCAGGTATTTTTTGATCAGTTGCTGCTTTATATAAACTTTGTTTAATTAAGTTTTCCTTATAAATAATTTCTTTTTCTAATTTAATCGAGACAACCTCTTTACTGAAATTATCTTGTTGAATGTTTCTTTTAAGGTAAATTTTTTGAGTATTTGAAACTTGATATATAAATTCATCAATTTTATTATTTGTTTTATCAAGACTAAATTGAATTATCTGTTTTGTATTTAACTTATTGAGATTAACTTTTTTTTTAAGAGATTTTTTAATTTTATTTATTTCAGACTTTTCAATGGAATAGCTTTCTAAAATTTTATCAAAAGTTTCTCCAGCCCTAATCTTATGTTTAACTTTTTTATATTTTGGTTCAAGACTGTTTATTAAGTGACTAAGAGTTTTTTTAAAATAAATGTTATCAATAAAATTATTATAAGTTTTATTATTTAAATTTTTTTTATAGTTAAAATAGCTTGTAAAAGTAGCTGTAAAAAAAATTAAAATTATGAGACCAAAAATTTCAAAATTTTTTTTAATTTTATTTTGTAAATTTTTTAGCATATATTTAAAACAGTCATTCAATTAATAGTTTAGGGGCAGATAAAAATCAAAAAAAACCCTTTAAAATAGTGTATTTTTGTAATTTTTTTTGTTCTTAAATGCTTGATTTCCATTAATTTTAGCCTATAAGCACTGAACTTTCTCAATAAAATTATTGTTTAAACAATAAATTAGTGAGGATTATTGAGCTTTTTTTGCTCAATTAGCTATTAAAAACGTAAAAATTTAAGAAGAGAAGTGTGGACGGTTAAGGTTACCAAAATTTGTCGTACACACTTCAACATCATATAAATTTTATTCTTAGAATTTATATGGAAGCTAGTGTGCGCCGTTTTTAAACTTGAGAGTTTGATCATGGCTCAGAACGTACGCTGGCGGCACGCCTAACACATGCAAGTCGAACGAAGTAGCAATACTTAGTGGCAGACGGGTGAGTAACATGTAGGTATCTGCCCTTTGGCCTGGAATAACACGAGGAAACTTGTGCTAATACCGGATAAGTCTTTACGGAGAAAGCTTTATGCACCATTGGATGAGCCTGCACTTGATTAGTTTGTTGGTGGGGTAATGGCCTACCAAGACTGTGATCAATAGCTGATTTGAGAGGATGATCAGCCACATTGGGACTGAGACACGGCCCAAACTCCTACGGGAGGCAGCAGTGGGGAATCTTGCACAATGGAGGAAACTCTGATGCAGCGATGCCGCGTGAGTGAAGAAGGCCCTTGGGTTGTAAAGCTCTTTCGTCGGGGAAGAAAATGACTGTACCCGAATAAGAAGGTCCGGCTAACTTCGTGCCAGCAGCCGCGGTAATACGAAGGGACCTAGCGTAGTTCGGAATTACTGGGCTTAAAGAGTTCGTAGGTGGTTGAAAAAGTTGGTGGTGAAATCCCAGAGCTTAACTCTGGAACTGCCATCAAAACTTTTCAGCTAGAGTATGATAGAGGAAAGCAGAATTTCTAGTGTAGAGGTGAAATTCGTAGATATTAGAAAGAATACCAATTGCGAAGGCAGCTTTCTGGATCATTACTGACACTGAGGAACGAAAGCATGGGTAGCGAAGAGGATTAGATACCCTCGTAGTCCATGCCGTAAACGATGTGTGTTAGACGTTGGAAATTTATTTTCAGTGTCGCAGCGAAAGCGATAAACACACCGCCTGGGGAGTACGACCGCAAGGTTAAAACTCAAATGAATTGACGGGGACCCGCACAAGTAGTGGAGCATGTGGTTTAATTCGAAGATACGCGCAGAACCTTACCAACACTTGACATGTTCGTCGCGACTTTAAGAGATTAAAGTTTTCGGTTCGGCCGGACGAAACACAGGTGCTGCATGGCTGTCGTCAGCTCGTGTCGTGAGATGTTGGGTTAAGTCCCGCAACGAGCGCAACCCTCACTTTTAGTTGCCATCATTAAGTTGGGCACTCTGAAAGAACTGCCAGTGATAAGCTGGAGGAAGGTGGGGATGACGTCAAGTCCTCATGGCCCTTACGTGTTGGGCTACACACGTGCTACAATGGTATCTACAACAGGAAGCAAGACTGCGAAGTTAAGCAAATCCTTAAAAGATACCTCAGTTCGGATTGCACTCTGCAACTCGAGTGCATGAAGCTGGAATTACTAGTAATCGTGGATCAGCGTGCCACGGTGAATGCGTTCCCGGGTCTTGTACACACCGCCCGTCACACCATGGGAGTTGGTTCTACCTTAAGGCAAGGTTTAAAACCCTTGACCACGGTATAGTCAGCGACTGGGGTGAAGTCGTAACAAGGTAGCCGTAGGGGAACCTGCGGCTGGATTACCTCCTTTCTAAGGATGAATGAAAGTAAAATTTCATTCTAAATAATATACAGGATAATGTTGACCGTCCTCATTTCTCTTCTTAATGTAGTGTTTCTCTTGCATGGGGGCCGGTAGCTCAGTTGGTTAGAGCACACCCTTGATAAGGGTGGGGTCGAAAGTTCGAGTCTTTCTCGGCCCACCAATAAAGATCATGGGGGATTAGCTCAGCTGGGAGAGCGCCTGATTTGCATTCAGGAGGTCAGCGGTTCGATCCCGCTATCCTCCACCAAAACACTTAGTTATAAAAAATCGTAAATAAAAATAATTAATATCAATATCTATATCCGAACATTAGAAATGTTATTAGCTAATGTTCAAAATAAAAATTTGATTCAACACAGAATTTTTTTCTGTGCATAAATCAAGCGTTTAAGGGCGTGTAGTGGATGCCTTGGCACTGAAAGCCGATGAAGGACGTGATATACTGCGATAAGTTTCGGGGAGCTGTATGTAAGTTTTGATCCGAAAATTTCCGAATGGGGAAACCCACCACTTTATGTGGTACTTTAAACTGAATACATAGGTTTAAAGAGACAACCTGGAGAACTGAAACATCTAAGTAACCAGAGGAAAAGAAATCAATTGAGATTCCGTTAGTAGTGGCGAGCGAACGCGGACTAGGCCAGTAATTTTGTTAAAAAAATTTGAATAGTTTGGAAATGCTAACCATAGAGGGTGATAGTCCCGTATGAGTAATGTTTAACAAATTTCTTGAGTAAAGCGGGACACGTGAAATCCTGCTCGAATATAGGGGGACCACCCTCTAAGCCTAAATACTCTTCAGTGACCGATAGTGAACTAGTACCGTGAGGGAAAGGTGAAAAGAACCCCTATTAGGGGAGTGAAATAGAACCTGAAACCGCATGCCTACAATCAGTCGAAGCTCTTTTTAGAGTGACGGCGTACCTTTTGTATAATGGGTCAGTGACTTAATTTATAAAGCAAGCTTAAGCCATCTAGGTGTAGGCGCAGCGAAAGCAAGTCTTAATAGGGCGATTAGTTTTATGAATTAGACCCGAAAACGAATGAGCTTACCATGAGCAGGTTGAAAGTAAGGTAACACTTACCGGAGGACCGAACCAGTTGACGTTGAAAAGTCTTTGGATGACTTGTGGTAAGGGGTGAAAGGCCAACCAAATTCGTAGATAGCTGGTTTTCCGCGAAAACTATTTAGGTAGTGCGTTGAATAAATAGACATTTAGAGGTAGAGCACTAAATGGGCTAGGGGGAAGAGATTCTTACCAAACCTAATAAAACTCCGAATGCTAAATGTTGTTCTTCAGCAGACAGACTGTGGGTGCTAAGGTCCATGGTCGAGAGGGAAAGAGCCCAGACCACCAGATAAGGTCCCCAAATTATGATTAAGTGTGAAAGGATGTGGAAATTCCTTAACAGCCGGGAGGTTGGCTTAGAAGCAGCCATCCTTTAAAGATAGCGTAACAGCTCACCGGTCTAATAGAGTTTCTGCGCCGAAGATGTAACGGGGCTAAAATCATATACCGAATCTGTGGATTTATAATTTTTTCGAAAATTATGACTGGTAGCGGAACGTTCTGTAAGCCTGTGAAGGGATACCCGTGAGGGATTCTGGAGGTATCAGAAGTGCGAATGCTGACATAAGTAACGATAAAAGAAGTGAAAAACTTCTTCGCCGAAAATCCAAGGGTTTCTGCGCAAGGTTAATCCGCGCAGAGTTAGTCGGCACCTAAGGCGAGGGCGAAAGCCGTAGTCGATGGAAATAAGGTTAATATTCCTTAACCAGATGGTAGTGACGAATCTTGTAAGTTGTAAGTTCTTAATGGATTGAGCTTGCCGCGAAAAGGTTCCAAGAAATAGCTCCATCATTAGACCGTACCCTAAACCGACACAGGTGGATTAATAGAGTATATTTAGGCGCTTGAGAGAATGATGTTGAAGGAACTCGGCAAAATACTTCCGTAACTTCGGGATAAGGAAGACCTTCTTGTAGGCAACTATGGGTGGGTGGCACAAGCCAGGGAGAAGCGACTGTTTATCAAAAACACAGGGCTCTGCTAACACGTAAGTGGATGTATAGGGTCTGACGCCTGCCCGGTGCTGGAAGGTTAATGCGGTTGGTGCAAGCTAACTTCTGAAGCCCCAGTAAACGGCGGCCGTAACTATAACGGTCCTAAGGTAGCGAAATTCCTTGTCGGGTAAGTTCCGACCTGCATGAATGGCGTAACGATTTCTCCGCTGTCTCCAACATCAACTCAGTGAAATTGAATTCTCCGTGAAGATGCGGAGTTCGCGTAGTTAGACGGAAAGACCCCGTGCACCTTTACTGCAACTTTACATTGGTATTAGGAAAAACATATTTAGCATAGGAGGGAGACATTGAAACAAAGGCGTCAGCTTTTGTGGAGTCACCAGTGAAATACCTCTTTTGTTTTTCTTGGTATCTAACTGATTGCCGTTATCCGGCATCAAGACATTGTATGGTGGGTAGTTTGACTGGGGCGGTCGCCTCCCAAATAGTAACGGAGGCGTGCGAAGGTAGGCTCAGAACGGTCAGAAATCGTTCGTAGAGTGCAATGGCATAAGCCTGCCTGACTGTGAGACTGACAAGTCGAGCAGAGACGAAAGTCGGTCATAGTGATCCGGTGGTTCTGAGTGGAAGGGCCATCGCTCAACGGATAAAAGGTACGCCGGGGATAACAGGCTGATACTGCCCAAGAGCTCATATCGACGGCAGTGTTTGGCACCTCGATGTCGGCTCATCACATCCTGGGGCTGGAGCAGGTCCCAAGGGTTTGGCTGTTCGCCAATTAAAGTGGTACGTGAGCTGGGTTCAGAACGTCGTGAGACAGTTCGGTCCCTATCTGCTATGCGTGTAGAAGAATTGAGAGGAGTTGACCCTAGTACGAGAGGACCGGGTTGAACATACCACTGGTGGACCGGTTGTAGCGCCAGCTGCAGTGCCGGGTAGCTAAGTATGGACGAGATAACTGCTGAAAGCATCTAAGCGGGAAACTCACCTCAAAACTAGTTCTTCCTATAGAGCCGTGGTAGACCACCACGTTGATAGGCTGGGTGTGGAAGCGCAGTAATGCGTGCAGCTGACCAGTACTAATAGCTCAATTGGCTTGATTTATGCACTGAAAAAAATTTTTAAGATGTTATATTAATTAAAAGTTAAATTTTAAAACTTCCAAATCTTTATAATATTAATCGGTGTGATAAAAAACACTGATGAAATGAATAAAAAAGAAAACAAAAAAAAAATAAGAAAATTTAATAAACCAGATGCTTTAATTGTAGGAGCTGGACCGGTAGGTTGTGTCTTAGCTGAAAGACTTTCAAACGTAAATAATTTAACTTGCTTGATCATAGATCAAAGAGATCATCTAGCTGGAAATTGCTTTGATAAAAGAAATGAAAAAAATTTACTTTATCATCGCTATGGCCCACATTATCTAAGATTTAAAAAAAAATTTATATTTAATTATCTGTCACAATTTACAAAATGGATAAAAGGAAATTATGTTGTAAAATCTATTGTAGATGGAAAAAAATATCCATTTCCGATTAATATCACTACTTTAGAAAAATTTTTCAAAAAAAAATTTAAATCAAAAAATGAATTAATTTCATTTTTAAACCAAAAAAAAATAAATATTAAAAATCCAAAAAACTCTGAGGAGTTAATACTTTCTAAACTAGGTCGCGAGATATATGAAAGTTTTTATAAAAACTATACTATTAAACAATGGGGACTACATCCCAAAAACTTATCCAAACATGTGGCTGGAAGAGTACCTATAAGATTTAATAGAAATAACCTTTATGTGAATGAGAAAATTCAAGTAATGCCTAAAGATGGCTATACAGCCATGTTTCAGAAAATGATAACAAATGAAAATATTAAATTAAAATTAAATACATCCTTTGAAAGCATAAAAAAAAAAATTAAACCAAATATTTTGACTATATATACTGGTTGCCCAGATTCTTATTTTGATTATAAGTATGGAAAGCTAGATTGGAGATCACTAAGATTTTCTTTTAGAACTTATAAAAAAAAATTTAAGCAGAGTTGTGTACAGTACAATTATCCAAATGAACACAAATATACCAGGTCTGTTGAAATTAAGCATGTTACAAAACAAATATCAAATTACACAATAATTTCAAAAGAATATCCAACTTCTTCAGGTCAACCCTATTATCCGATTAATAATAAAAGAAATAATCAAATTTTTTCAAAATATTCTAAATTAATTAAAAGAGAGGAAAAGAGAAATGTTTTTTTCGAAGGAAGGCTTGCCAGTTATAAATATTTAAACACTGACCAGGTAGTTGAAAAAGCTCTTAAATTACATAAAAAAATTCAAGAAAAAATTTTAACAAAATATGAAAATAAATAGCATAGCGATTGTAATGCCTGTTTATAATGAGCAGGATAATATTAGAAAAGTATTAAAAGACTGGTTAAGAAAAATTAAATTATTTAATTTCAAAAAATTTAAATTTATCATTATCAATGATGGATCAACTGATTCAACTTTAGAAAATATTAAAAAAGTTAATTCGAAATACTTTAAGATTATTAATACTAAAAATAAAGGACATGGAAATGCTTGCTTAACAGGATACAAATTTGCATTAAAAAACAATTATGAATGGGTGTTTCAAATTGATAGTGATGGTCAGTGCAATCCTAGGTATTTTTCATCATTTGTCAAAAAAAGTAAAAAAAATTCAGTAATTTACGGTTACAGATTTAAAAGAAATGATGGATTCTTAAGATTAGTTTTTACAAAAATTTTATCAATTATGATTTTTTTAAAAACAAGTCATTATGTTAAAGACTCAAATGTTCCATATAGATTGATAAAAGCAAGTTATTTAGAATTGGTTGTTAAAAAAATTCCCAAAAAGTTAATTTTAAAAAATATTTTGATAACTATAAGATTAAAAAAATTTTTTAACAATATAAGTTATGTATCAATCATTTTTGATAAAAGAATTTCAGGTGAAACGAAATATAATTTTACCACTCTTCTTGCACAATTAAAAAATTTGATGTTTTATATTTAACTATGAAAAAAAATTACATAGTAATTACTGGTGGCGCTGGGTTTATAGGTTCAAATTTAACAAACTATTTACTTAAAAAAACAAATTTTAATATTATTTCATTAGACAATTACTCGACAGGTAAAAGAAAAAATCATATAAAAAATAAAAGAGTAAAATATATAATTGGTGAAAACAAAAATATTTTTAAACTCCTTAAAATCTATAAAAAAAAAATTAAAGTTATTTATCATTTTGGAGAGTTTTCAAGGATTTATCAGAGTTTTAAAGAATGTAAAAAGTGCTTCGATTATAATATAACAGGGTCTTTGCGAATTATTGAATTTTGTATTTTAAACAAAATTAAAATTATATATTCGGCTTCCTCTAGTAATTTAGGAAATCAAGGAAAAGATGAGAATTTATCTCCTTACTCTTGGTCAAAATCTAAAAATGTAGAGTTTATAAAAAATTCAAATAAATGGTTCGGATTAAAGTATGAAATATTATATTTTTATAATGTTTATGGACGAAAACAATTAACAAATAATAAAATGGCAGCCGTTATAGGAATTTTTGAAAACCAAACAAAGAAAGGAGAACCATTAACCGTTGTTTATCCTGGAAATCAAAAAAGAGATTTTACAAATATTGATGACGTAATTGTTGGTTGTTACTTAGCATTTAAAAAAGGTAAAAATTCAGAATACATGCTAGGAACTTTAAAACAACATACTGTACTACAAATAGCAAGAATGTTTTCAAAAAAAATAAAATTCGTAAAAGCAAGACCTGGAGAAAGGTTTGGCTCTTTTCATATGGCGAATAATGCTTTAAAAGATTTAGGCTACAAACCCAGGATAAAAATTCGAGATTATATAAATAAATTTAAGTATGAGAATAATTTATAGTTAATAATAAATAAAATAGTAATTAAAGATCTTATTTACCTTATTAAATAATATGAAGACTAAAATCAGAAAAATTTTTTTTAATAAAAAACCAAAAAAATTAAAAGTTGCTATTTTTATCAAATATTTTTCCCCGTCTTATGGGGGACCATATTTTGTTATTCAGGAAACAGTAAAAGAATTAAAGAAGGAAAATATAAAAATTGAAATATTCAGTTGTGACTCAGACTTCCTAAAAAGAAAAAAACTCTCAATTAATCAAGTTAAAAATTTTGATATATGTCATTTTTATGGTGGGTGGAATTTTTTTTATATTAAATGGTATTTGATTGCACTATTTTTAAGGAAAAAAATTATTTTTCATCCATTTGGAATTTTTGAACCTTGGGCATTAAATCAAAAAAAAATAAAAAAAAAAATAGCATGGTTTTTTTATCAAAATAAAATGTTAGAAAAATCTGATTTAGTCCAATGTGTTTCTCTTAATGAGGAAAAAAATATACTTAAATTAAACCAAAATATAAACACTTGTGTACTCCCATATGGTATTGCAAAAAAAAGAATTAAAAAAAAAATATCCAAAAAAAATATAAAAAAGAAAATATTATTTTTATCAAGGATACATGAAAAAAAGGGATTAGAGAACCTGATCAAAGTATGGAATTCAATAAATAATTCAAAATGGGAATTAGATATAGTAGGCCCAAGTGATGATTTTCTTTTTTTAAAAAAATTAAAGAAACTAGCCAGAAAAAAAGAGCTTAAAATAAATTTTATGGAACCTATTTATGAAAAAAATAAAAAAGACAAATTATTTGATAGCTATGATTTATTAATATTACCAACTAAAAACGATCCTTTTGGAATGGTAATTTTGGAGTCAATGGCAAGAGGCTTACCTGTTTTAACTAATAAAAATACACCATGGTCAGAAATAAAAGATTATGATGCTGGATGGTATATAAATTCAGATATTAATTCTTTAAAAAATACTTTAAAAAAAATTTTTAATTTAAAAAAATTTCAATTTATTAAAAAGTCAATAAATTCTACAAACCTAGCGAAAAAATATAGTTGGGATATTATTTCAAAAAAATATAGACTGATGTATCTAAGTTTAATTTACAAATAATATATTAACACAATATTAAATATGATAATTTTAGGTATAAATGCTTTTCATCCAGACTCCTCCGCTTGTCTGCTTATTGATGGTGAAATGAAAATTGCTCTAGAAGAGGAGAGGATTAATCGTATAAAACATTGGTCTGGTCTACCTATCGGTGCAATCAAAGAATGTTTGAAAACAGAGAATATTGAAATTTCAGATATTGACTTTGTTTCTATAAATTCAAACTTTTTTTCAAATTTTTTAGATAAAATAAGATACGTTTTGTTTAATACTCAAAATACAAACAATTTAATTGATAAGATTAAAAATAAAAATCAAAAAAAAAATATTATAAATTTGATAAGTGAAAATTTAGGAAAGAAATTTAAAAAAAGTTGTAAAATAATCAGTACAAATCATCACTTAAGCCATTTGTCCTCAGCCTATTTTGACTCTAATTTTGATGATGCATTGAATGTATCTGTAGATGCATTTGGTGATTTTGCAAGTTTTGTTTGGGGTAAAGCCAGCAAAGATAAAGTAAATATTGATGGCCAGGTTTTATTTCCACATTCTTTAGGAATTTTTTATGAAGCTTTTACTCAATATTTAGGTTTTAGAAATTATGGTGATGAATATAAGATGATGGGACTTTCGTCATATGGAAAACCAACTGAAGTCAAACTTATTAAAAATATAATTAAAGAAGAAAATGGAATAAATTTTAAGTTGAATTTAAAATATTTTAATCATCATAAAAAAAATATTTCTTATGGTTGGAATAATGCTCAGCCAATTCAGAAAACTCTTTTCTCAAATGAAATAAATAAATTAATTGGGCCACCAAGATTACCCGATGAAGTTATTGTTGAAAAGCATAAGAATTTAGCGTCTTCAGTCCAATATGTTTATGAAGAAATATTATTTAGTTTACTAAATAAAATTTATGAAAAATTTAAAGTATCAAAACTTACTTTGTCAGGCGGGTGTGCACAAAACTCATTGGCAAATGGCAAGATAATTAAACATACAGGTTTTGATAGTTTGTTTATTCCTCCAAATCCAGGAGATGCTGGTGGAGCAATTGGAGCCGCATATTATGCTTGGTATAAAATTAAAAAAACAAAACCCAAATTGAACCAAAGCCCATATCTTGGTATGGATTATTCCAATAAATATATAGAAAATTTAATTAAACAAAAAACCAAGCACTTAAAAGATCGAAAATTTAATTATTTTTATCTTGATGAAAGTTCATTATATAAATTCGTAGCAAACTCTATTGCAGAATCAAAAGTTGTTGGTTGGTATCAAGGAAAAATGGAATGGGGTCCACGAGCATTAGGAAACAGGTCTATATTAGCTGATCCTAGAAATCCAAAAATGAAAGAAATTCTAAACCTTAAAATAAAAAAAAGAGAATCATTCAGACCTTTTGCGCCTTCAATTTTAATTGATGATGCTAAAGAGTGGTTTGAAGATTATATAGACGAAGAACCATACATGTCGAGAGTTTTAAAATTTAAATTAGATAAAATAGAAAAAATTCCAGCTGTTGTACATATTGATGGAAGTGGAAGAATTCATACAGTGAAAAAAGAAATTAATCCTAGATTTTTTAATTTAATTAAAACTTTTAAAGAAATTACTAATATTCCAATTATTTTAAATACGTCTTTTAATGAAAATGAACCTATAGTAAACAAACCAGAGGAAGCATTAGATTGTTTTGATAGAACAAATATGGATACTCTTGTTTTGCATAATTGGATTATTTCTAGGGATTACCAATCTTATTAATCAGTTGCAAAATATTCTTTAAAATTAAATTTATTGTAGTATTTTTTTTTTGAGATATTTTTTTTAGAAAAGTGCTTTAAGATAATTTTAATTGTTTTTTTCTCATTTTGGTAATCTATAGGTACGAGTTGATTTTTAAAATAAATGCAATACTTTTTGAATTCCTTATTATAAAATATTATTAAATTTTTAGACAAGCAATCTTGAGTAAAAAAACTGTATAAATTTTCTTCACTAGATATTGCAAAACGTGATTTTGAGATTATTTT
>CABZSV010000011.1 GCA_902528575.1 uncultured Pelagibacteraceae bacterium
TCCATCTCAATACTCTCTAATAAATTTTGCTCCTTCAATATTTAGCTTAAAAAGCGCTAGTTATTTAATTGCTTTTTTTGGTTTGTTGATTGCAATTTTCTGGCTGACTATATTGAGCCAAATAGGAATTTTATCATTTGTTGATACTTTTGGTGCTTTCTTTGGTCCTATGTTTGGAGTGATTGCAGCTGATTATTATTTAATTAAAAATCAAGAATTAAGTAATAAAGATTTATATTCTATAGATAAACAGAGCGCTTATTATTATTCAGGTGGTTGGCATATAAAAGGTGTTTATTCTTTAATCATTGGATTTATATTTTCAGCGTCTACAATTTGGAACACTAATTTAATGTTTTTACAATCTTATGCTTGGATAATAGGTGCATTTGTTGCTTGGATAACATATTACTTGTTGGCAAAAAAATAATTTTAATGCACACATTTGATTTTAAAAATAGAACAGCTGTAGTTACTGGTGGAGCCCAAGGGTTTGGTTTAGATGTTGCAAAAAGATTTTTAGTTTCTGGTGCTAAAGTATTTATATGGGATATCGATGAAAAGCTTCTTAAATCAGCAGTTAATGAAGTAAAAAACCCCAACTTATTTTACAGTGTCGTTGATATATCAAATTATCAAGATGTAGAGAAAAACGTTGCAGACATAACCTCAAAATCAAACATAGATATTTTAATCAATAATGCCGGGATAACAGGTCCTACAGGTCCTTTATGGGAGTATGATGTCGATATGTGGAATAAAATAGTCCAGATAAATTTAATGGGTACTTTCAACTGCTGCCGAGCGATTGTCCCAAATATGATTAAAAACAACTATGGAAGAATTGTTAATGTAGCTTCCGTTGCAGGTAAAGATGGTAATGCAAATGCAAGCGCGTATAGCTCAGGAAAAGCTGGCGCAATTGGGTTAACCAAAGCTTTGGGTAAAGAATTAGCTGACAAAGATATAGCTGTAAACGCTGTCACCCCAGCAGGTGCTAAAACTAGAATTTTAGATCAAATGAGTAAAGAGCATGTACAAAGAATGCTGTCAAAGGTGCCAAGAGGAAGATTTCTTGAAATACATGAGTTTACCTCACTAGTTTGCTGGCTTTCTTCAGAAGAAAACACTTTTTCTACAGCTGCGGTATTTGATATCAGTGGTGGTAGATCCACATATTAGTCTCAAAAATTTAAAACTATTTTTCGATCTTTATTTTGATTTTTAATAGAATTTTTACCCATAACTGGTGCTGTGATCATTATTGACCAATATATAAGAAGTATAAACACAGAAATTATTTTCATATAACTCATTTAACAATCAATTTTGCATTTAGAATGTTGAAATTGTGACTGAATATTGAATTTATAAATAATCTATCTATAAGAAGAACATGTTAAAAATTTTTTATATTTTTATTACATCATTAATCTTTCTTGGCTCAGCATATTCAGAAACTGTTAAAGTTTTTGAATTTACTGAAAAAGAATTGTCAGCACTTGAGATACGTAAAGTAAGAGGAGCAGATAACAAAACAGTTTATTCTGTCGGATCTAATGAGAATGGTAATTATTTAAAAGCCGTAGCTGATAATGCTGCTTCAGGCCTAGGAAAAGAGATCAAAATTGACCTAAATAAAACACCTTTTATCAATATTACGTGGAAAATTGAGAAAGACCTTCGGGGAATTAAAGAGAATACCAAAAAAGGACATGATTATGCCGCCCGTGTTTTTGCTATTAAAAAAACTGGAGCCACACCTTTATCAAATAGAGCAATTAATTATGTTTTTTCAAGTAATAGTGAAGTTGGCGAAAATAGACCCAGTCCTTATACAAAAAAATCTATAGACAATGTATTAGCAACTACAAAAGATAATCTAAATGTTTGGGTAACGGTAAAAGCTAATGTTAAAGAAGATTTTAAAAAATTTCATGATTTAGATGTAAATGAATTAGATGGCTTAGCTATAATGGCAGATACTGATAATTCCAAAATGAAATCAATTGCTTATTTTCAGAATATTTATTTTTCAGCAGATTAATTACCATTTTAAATACTTTTTTAATCCAATACTTAAAAACGATAATAAAATAGCTGCAATAACATCAGCGATTGGAATTGCATTTGGAAATCCAAAGTTCCATAAAATTACACCAATTAACCAAATTAAATAAATTTTCATTAAAGATATTATATCTTAGTTTATATTAAATTTTTATTTATTTGATATTATTAACTTATGCATAAAAACTTTACTCATAATGTTAAAGTGTATTATGAGGATACAGACGCTGGTGGAGTCGTGTACTATGCTAATTATTTAAAATATTTAGAAAGAGCTAGAACTGAAGCGTTATCAACTATTGGATTAAGCAATACAAAAATAAAAAATGATTTTGATGCTCTAATAATTGTTAAATCGTGTAATATTGAATATAAAAAATCTGCATATCTAGAAGATTATTTACAAATTAAATCTTTTGTTGAATCTATTTCAAAAACTTCTTTTTTAATGAATCAATCAATATTTAAAGATAAGGAATTGATTGTAGAAGCTAAAATTCATCTTGTATTTATAAACGAAAAATTCAAACCAGTTAAAATTCCAGAAAAAATTTTATCAGAATTTAAACCCTATACTTCTATTTCATAGTTAATTTTCTAGCTTTTTTAAATAAATCTACAATCATTCTTTCAGATACAAGCTTAGTATTTACATTTCTGGGGCTTGGGTGGTAACAGGCAATTAATTTAATATTTCCTGGAAGTAAATAGGATTTTCCATGAATAAATTTTATCTTTTCTTTTAAATTGTATTTTTTTTTATAAAATTTAACACAATTATCAAATGCCACTTTTCCTAATGCAATAATAGTTTTTAATTTTTTTAAATTATAAATCTCGCTATCAAAGTATTTTGAACAATTATTAAGCTCTTCTATTTTAGGTTTGTCTCCAGGAGGAACACATTTTAAAATATTAGTTATATATGTCGATTTTAATTTGAGACCATCATTTAGATTTTCTGAATTTGGTTGGTTTGAAATTTTAGCTTTAAATAAACATTTAAATAAAAAATCTCCAGATTTATCACCTGTGAATGCTCTTCCTGTTCGTGTACCTCCATGTGCTGCTGGGGCCAATCCAATTATTAAAATTTTTGCATCAATTTCGCCAAAACCTGTAACTGGTTTTCCCCAGTAAGTTTCATTTATGTTTTGTTTTCTTTTTTCTGTTGAAATTTTTTTTACAAAATTAACAAGCCTTGGACATTTTTTACATTTAAGAATTGTTTTATTTAAACTATCTATTTTAATATTCATAAATGAAAATTTTAAATTATTTAGTCATAATATTTATATGCATTAATCCCTCAGTTAAAGCAGATTCAAAAAAAACTTTTATTGATGAATTGCAAAAGGGTGGAAAATTAATTTTCATAAGACATGCTTATGCCCCTGGTGGTGGCGATCCAGATAATTTCGATATTAACGATTGTACAACTCAAAGAAATTTAAGTGATAGCGGCAGAGTTCAATCACAAAAAATTGGTAATTTTTTTAAGAAAAATAAAATTTCAATTGGAAAAGTTTATTCTAGTGAATGGTGTCGATGTAAAGAAACAGCATCTATTGCCTTTAAAGAATATGAAACTAAAAATTTTCTAAACTCATTTTTTAGTGCAAAATTTGCTAATAATAGAAAAAAGCAAATTATTGATTTTGATAAATTTATTAGTAATTGGGATAAAGATCAAAATTTAGTTTTTGTTACACATTATGTAGTGATTTCTGAAATTTTAAATTATCCACCATCATCTGGAGAGATTGTTATATCGGATAAAAGTTTAAAAGTTATTGATACTTTAGAAATTGAATATTAAACTAAATAATCATGTCATCAAAAAGAGCAATGAGACTAGCGCAAAAACAAGCATACGCAAAGCATCGTTCAAATATTACAAACAGCAGATTTGAACTAAAGAAAAAATTTATTATCAAAAACAAAGAAGAAAAAAAAAATAAAAACTAACTTTCTTGATCAAATTTCTCTATTTTTTTACAATTAGAGATTTTAGATAAACTTTCGACATCATTCAAAACAGCCTTAACAAATATTTCTGGTTTATCTTTTTCAAATAAAATTTGAGTATAAAACTGAGGATACCCATGTTTTAATGTAAGTATTTTTCCATCTTCTTCATAAATATTTCTCACATAGGAGTTTTTCTTTTTAACGCTTAAATCAGTGATTTTATATTTTTGATAAGTTTTTTCATTATAAACGTAATTACGTGTCATAATTAGTTCATTAAGATTTAAAATATATTCATTTTTTAAAAAACCGTCCTCTTTATGATCACATTTGCTCAACACAATTATTTCTGATTGAGAATAAAAGGATATAAAAAAAAATGATAAAAAAAATATTAAAAACTTATTTTCTCTCATTCTTATCTACAAAAAATAAAGCTATTATAAATATTACAGTCCAAGTAAATACAGACAATGTTTTTAAAGGAGTAGTTTCTGCCCCCCAAACATCAAAGAATAAAGCACCAATAATTATACCTATGGCATAGATAATACTTACAATTTTAACTTTACTCATAGTTTACATTACTCTTTGATTAAATTTTTCTTGAAAAGAGACATACCATTCTTGATTTTATAAGAATAAGACTCTTTAAAGCTTTCTAGCTGCCAACCAGTAAGCCTTTTTTCAATTTGAATTATATTTTCTTTTTTCCAATCATCAGTTGTTTCATCTAGTTTCCAAAGTCTTTTTTCCTCATTACTTCTTCCACAACCATAACAATAGCCTGTTGATGGATCAGTTTTACAAATGCTTATGCAAGGTGAAATAATCATTTTTTATAAATTAGTATAAATTTTATTAGATAAATAGATAATTTTTTAACAATTGTCATTGGACAAATAGTTTCAATAATATATAAAACCTCGTAATTTGTGGGGCGATGGCGGAATTGGTAGACGCGTTGGTCTTAGGAACCAATATGGCAACATGTGAAGGTTCGAGTCCTTTTCGCCCTACCACTAAAATATTATGAAAGTTACAGTAGAAAATAAAAAAGGTTTAAATAAAGATCTTAAAATTTTTATCGATAAAGAGACAATGAACTCTTATATGGATGAAAAATATGAGGAGATAAAAGGTAGTGTAAATCTTAAAGGATTTAGACCAGGCAAGGTTCCTAAAGAAATTTTAAAGAGACAATTTGGTAAAGCAGTTTTTGGAGAGGTTTTAGATAAAGTTTTAAAAGAAACATCTACAAAAGCATTAGAAGAAAATAAAATTAAACCGGCTGGTCAACCCAAGCTTGACTTAAAGACTTACGGTGAAGATAAAGATCTTGAGTATGTTTTATCAGTTACAGAGCTACCAAAAGTAGAAATTAAATCTTTAGAAAATATTAAATTTGACGAATACACTGTAAAAATTGACGAGAGTGAGACTGATAAAAGAATAAAAGAAATAGCAAAAAACCAACCAAATTTTAAGGAAGTAAGCCCTGATACAAAAGCTAAAAAAGGTGATTTAGTATCTTTAGATTACAAAGCAACAGTAGATGGTAAGGATTTTAAAGGAAGCGAAGGAAAGAACACTCAGCTAACTTTGGGTAAAGATTTATTCCTAAAAGGATTTGATAATCAATTGATCGGAGTAAAGAAAGACGATGAAAAAATTGTAGAGGCAACTTTGCCAGAAAATTTCCCTGAAAAAGAACTAGTAAATAAAAAAGCTAAATTTAATTGCAAAATTTTAAGTGTTAAACAATCAGAAGAAGTAAAAATTGATGATGATTTTGCAAAAAATCTAGGAGCAAAAGATCTTAAAGATTTAAAAACATTAATTTCAAAACAAATTAATGATGAATATAAAAATTCTTTAGATCAATTATCTAAAAATCAAATTTTAAAAGAAATTGAGAAAATTAAAGTAGATGAAGTTCCAGAAAATTTAGTTGAAGAAGAAGTAAAGATTTTATCTCAAGGTATGTCTGAAGAAGAAACTAAGAAAAATAAAAAAAATTTTGAAGAAAAAGCAAAAACAAGAATTAAAACTGGATTAATTTTAAATGAGTTTGGTGAAAAAAATCAAATTAAAGTGTCAGAACAAGAAGTTCAAGCTGAAGTGCAAAAACAACTAAGAATGATGCCTGGACAAGAAAAAATGGTTATGGATTTTTATCAAAAAAACCCTTCTGCGTTAGCGAGTTTAAGAGGAACTGTATATGAAGAAAAAATTTTAAATTCAATTAAAGAAAAAGGGAAACCAAATAAAAAAGAAATTTCAAAAGAAGAAGCTGAAAAAATCTTAAAAGAAGCTCATAAACATGATCATGATGATGGAGAAGAAAAAAAAGAAACCAAGAAAAAATCCTCCATAACATCTGCGAAAGAAAAAAAACCAGCAACTAAAAAGGCAAAATCAAAGCCTGTATTGAAAAAGACAAAAAAAGTTAGCAAAAAGTAATCTCAAGTTGTATAAGTAGAACGAATCAACTTATGACAACAAAATTATCAGAATATATGAGCAATCTTGTTCCTATGGTAGTTGAACAATCTAGCAAAGGTGAAAGAGCTTATGATATTTACTCTAGGCTTTTAAAAGAAAGAATTATTTTTTTAACGGGTCAAATTAATGACAACGTTGCATCATTAGTTACTGCTCAATTATTATTTTTAGAAGCTGAAGACCCAAAAAAAGAAATTTATTTATACATAAATAGTCCAGGAGGTTTGGTTACGGCAGGACTTGGCATATATGATACTATGCAATATGTGAAACCAGACATTTCTACTTTATGTATGGGCCAAGCAGCTTCTATGGGTTCCTTTTTACTTGCTGCAGGAACTAAAGGAAAAAGATTTTCATTACCAAATTCAAGAATAATGGTTCATCAACCATCCGCAGGTTTTCAGGGTCAGGCAACTGATATTGAAATTCATGCTAATGAAGTTTTGTCTTTAAAGAAAAGACTTAATGAAATTTATTCAAAACATACTGGAAAAAATGTTGAAGAAATAAAGTCTGCTCTTGAAAGAGATAATTTTATGACAGCAGATGCCGCACAATCTTTTGGTCTTATTGACGAAGTAGTAGAAAAAAGATCTTAATACACAATATATTGAGTCATCATTAATCGAAACTTGATTAGTATGAGTCTTCTATAATAAAGTAATTAAATTGATTCGTTATAAAAATTAAAATGACAACAAATAATAAAAATATTCTTTACTGTTCTTTCTGTGGCAAGAGTCAACATGAAGTAAGAAAGTTGATTGCTGGTCCAACTGTATTCATCTGTGATGAATGTGTTGAGCTATGTATGGACATTATTAAAGAAGAGAGCAAAGATACTTTTGTAAAACATCAAGATGGTCTTCCATCTCCGAAGGAAATCTGTTCAGTATTAGATGATTATGTAATCGGTCAAACTCATGCGAAAAAAGTATTATCTGTTGCAGTACACAATCATTACAAAAGATTAAATTATGAAAGCAAAACAAGCAAAAATGTTGAGCTTTCAAAATCTAATATACTTTTAGTGGGTCCTACAGGTTGTGGAAAAACATTGCTTGCACAAACTCTTGCTAGAATTCTTGACGTTCCATTTACAATGGCTGATGCAACCACCCTAACAGAAGCAGGTTATGTTGGAGAGGATGTTGAAAATATTATTTTGAAACTGCTACAAGCATCTGACTATAATGTCGAAAAAGCTCAAAGAGGAATAGTTTATATTGATGAAGTTGATAAAATAAGTAGAAAATCTGAAAACCCTTCAATTACAAGAGATGTATCTGGTGAGGGTGTTCAGCAAGCTCTTCTAAAAATAATGGAGGGAACAGTTGCAAGTGTTCCACCTCAAGGAGGAAGAAAGCATCCTCAACAAGAATTTTTACAAGTAGATACAACAAATATTTTATTTATTTGTGGTGGTGCTTTTGCAGGTCTTGATAAAATAATTTCTCAAAGAGATAAAGGGACTTCAATTGGTTTTGGTGCAGATGTAAAAAATACACAAGATAAGAAAACTGGTGAATGGATGAAAGGATTAGAGCCAGAAGATTTATTAAAATTTGGATTGATACCAGAATTTATTGGAAGACTTCCAATGATAGCAACACTTGAAGATTTAGATGAAAAATCTTTAATAAAAATACTACAAGAACCAAAAAATTCTTTAACAAAGCAATATCAAGAGTTGTTTAAATTGGATGGTGCCAAATTAACATTTAAAGAAAATGCTCTAAAAGAAATAGCACAAAAAGCTATTAGCAAAAAAACTGGAGCAAGAGGTTTGAGATCAATTCTAGAAAATATTTTGTTGAAAACAATGTACGATCTTCCGAGTCAAGATAATATTGAAGAAGTTATTGTTGATGCTGGCGCAGCAAAAGGACAGTCACAACCAATTTTAGTTCATACTAAAGGGGACAATAAATCTAAGCCAAATAAGACCACAGCGGCTTAATATCCTTAATAAGTAATAAATACCTATTGCATTATAAAATATAATATCCATATTGTTTGTATGGATGTCAAAATTTCACTACCCTTGCTCCCATTGAGAGACATTGTAGTTTTTCCAAGTATGGTGATCCCTCTTTTTGTGGGTAGAGATAAATCTATTTCAGCACTTAATGAAGTGATGAAAAAAGATAAAAAAATTATTTTAGTAACTCAAAAAAATTCAGAAATTGACGACCCTAAGAAAACAGATGTATTTATGTATGGTTGTGAAGGAAGTATTTTACAATTATTAAAATTACCAGATGGCACAGTTAAAGTTTTAGTTGAAGGTATTAAAAGAGTTAAAATTTTAGATTTTAAGGATAATGAAAAGTTTATAACATGTGATTACGCACACTATAACGATGTTTCACCTAAAGATGAGGATTTATTTCCTTTAGCAGCTACAGCCTTAAGAAGATTAGAAAAATTAACATCTATCAATAAAAAAATTTCTAATGAAACCATAAACACAATTAAACAATTAAAAGAACCGTCACAAATCGCTGATAATATTGCATCTCATATAACAGCTACTATTTCTGAAAAACAGCAAATCTTTGAAACTGTTGATGTAAAGAAAAGGCTAAACGCCATTATTAAAATAATGGAAAATGAAACAAGTATTATTGGTGTTGAAAAAAAAATTAGGGGCAGAGTTAAAACCCAGATGGAAAAAACCCAAAGAGAGTATTATTTAAATGAGCAACTAAAAGCTATTCAAAAAGAGCTTGGTGAAATTGAAGATGGTAAAGACGAGACAACTAGTCTGAATAAAGCGATTACAAAAGCTAAGATGCCAAAAGAGGTAGAAAAGAAATGCTTACAAGAATTAAAGAAATTAAAAAATATGAGTCCTATGTCTGCAGAGGCAACAGTCGTGAGAAATTATTTAGATTGGATGACTGAACTGCCATGGCATAAAAAAAGCGAAGTTGATATAGATTTAAAGAAAGCTCTAGATATTCTTGATAAAGACCATTTTGGATTAGAAAAAGTTAAGGAGAGAATAATAGAATTTTTAGCGGTTCAAAAAAGAATGGAGAAAATTAAAGGGCCAATTTTATGTTTAGTTGGACCTCCAGGTGTTGGAAAAACCTCTTTAGGAAAATCAATTGCAAAAGCTACAAATCGGGAATTTGTTAGAATGTCAGTTGGTGGGATGAGAGATGAAGCAGAAATAAGAGGACATAGAAGAACTTATATTGGGTCTTTACCTGGAAAAATTATTCAGATGATGAAAAAAGCTGGAACAAAAAATCCATTAATTTTATTAGACGAAATTGACAAAATTGGAAATGACTATAGAGGCGATCCATCCTCAGCTTTATTAGAAGCTTTAGATCCCGAACAGAACACAACATTTAATGATCATTATTTAGAAGTTGATTATGATTTATCAGATGTGATGTTTGTAACGACCGCCAACACCCTAAACATTTTACCTCCTTTATTAGATAGAATGGAAGTAATTAGGTTAGCGGGTTACACTGAGGATGAGAAAATTAGCATCGCAAACAAGTATTTATTACCAAAACAAATTAAAGATAACGGTGTCAAAGAAAAAGAAATGAAGCTGGATGATGACATTATAAAAGAACTCATCAGAGGATACACAAAAGAGTCAGGTGTAAGAAATCTTGAAAGGGAAATTTCTAAACTTGCAAGAAAAGTTGTTAAAAAAATTGTTTCAGGTGAAGAAAAAGAAGTTGGAATAAATAATAAAAATTTATCTGATTTTTTAGGTGTCCCTAAGTTTAAGTTTGGAGAATTAGAGTCTGAAAATAGAGTAGGTATAGTAACAGGACTTGCTTGGACTGAGTATGGTGGAGAAATCTTAAAAATTGAAACCGTTACAATGCCTGGTAAAGGGAGAATGCAAATCACAGGTAAATTAGGTGACGTAATGCAGGAGTCGGTTAAAGCTGCAAAATCTTTTGTAAGATCAAAATGCTTAGAGTACGGAATTATTCCGCCTATTTTTGAGAAAAAAGATTTTCATATTCATGTTCCTGAAGGAGCTACACCAAAAGATGGTCCATCTGCTGGGATTGGAATGGTAACATCAATAGTCTCGTCAATTACCAACATTCCTGTACGCAGAGATGTTGCTATGACTGGTGAGGTAACTTTAACAGGCCAAGTATTACCAATTGGTGGTTTGAAAGAAAAATTATTAGCAGCGCACAGAGCTGGAATAAAAGAAGTTTTAATTCCTAAAGAGAATGAAAAAGATTTAGTCGATATGCCTAAGAAAATTATAGACGATATTAAGATCACTCCAGTTGAATATGCTGATCAGGTTATAAAAATAGCTTTGACAAAAGAACTTAAACCTACAGAGTGGGTTGAAGTCGATATATCTAAAAAAGACGATAAATCTCAAGCTAGTATTCAATAATAATTAATTTACATTAATTAAGTGTTGATGTAATAAGTAGCCTTGTTTTGGGCGGTTAGCTCAGTTGGTAGAGCATCTCGTTTACACAGTAAACAATAATTAAATATTAATCACAATTTACAACGAAAATTTAATTAAATTTCAAAACTCGTCACTCTCTCGTCACAAATAAATTTAAAGTCTTAGAATCTCGTTACGATTTTATCTAAAAAATTGTATAATTTATATTGACATGAATGAAAAAGAAATAATCTTGTCATGTAGTAATTGGACTGAATTAAATTCAAAGCTTGAAAAGCTTACTTTAAATAAGCAAACGGTATTAGGTGGCAGCGTCTTTGCTTCATTTATTAAATATTATCTAGAAACCTCCCCAGTTTATAAATCGAAGTTAGAAAGGGTATGGCTTTTAGAAGAGGTAGATATATCAATTAAAAATCATTTAAATTTGCCAGGTAGAGATGAAGGTATAGATTTGGTTGCAAAAACTTTTGAAGGAAAATATTGGGCAATTCAAGCTAAATATAGATCAGATTTTAAAATTAGTTTGACAGTTTCAGGAAAAGGCAGTTTGGCTTCATTTAATAATTTAGCTTTTGGTCATTGCAAAAATATTTCTTACGGTCTAGTCGTAACCACAGTTAATAAATCACCAAAAAAAACTTATCTTCTAAATGAAAATATTGGGTATTTATTATTTGATGCATTCTTAGAGTTAGATGATCCTATCAATGATCACTGGGATTATATTGTAAAAAGAATAAATAATAACTCTATAAACTATACAAACGTAACTCCAAAACCACATCAATTAATTGCTGTTAAAAAATGTTTAGAACATTTTAAAGAGAATAATGCAGGAAAACTATTTATGCCATGTGGAACAGGTAAAACACTTGTATCGTCTGTTCTTGCAAGAAAAATAAAAGCAAACTCAGTTCTTATTGTTGTACCAAGTCTAAATTTAGTTTCTCAAATGTTAAAGCATTGGACTAAAGAATTAATTGCTGAACAAATATTGTCTGAGTGGATTATAGTTTGTAGTGACAAGACAGTAACAGATGATAAAAACGATGATAGTTTCAAAGGTTTTGTTCATGATCTTGGCATCCCAACCACAACGGATATCAATGATGTTGAAGAGTTTTTACAGACAAAAAGTAGCAAAATAAAAATTGTAATTGTTACATATCAAAGTGGAAATATTGTTTCTAAAGCAAGCAAGTTAAACAATTTTTCTTTTGATATAGCAATATTTGATGAAGCTCATAAAACAGTTGGACACAAAGACAAAATTAAAGCCACATTGCTTCAAGAAAAGAATATTAAAATAAAAAAAAGACTTTTCATGACGGCTACAGAGAGAACTTTTAAGAAAAATAATTCAGAATTTGTTTCAATGGATAATCAAGAGATATATGGAAAAACCATTCATACTCTGACCTTCAAGGATGCAATTCAACAAAGTAAACCAATTATTTCAGATTATAAGATCATTACATTTGAGGTTACAAATAAGGACATAGAAGAATGTGTTAATTCTAACAAATTTATACAAATACAGAAAAATTTTGAGAATCTTACAGCAAGAGAGTTTGCTGTCGCCCTAGGTCTAAGAAAAGCAATGAGAGATCATAATATTAAAAATGTTATTTCATTCCATAGATCAATTGAAAGAGCAAAAAATTTTAAAGTTCAACAAGATAAAATCTCTGAACTTTTTCCAAAATATAAAAAAATAAAAACATTTCATGTTTACGGATCGATGAAAATAAACGATCGAATAAACCAAATTAGGGAATTTACTAAAAATCAAGGATTGATGACAAATTCACGCTGTTTGACAGAGGGAATAGATATACCAGCAATAGACTGTGTTTGTTTTGTAGATCCTAAAAGAAGTAAAATTGATATTGTTCAAGCTGCAGGAAGAGCCATGCGTTTATCAAAAGGTAAAAAATTTGGTTATATCATTGTTCCAATATTTACGTCAGATCATAATTTAGATTTAAAGAAAAAATATTCGGGTTTTGATGAGGTCATAAATGTTATAGGTCATTTATCTACTAATGACTCAAGGATAAGTGAAAATTTAAGGGCAATTCATGAAGGTAAAAAACCAAAAAGTAGTAGTCCAATAGACGAGATCTTAACATTAAACGTTGCAGAAAAACTTAATAGAAAATCTTTTGAAAAATCCTTACAATTAAAAATTTGGGATTCTATTGCAAACTTTAACTACAGAAGTTTTGAAGAGTCTAAAAAATTTGTAAAAAAATTGAATTTAAAGAGCCAAAAAGAATGGGATGATTTTGTTAATAAAAATAAATATAACACAAAAGTATTTCCTCCAGACATTCCTAGATCTCCAAAAAATGTCTATAAAAATGAATATTTAGGTATCGCAGATTTTTTAGGTTTTTTTTCTAGAAGTAGTCCTGCACTTAAATTTGTTTCTTACAAAAAAGCAAAAGAATGGGTTAATTCTCCTGAAATTAAAAAAATAGTAAAAAAACAAAGTGACTGGTTCAAGTTCATAAGAGATTACCATGATGATTTAAATAAATTTCCAATTGATATTCCAGTAAGACCAGAAACAACATATAAAAATAAAGGCTGGAAAGATTATGGAGAATTTCTAAATTATGATCCTGTTAAAGGCGCTGATTATAGGAGCTCTCTTTATTTGACACATGATGAAGCTTTACAGTGGGTTAGAAATAATATTGATATTAAATTTAAAAATATAAACCAGTGGCATGAATACATTAGAAAAAATGAATTGCCTGAGTTTATTCCTAAAAGACCAGAATTTTCTTATAAAAATAAAGGATGGAAAGGTCCTGCACATTTTTTTGGATATGATAATTCAAGGAGAGAGAGACTAACAAAAGACAATTCATTTACTTACGATCAGGCTAAAAATTTTGTATCAAATCTTAATTTAAATTCAAAGGGAGCATGGATAAAATTTACTTCAAATAATTCAAAAAATGAAAATATATTTCCAAAAAAATTACCAACAAATCCAGATGTATTTTATAAAGATGACGGCTGGATAAGTTGGGAAGATTTCTTAGGAATTGATGGTTCAAACCCAACAAATAAACGAATAGTTTATTAAACATTTCGTCACTCTCTCGTCACTTTTAAGAATCAAGAATAACTTTTTTGCAGTTTTTATAGGGTAATAGATCTTGACGTTATCGTACTAAAAGATATAAAACACACTGTTTTTGGTGATGGGCGGTTAGCTCAGTTGGTAGAGCATCTCGTTTACACCGAGGGGGTCAAAGGTTCGAGTCCTTTACTGCCCACCAAAACAATAAAGTGGGGGTGTAGCTCAGTTGGTTAGAGCGATCGCCTGTCACGCGATAGGTCGAGGGTTCGAGTCCCTTCACTCCCGCCACTTTTTCGCATTTTTCAGTGTTAATATTAATAAAAATGTGACGTATCAGCCCTTCAACAACACATAAAAACTGATATATAGATTTCCATGTTATCTGATTTTTTAAAAGATTACCTACCAATAATAATATTTTTAGTTTTAGCTCTTGGGTTAAGTTGTGCTTTTGTGGTTGTAAACTTTATTCTATCACCTAAAAAACCTGATCCTGAAAAACTTTCAGCTTATGAGTGTGGTTTTGAACCTTTTGAAGATTCAAGAATGGAGTTTGATGTGAGATTTTATTTAGTTGCAATTCTATTTATTATTTTTGATTTAGAGATAGCATTTTTATTTCCATGGGCAATATCTCTTGGAAATATTGGATTATTAGGTTTTTCATCAATGATGATTTTTTTATTCATACTTACAATAGGTTTTATTTATGAATGGAAAAAAGGTGCTTTAGACTGGGAATAAAAATTATAAACCACAATGAATAATAAAATAGATCAAGTTCCTGAGGAATTTAAACAACTTGCAGAAGATTTTAGTAAGAATGGTTTTATAACAACCTCCCTTGATAATTTAATTAACTGGTCAAGATCAGGATCACTTCATTGGATGACCTTTGGTTTAGCTTGTTGTGCTGTTGAAATGATGCAAACAGCTATGCCTAGATATGATTTAGAAAGATTTGGAGCAGCTCCACGAGGTTCTCCGAGACAATCAGATGTTATGATAGTTGCAGGAACTTTGACAAATAAAATGGCACCAGCTTTAAGAAAAGTTTATGACCAGATGCCTGAACCAAGATATGTAATTTCTATGGGCAGTTGCGCTAATGGAGGTGGGTATTACCATTATTCCTATTCAGTTGTTAGAGGTTGTGATCGAATTGTTCCTGTCGATGTTTATGTTCCAGGATGCCCCCCATCAGCAGAGGCACTGTTGTATGGAATACTTCAATTACAAAAAAAAATTAGAAAAAAAGGATCTTTTATTAGATAATTATGAAAAGTTTAGAAGATTTAGAAAAAAAAATTAATTCTGAGTTAACTACCAAAATTAACAATACAGAAATAAAACACAACCAAATTTGTATTGAAACAGATAAAGAAGATATTGTTGATGTAGCTATATTCTTAAAAACAAATCAAGATACTAAATTTAGGCAATTAATAGATATAACGGTTGTTGATTACCCAGAACAAAATCAAAGGTTTGAAGTAGTATACTTGTTTTTAAGTCATGAATTTAATCAAAGATTGATTGTAAAATATTCAATTGCCGAAAATGAAGTTATTCCATCATTAACTAGCATTTTCCCATCAGCAAACTGGATGGAGAGAGAAGTATTTGATATGTACGGAGTATCTTTCAAGGATCACCCAGATTTGAGAAGAATACTAACTGATTATGGTTTTGAAGGTCATCCATTAAGAAAAGATTTTCCATTAACTGGTCACTCGGAGGTCAGATATAGCGAAGATCAGAAGAAGGTAATTAGTGAACCAGTAAAACTTGAGCAAAATTATAGAAATTTTGATTATGAAAGTCCCTGGGAAGGAACAAAATACATTAAAGAAGAAATTGAGAATAATGACAAAAAAAATTAAAAATTTAAATTTAAATTTTGGTCCTCAGCATCCTGCGGCTCATGGTGTTCTTAGATTAATTTTAGAGTTAGATGGTGAAGTAGTTGAAAAAGCAGATCCTCACATTGGTTTACTTCATAGAGGAACAGAAAAACTTATCGAAAATAAAACTTATATGCAGGCAGTTCCTTATTTTGACCGTTTAGATTATGTCGCTCCAATGAATCAGGAGCATGCATTTGCACTAGCTGTCGAAAAAATACTTAAAATAGATGTACCAATTAGAGCGCAATACATAAGAGTTATCTTTTGTGAAATAGGCAGAATCTTAAGTCATATTTTAAATGTTACAACTCAAGCGCTTGATGTTGGGGCGTTAACACCTTCTCTTTGGGGTTTTGAGGAAAGGGAAACCCTAATGACATTTTATGAAAGAGCCTCAGGATCAAGACTTCATGCAAATTATTTTAGAGCAGGAGGCGTTCATCAAGATTTGCCAAAAGGTTTAGAGGAAGATATTGCAAAATTTTGTGAAACGTTTCCGCAAATAATTAACGATTTAGAAAGTTTGTTAACTGATAATAGAATTTTTAAACAAAGAAATGTCGATATAGGAGTAGTCACAAAAGATGATGCTTTAGATTATTCTTTTTCAGGAGTTATGATAAGAGGCTCAGGTGTTCCATGGGATTTAAGAAAATCTCAACCTTATGATTGCTATGAAAGTTTAGACTTTAAAATTCCGGTTGGAAAAAACGGAGATTGTTACGATAGATATTTATGCAGAATTGAGGAAATGAAAGAAAGTGTTTCAATTATCAAACAATGTCTGGCAAAAATGGAAAAAGGTCCAATTAAATCATTAGATGGTAAGATTAGCCCACCATCTAAGTCAGAAATCAAACAATCAATGGAAGCTTTAATACATCATTTTAAACTTTTCACTGAGGGATATAGAGTTCCAAAAGATGAAATTTATACAGCTGTTGAGGCACCAAAAGGAGAATTTGGTGTTTATTTAATATCTGATGGATCAAGTAAACCTTACAAATGTAAAATAAGAGCGCCAGGTTTTTCACATTTACAATCAATGGATTATTTAATTAAAGGCCATATGTTAGCTGATGTTCCTGCGGTATTAGGTTCTTTAGATATTGTTTTCGGTGAGGTAGACAGATGAGTTTAAGAAGACCTGCTAAAGATCAGCCAGAAAGTTTTGAATTTAACGCTTCATCATTAGAAGCAGCAAATGTTATTCTTGCAAAATATCCTGAAGGTAAACAGCAAAGTGCTGTAATGGCCTTACTTTATATAGCTCAAAAACAAAATAATAATTGGATACCTTTAGCTGCGATGAAGTACATCGCTAAGTTTTTAGACATGCCTTACATTAAAGTTTATGAGGTAGCTACTTTTTATACAATGTATAATTTAGCTCCTGTAGGCAAATACTTTGTTCAAGTATGCACCACAACGCCATGTATGATAAGAGGTGCGAATCAATTAGTTGAGGCTTGTAAAGAAAAAATTTCTGAAAACGAATGTGAATTATCAAATGATAAAAGCTGTTCTTGGATGGAAGTTGAATGTTTAGGGGCATGTGTCAATGCTCCAATGATGCAAATTAATGATGACTATTATGAAGATTTAGATAAACAAAAAACTTTAGATATTTTAGATAAAATTTTAAATGGAGAAACACCAAAACCTGGTTCATATAGAGGAAGGGTAAATAATCAACCAGAAAATAATAGGAAAACCTTAATGGATTTAAAAAATGCTTAAAGATAAAGATAGAATTTTTCAGAATTTATATAATGACAAAGGCTCAGATGTATCTTCATCAAAAGAGAGAGGTGATTGGGTAAATACAAAAGAAATTACTGACAAAGGAAGAGACTGGATAATTAATGAAATTAAAGAGTCTCAACTAAGAGGTCGAGGTGGTGCAGGATTTCCTACTGGTTTAAAATGGTCATTTGCGCCAAAAGAAGTTGGATCTAGACCACATTACTTAGTTATTAATGGCGATGAGTCTGAACCAGGAACTTGCAAAGATAGAGACATTTTAAGATTTGAACCTCACAAATTAATAGAAGGTTGTTTAATAGCATCTTATGCAGTGCAAGCACATGTTTGTTATATTTACATAAGAGGAGAATATTTTGTTGATGGTCAAAAACTTCAAGCAGCAATAGATGAAGCTTATGAAAAAAAATTGTTAGGTAAAAATGCAGCTGGTACAGGATGGGATTTAGATATTTATATTCATTACGGAGCTGGTGCATATATTTGTGGTGAAGAGACTGCACTTCTTGAAAGTTTAGAGGGTAAAAAAGGTCAACCTAGATTAAAACCACCTTTCCCAGCTTTGATAGGCCTATATGGATGCCCTACAATAATAAATAACGTTGAAACAATTGCAGTGGTTCCAACCATTTTAAGAAGAGGAGCCAAATGGTTTGCCTCTTTAGGAAGAGAAAAAAATACTGGGACAAAGATTTTCTGTATTTCTGGAAATGTAAACAATCCTTGTAATGTTGAAGAAGAAATGAGTATTCCTTTGAAAGAATTAATAGAAGTTCATGCTGGAGGTGTAATTGGTGGATGGGAAAATTTACAAGCAGTAATACCTGGAGGTTCTTCAATGCCATTAATACCGAAAGAGAGATGTGAAACTTTAAAAATGGACTTTGATGCATGTGTTGAAGAAAAAAGCGGACTCGGTACAGCTGGTATTGTGGTTATTAACAAAGATCAGGACATTATTAAATGTATGGCAAGGATTGCAAGATTTTACAAACATGAGAGTTGTGGTCAATGTACACCTTGTAGAGAAGGTTCTGGTTGGATGTGGAGAATGCTTGAAAGAATGGCAAAAGGTGATGCAACGAAGGATGAAGTAGATATGTTAGGTGATGTTACAAATCAAATTGCAGGACATACTATTTGTGCTTTTGGAGAAGGCTCATCATGGCCAGTTCAAGGATTGCTTAGACACTTTAAAAAGGAAATTGAGAAAAGAAACAATTTGGATCCTATTGTTCAAAAGAAAAATAATATTCCATATTTGGTAGATCAACATTTATTGGATAAAAAGAATGCTTAAATTAAAAGTAAATGAAGTAGAAGTAGAAGTCGAAGAAGGTTTAACTGTACTTCAAGCTTGCGAAAAAGCTGGAGTTGAAATTCCAAGATTTTGTTACCATGAAAAATTATCTATCGCAGGTAACTGCAGAATGTGTTTAGTTGAAATGGAAAAATCTCCTAAACCAATTGCTTCATGTGCTATGCCAGCTGCTGAGGGTATGAATATTAAAACAAATACTGCCTTAGTAGAAAAAGCTCGTAAGGGAGTGATGGAATTTTTATTAGCAAACCATCCCTTGGATTGTCCAGTGTGTGATCAAGGAGGTGAATGTGATCTTCAAGATCAATCAATGTACTATGGTGTCGACAAATCAAGATTTAAAGAAAACAAAAGAGCAGTTCCTGAAAAAAATATGGGACCATTGATAAAAACTCAAATGACAAGATGCATTCACTGTACGAGATGTGTAAGATTTGCAACGGAAGTTGCGGGGGTTCCAGAGCTTGGTGCTATAGGAAGAGGTGAAGATATGCAAATTACAACTTATCTAGAGCAGTCAATGCAATCTGAATTGTCTGCTAATGTTGTAGATTTATGTCCAGTAGGAGCCCTAACATCAAAACCTTATGTATTTGAAGCTAGACCATGGGAACTAAAGAAAACAGAAACAATTGATGTAATGGACGCAATAGGATCAAACGTAAGAGTAGATACATATGATTGGGAAGTCAAAAGAGTACTTCCAATTATAAATGAAGATATTAATGAAGAATGGATCTCAGACAAAACCAGATATGCTTGTGACGGTCTTTTATATCAAAGATTAGATAATCCATTTATCAAATACAACGGCAAGTTTGAAAAGGCTTCATGGGATGAAGTGTATAAAATAATTAAATCTAAAATTGAAAACACATCTAAAGAAAAAATATGTGGTTTTGTTGGCGATTTAACCAATATGGAGACTAGTTATATTTTTAAAGAATTTTTTGATCGAACAATTGATAGTAAAAATTATGAGTCAAGATCTGATAATAGATTTATAAATACTTCAAAAAGAGAAAACTATTTATTTAATTCTTCTATAAATGGTATAGAAGAAGCAGATTTAATTTTGATAGCAGGTGCAAATCCAAGATATGAAGCAACTATTTTAAATGCTAGAATTAGAAAAGCTTACTTAAACAATAATACAAAAATTATTTCACTTAATGATGTTGGTGATTTAACTTATCCTTATCAAAGTTTAGATGGTCAAACACAAACTTTAAATAATATTCTTGAGGGAAATCATGACGTATCTAAAGAAATTATTAATTCAAAAAAACCAATAATTATTATTGGTGAGTCTCTACTTAGATTAAAGTCTTCAGAATTTTTGTTTAATAAAACAAAAGAATTTTTATCAAAAAATAATAAAATTTCAGATGAATGGAATTCTTTAAATATTTTATCAACTGATGCAGCAACCGTAGGAAATATTGATCTTGGAATAATTAATAATGAAAATAACTTAATAAATGATTTAAAAGAACATAAATTTGATATTGTTTATCTTGTAGGTCAAGACAATTTAGAATTTGATAAAAAAGATGAATTCATAATTTACCAAGGTAGTCATGGTGACAAAGGTGCTGAGTCTGCTGATATTATTTTACCAGGCGCTGCTTACACTGAACAAGATGGATATTTTACTAATCTAGAGGGTAAAATTCAAAAAGCCTATAAAGCATCTTATCCACCAGGTGAAGCAAAAGAAGATTGGCAAATAATAAATGAACTAACTGAGTTTATGAATAATAGAAAATTATTTAATGACAAAAATGAATTAGAAAGCAGCATGTTTAACTATTTAAATTTACAAAAAGAAAAAAAAGTAAATGAGATTAATAATTCTACTAATGAATTTAAAAATGAAAATTTAATAATAAATGTAAAAGACTATTATTTTTCAAATGTAATTGCTAGATCATCAAAAACGATGGTTGAATGTAATAACTCTAAATTAAATTTAAAATCAACAGGTACAGAAGGTTAATATGGAATACTTGAGCATAGTTTTTCATGAAGTTTATAAGATTTTATTCTTACTAGTGCCTGTTCTTGTTTCTGTAGCAATGATAGTTTGGCTTGATAGAAGGGTTTGGGCTTTTGTTCAAAAAAGACAAGGACCTAATGTTGTTGGTCCGTTCGGTTTATTACAATCTTTAGCTGATGCTTTAAAATATATATTTAAAGAAATCATTATTCCATCTAGTTCAAATAAAGTTATTTTCATACTGGCTCCTATAGTCACGATGACTTTAGCTTTGATCGCATGGGCTGTAATTCCATTTAGTGCAACTCAGGTTTTGGCAGATATCAATGTTGGAATTCTTTACTTATTTGCTGTTTCTTCACTAGGTGTTTACGGAATAATAATGGGTGGATGGGCATCAAACTCCAAATATCCATTTTTAGGAGCAATTCGTTCAGCTGCCCAAATGGTATCTTATGAGGTTTCAATTGGGGTAATAATTATCAATGTTTTACTTTGTGTTGGTTCACTGAATTTAAACGACATCGTTATTGCTCAACAAAATATGTGGTTTGTAATTCCATTATTTCCAATGTTTGTAATTTTTTTTATTTCCGCTTTAGCTGAAACTAACAGGCCTCCGTTTGATTTACCTGAAGCAGAAGCAGAGTTGGTTGCCGGTTATCAAACAGAATATTCAGGAATGATGTATGCAATGTTTTGGTTGGGTGAGTATGCAAATATTTTATTGATGTGTGCGATGGGAGCAATATTATTTTTAGGTGGGTGGATGTCTCCAATTGATGTTTATCCATTTACGTTAGTACCAGGTGCAATATGGTTAATATTAAAAATTCTTCTTTTATTCATCCTTTTTGCTTTAGTTAAGGCAATAGTACCTAGATATAGATATGACCAATTAATGAGACTTGGTTGGAAAGTTTTTCTTCCTCTTTCTTTAATTTGGGTGGTATTAACAGCTAGCTATTTGTTTTATTTTAACCTTTTACCTGTGAATTAATAATGAAGATTTCAAGATTTTTTAAAACTATATTGATGACAGACTTCATTGGAGGTTTGTTGATTGCTATAAAAGAATTGTTTAAATCAAAAAAAACAATTAATTACCCATTTGAAAAGGGTAAAATTAGTCCTCGTTTTAGAGGTGAGCATGCTTTGAGAAGATATCCAAACGGAGAAGAAAGATGTATTGCTTGTAAATTATGTGAAGCAGTTTGCCCAGCACAGGCAATAACAATTGAGTCAGCTGAACGAGAAGATGGAAGTAGAAAAACAACTCGTTACGATATTGATATGATGAAGTGCATTTATTGTGGCTTATGTGAAGAAGCTTGTCCAGTAGATGCAATAGTACAAGGTCCAAATTTTGAGTTCTCAACGGAAACAAGAGAAGAACTTTATTACACAAAAGAAAAATTATTAGATAATGGTGATAGATGGGAGAATGTTTTGGAGGCTAATATTAAAGCTGACAATATCCATAGATAAAAATGATTGCACACGCTATTTTCTTTTATACATTTTCTATAATTGCTGTTGTTTCAGCTATAATGGTAACCGCTTCTAAAAATACTGTTCACTCAGTATTTTTCTTAATTCTTGATTTTATAAGTATCTCATGTCTTTTCATAATGATTGGTGCTGAATTTTTGGGGATGATAATGCTAATTGTTTATGTTGGTGCTGTAGCAGTTTTATTTTTGTTTGTTGTTATGATGTTAAACGTTGCCCAACAAAAAAATCAATGGTTTGCAGGTCAAGCAACCTCTAAACATATCCCAGTTGGTTTAATTATAAGCACATTAATTTTCTTTGAAATTATAATTGTGATAGGTGGCTGGAAATATAAACCAGAAATTTTTGATATTAACAATTCACTTGCTAATGCAAGTGTAAGTAACACTCATTCATTGGGCCAAATTTTATACACTGATTATATTCATGTGTTTCAAATAAGTGGAATGATCCTACTAGTAGCTATGATTGGAGCCATTGTATTGACTTTTAGACAAAGATCTGGAGTTAAAAAACAAAGTTATATCAAACAAATATCTAGAGAAAGAGCAGAAGGTGTTGAGGTGTTAGAAGTGCAGAGCAATAAGGGAGTTAAAATAGATGATTGAGATAGGCTTAGGACATTATTTAACTTTAGGTGCTGTTATTTTTTCAATTGGAGTAATTGGTATATTTCTTAATAGAAAGAACATCATTGTCATTTTAATGAGTATTGAATTGATATTACTAGCTGTAAATATCAACTTGGTTGCTTTTTCCATTTATTTAGGAGATTTGGCAGGACAAGTTTTTACTCTATTCATTCTTACAGTTGCAGCAGCAGAAGCAGCCATAGGATTAGCAATCATTGTCGTGTATTTCAGAAACTCTGGAACAATAAGGGTTGAAGAAATAGATAAGTTAAAAGGATAATCATGGAACTATCAATTATATTTCTTCCGCTTATTGCTTCAATAATCTCTGGTTTTTTTGGAAGATATATCGGTGATAGAAATTCTGAAATAGTAACAAGTGCTCTAGTTTCAATTTCTGCACTTTTATCAATTCATGTTCTTTATCAAGTAATTGTAAATCAATACGAGGAAAATATTGTTATAGCTACCTGGATAAGCTCAGGTTCACTTGATGTAAATTGGTCAATGTTAATTGATCCTTTATCAGCTGTGATGTTAGTAGTTGTAACATCCGTATCTGCCTTAGTACACATTTATTCAATTGGTTACATGTCTCATGATCCTCATAAACCAAGATTTATGGCTTATTTATCATTATTTACATTTGCAATGCTAATGCTTGTAACATCAGATAATTTTATTCAACTATTTTTTGGCTGGGAAGGCGTTGGTCTATGTTCTTACTTCTTAATTGGTTTTTGGTTTAAAAAAGAAAGTGCAAATGCTGCAGCAATAAAAGCATTTGTCGTAAATAGAGTAGGTGACTTTGGTTTTGCATTAGGAATTTTTTTAATATTTTATTTGTTTGGAACAGTTAATTACTCAGATGTTTTTCAACAAATTCCAACAATTGTAGATAAAAATTTATCCTTTTTAGGTTTTGAAGTTAATGCAATAGATTTAATTTGTTTACTTTTATTTATTGGAGCAATGGGTAAATCTGCGCAGATATTACTTCATACATGGCTGCCTGATGCTATGGAAGGTCCAACTCCTGTTTCTGCATTAATTCATGCAGCAACGATGGTAACAGCTGGTGTTTTCTTAGTAGTAAGATGTTCTCCAATTTATGAATATTCGCCATTAATACTAAATTTTATAACTATTATTGGAATGACCACAGCATTCTTTGCAGCAACCGTCGCTCTAGTTCAAACAGATATTAAAAAAATAATTGCTTACTCTACATGTAGCCAACTTGGTTATATGTTTTTTGCTGCTGGTGTAGGTGCATACAATGTTGCCATGTTTCACTTATTTACTCATGCATTTTTCAAAGCTTTATTATTTTTAGGATCTGGTTCAGTAATCCATGCATTTAAAGATGAGCAAAATATAAATAAAATGGGAGGTGTATGGAAAAAGTTACCATATACCTATGCTTTAATGATAATTGGAACGCTCGCTTTAACAGGTTTTCCATTTTTATCAGGATTTTATTCTAAAGACGCAATTATAGAATTTGCGTATTTAAAAGGTAATACTACTGGTTATTATGCAGCTGGGATTGGAATAATTACAGCATTTTTAACATCTATTTATTCATGGAGATTGATATTTAAAACTTTCCATGGAGAGTACAATAATAAAGAGATCAAAATAGAGGAAACGCACGAGTCTCCATTAGTTATGCTTGTTCCATTATTTATTCTTTCAATAGGAGCGGTATTTGCTGGTTTTCTATTTAAAGGACTATTTATTGGTCATGGTGATAATTTATTCTGGGCAGAGTCTATTAAGTTTTTAGAGCCTTTAAGCACTGAACATCCACCTTTATGGTTTTTACTTTTAACACCTTGTTTAGTTTTAGTATCTATTCCAATTGCTTATTACTTATTTGTAAAAAACAAAGAATTACCTAATTCAATAGTTTATATGAATAAACCTTTGTATAAATTTTTAGTCAATAAATGGTATTTCGACGAGTTGTACGACGCCTTGTTTATTAAATCCTCAAAAAAACTAGGTTTATTTTTGTGGAAATTTTGTGATGGAACTATAATTGATGGTTTTGGTCCTGATGGAATTTCTTCTTTTATAAAAAAATGTTCAATTAAAGCAACTAAATTTCAAAGTGGTTTTATCTATCAATATGCATTTGTAATGTTGTTAGGTTTCTCTGCTTTACTAACTTTTTTAATAGTTAAATAATGAATTTTCCTATTCTTTCATCTTTAATATTATTACCAATAGTTGGTGCTTTATTTTTATTTTTTACCAAAGATAAAGAAGGAAATAATTTAACTGCTAAATATGTTGCTTTGTTTACAACTGTAGTTAATTTTTTAATTTCGATTTATCTTTGGATTTCTTTTGACCAATCAACGTCCACTTTTCAATTTGTAGAAGATAGAACATGGATTGAAGGATTTATTAATTATAAAGTTGGAGTTGATGGTATTTCAATTTTATTTATAATATTAACAACATTTATAACTCCCATTTGTATAATATCTGTAAATAATACAATAGAAGATTTTATAATTTTAAGAAACGATGGAACACCAACCTATAATCTTTCTGCAACTATTGACGATCATCAAATGGGAATAACACATATAATTAGAGGAGATGATCATAAGATAAATACTTTTAAACAAATACAAATATACCAAGCAATGAGTTGGGATGTTCCAGAATTTGCACATATTCCACTAATTCATACTATTGAAGGTAAAAAACTTTCAAAAAGAGATAATGCCTCAACTTTGGATGATTACTCAAAAATAGGAATAATGCCTGATGCATTAAGAAATTATTTACTTAGACTAGGATGGTCATATCAAGATAAAGAAATATTTACTCTAGAAGAGAGCATTGAACACTTTAATTTAGCAGGTATTGGAAAATCACCATCAAAACTAGATATGAGTAGAATATTATCAATGAATGAGCACTATATAAAAACAATCGATGAGAACGATCTTTATCAATGTCTAGACGAATATTGTAAAATTTATAAGGAAGAAATTAAAAATGACAAAGAAACAAAAATTAAATCCTCATTATCATTTTTAAAAAATAAGGCTAAAACATTAGAAGACATTTACAATAATTCAAAATTCATTATAAATGATGAAGTTAACTTCAATGAGGATGATATTAAATTAATAGATGATAAAGCAAAAAAAATTATTTCAGAATTTATTAAAGAATTATCATCTATTTCAAAAATAAATAAAGAGAATTTAGAGCCTGTAGTAAATAATTTAATAAAAATTAATGATACAAATTTTAAAGGTGTCGGTCAGCCTATACGAATTTGTTTAACAGGATCAAAATTTGGTCCAGGATTATATGATATAGTTATAGCTCTTGGTAAAGAAGAAGTTTTAAAAAGACTAGCTAAGATAATTTCTTAAAACTAAACAAGCCTCATCAGATGAAGAAGTTTTAGACCTAATTCCTTCTAATGTTTTTGAACAATCAGATAATTGTTTTTTGATAAGGTCAGGGTTTTTTAAAAGATAAATTACAGATCTATAAATTTCATCAGCATTACATTCACTTTGTAACAATTCAGGAATGACTTCACGATTATTGATAATATTAATTATATTTGCAAATTTAACATTAACTAACATTTTAAATATCATAAAATTTATAAAACTGAGTTTATAAATAATTATAGAAGGTATGTTTGAGCTTGAAATTTGCAGTGAAACTGTACCTGATTTAGATACAGCAAAAACTGAATTAGATAAAATTTTAGATTTAATACTTTCATCTGAAACCACATCTACATTTTCAATATTAAATTTTCTAATTTCTGACAAAATTAAATTTTTATTTTCATCAGTTGCATGAAAGTAAAAATAAAAATCATTATGTCTTTTGTTCATTAGTTTTATAAAATCAATTAAAATATTTAATAATACATCTGTTTCAGATTTTCTACTTCCAGGGAAAATTGATATAATTTTTTTATCTTTAGGAATTATATTTTCAACAATTTTTTTATTATCTTGATTATTCTCAATTAATGGGTGTCCAACGAAAGTATTTTTAATATTTTCTTCATCAAAATATTTTTTTTCAAACTCAAATAATAGAAGAATATGATCGATATATTTTTTAAGTTTTTTTGCTCTATTTTTTCGCCATATCCAAACTTGAGGAGCCACATAATGAATTGTTTTGATGTTATTATTAATTTTTTTTACTCTTTCGGCGACACGCATAGTAAAATCAGGGCTATCAACAGAAAATAATATATCAGGATTAAATTTTATTATTTCATTAACAGTGTAGTTAATTGTATTTCTAATTTTAAATATATTTAATAAAATACTCGTAAAACCTAGATAAGTTATTTCATTTAAATTAAAAATACTTTCAATTCCTAGTTTTTTTAAATGATTTCCACCAACAGATGAATATTCAATATTTGGATTTTCAGATTTTAACTTTGAAATAACCGTTGAAGCTAATTTATCTCCAGAAGGTTCACCTGTGAGTATGAATATTTTTTTCATATAATATTGATAAATATCTTGTTCTTATTAGCAAATTTAATGCATTTGATTTTATCTAGAAAAATATTCTTTTTAGATTGTAAAACTACACCACGTAATCCATATTTTTTAGCATCCTTAAAAGTTTGTAAACCAATTGTTGGAAGGTCCATTCTTAAATCTTGTTTCTTTTTCGGTAATTTAATTAAGATACCATTTGATTTTTTCTTTAATGTTGATAACATTTTTTTTGTACCCCCTTTACCCTCTTTAGCCAAAATTTTATCTCCTTTAACTACTAGAGCTTGGATGTGGTCTAAACTTTTTGTTTTACTAAAAAAAAATTTCCCTTTTTTAATTGATATTAAATCTTGCTGATTAGGCTTTAGTTTGGTGTAACAACCTTTCTTTAAAGATAATTCTGGATTAAAAAATATAGAGCTAATGACCTTTATTCCTTCATTGCTTAAAATTTCTATTATTGACTTAATTATAGCTGCATCACCAATCTTAGCGGCCCTTATTACATTTGGCATATAATAAATACCTTTAAAATCTAATCTTAAAGAAGAAAAATTTGGTTTTGCGATCTTACCTGCAAATAAAACTTTTTTACATTTTTTTTGTTTAATTAAATTTATAATTGTTCCAAATTTTCCAATACTAATTCTAAATGAATTCTTATCTTTCTTAAATCTATTTTTTTTTGAAAAATCTATAATGAAATATTTAATTTTTTTTATTTTTATTTTTTTTAAAACTATTTTTGAAAAATCAGTATCACCTAAAAATAAACCTATCATTTTATTTTGAAAATGGAGTACAAATTGGTCTTTTCTTATCTTTTTCTATAAATCCAATAACTTCTGTTACTAATTCATTATTCTTAAAATCTTTTGATAAATTATTTAAATTATCTGTTAAATTTTCATTTTTAAAAATTTCTTTGTAAGCATCGCTTAAAATCATTATCTCTTTATTTGGAATGTTTTTTCTTCTTAAACCTATTAAATTCAATCCTTGCAAAACACTTCTATTTCCATGAGCAATGCCGTATGGAATAATATCTCTTACAACGCCACACATTCCTCCAATCATTGCTGACTTACCTACTCTAGTAAATTGCTGAACAGCTGAATTGCCACCGATTATTGCATTGTCATCAATATGGGCATGCCCTCCCAATGGCACGTTGTTTGCTAGAATTACATTATTTCCAACAAAGCAATCGTGAGCTATATGAGCTGAAACCATAAATAAACAGTTGTTTCCAACCTTTGTTAATCCACCGCCACCTTTTGTTCCTGGATTAATTGTAACATATTCTCTAATTTTATTATTATCGCCAATCTCTAACTTTGACTCTTCACCTTGAAATTTTAGATCTTGCGGATCATTACCTATCGAAGCAAACGGATAAATTTTATTATTCTTTCCAATTGTAGTATTGCCAGTAATATTAACGTGAGATTGAATTTCTGTTTCCTCTCCTATTTCAACGTTTGGACCAATAACAGTATAAGGGCCAATTTTTACATTTTTAGAAATCTTAGCATTAGAGTCAATTATAGCTGTTTTATCTATCATTTATTATCTCTTAAAAATTCTCTTATATTTTTCGCAGGATAACCCATAACTTTTGTGTTATCAGGGATGTTTCTTATAACTCCAGAGCCACCTCCAATTTCAACATTATCTCCAATTTTAATATGACCTGATATTCCAGCTTGACCACCAATTTTAACGTTACTTCCTATAATGGAGCTTCCTGCAATACCAACTTGACCTGCTATAATGGAATTTTCACCTATTTTAACATTATGAGCAATATGTATTTGATTATCTAAATAAGTGTTCCTTCCAATAATCGTGTTAGACATAGAACCTCTATCAATAGTAGCACCACACCCAATCTCACAATTGTCCTCAATTAAAACTATACCAATATGAGGATATCTTAAATTGTTATTTTTAATTGGAAAAAAACCAAAACCATGTTTACCAATTACACAGTTATCTAAAATTTTAACATTATTCTTTATTTGAGTACTTCTGATAATATTGTTTGAACCAATTGAACAATTATCTCCAATCGAAACATTCTTTTCTATAATTGTGTTATGTCCAATTTTACAATTAGAACCAATCGAAACATTTTCGCCAATTAAAACGTTTTTTCCAAAGGTAACATTATTTTTAAATTTAGTATCATTAATATTTATTGTTGTGTGGTCGAAGTCATCATTAATAGAATCTGGATAAAATAAAGAAGTAATTTTTGAAGTGCAAACTAAAACATTATCTACTACTATAGCTTTGCAATTTTTAGGTAATTCATTTTTTAAAACTTCAGTCGTTAAACAAAAAGATGCTTTAGTATTTATTGCAACCTCTTTATATTTTTTAGAGTGAAAAAAAGTTATATCTTCTAAACCAGAAGTAAATAAGTCTTTGATATCTTTTATTTCGATATCTTCATCTATATTATCAGATCTTAAATTTAGAATCGTGATAATTTCTGAAATTTTAAATGGACCGTGGTTTTTAAAAAAAGGATTAACCATAATTGCTTTTATCAAAGCGATTTAATTTAGGTTATCAATAATTATTGCTATTTATTTCCTGTCAACAATTGTTGCAGACCATATTGCATCTGCCATTTTTTTTTCATCAACAAAAGCCTCACCCTTGTATTTCCAAACTCTTCCGTGCGATCTTATAGCTTCGATTTTAAGAATTAAATCACAATCAGGAATTACGGGGTTTCTAAAACGTGCCTTTTCAATACCCATTAAGAAGACAAGTTTGTTTTCATATGTAGATTTATCTAATCCAGAAGCGGTGAGAGCGGCAGCAGCTTGACCAAAAGACTCAACAATTAAAACACCAGGCATTACTGGATTGTTTGGGAAATGACCTTGAACAAAAAAGCTGTTATTTCTTACTTTCACTAAGGCTGTTGCTGAGGAAAGTTTTTTAATATCGTACAGCTCATCAACCAAAAGCATCGGCTCTCTGTGAGGTAATAAATTTCTTATTTCATCTTTATTTAGCTTAGTCATGTTAATTTATATTCTTATTAATTTCATCGATAATATCGTTTGTAATATTAGAATTAGTTTTTCCAGCTATAATATTTTTCATGTCTAATAAAATTGTAATATTATTTTTATCCATATACGATTGAATTATAGGA
>CABZSV010000012.1 GCA_902528575.1 uncultured Pelagibacteraceae bacterium
ATAAGTTTTTTTGTCTCCTCTTAACGAATCTTTAGATCCGACTGCATCTCTAAAAGGTCCATAAAAGCTTGAAGCATATTTTGCAGCGTACGATAATATTTGAACGTTTTGAAATTTATTTGTATCTAAAGCTTTTCTTATTTTTCCTATTCTGCCATCCATCATGTCTGAAGGAGCCAGCACATCACAACCCATCTCAGCTTGTAGTAATGATTGATTGATCAAAACCTCAATTGTTTCGTCATTTAATATAGTGTTAGATTTGATCAAACCATCATGACCATGTGATGTATAAGGATCTAAAGCAACATCACACATTATACCGATTTGGTTTTTGTATCTTTTTTTGACTTCTTGTATCGCTTTACAGACTAAATTATTTTCATTCAGTGATTCTGTTCCTAATTCATCTTTTTTTGAGTTCTGTGTCTTTGGGAAAAGAGCTATCATTGGTATTCCTAATTTTATTGCTTTATCCACAATTTGGCTCAATCGATTAATTGTATACCTATAAACTCCTGGCATTGATGAAATCTCTTGCCGTTTATTTGAACCTTTAATTAAAAAAATAGGGAGTATAAAGTCATTTGGACTTAAGGTATTTTCTTGGATTAATCTTCTTGACCAAGATTCTCTTCTACTTCTTCTGAGTCTAAGACTAGGATATTTACCAATAATCATGTTTAAATTTACTTTTAAATTGCGACAAATGTAATATACACATATACAAAAAAAAAGGTAGAAAGCAATCTCGATGGCGACAGAAAACTCAAAAGTTATAGACTTAAATGTCAAAAAGGAAGATAGAATTCTAGACTTTAGCGATTTCCAGAAACAAGAAATTAAGTTTGATATAGAAAAGTTACAAGAAGCTTATCATCAAATAGTAAAGATTAAAAAATTTGAAGACGCAGGTGTTACACATTTTGGTGCTATATCTTTAACACAGGTACCTGGTGATCCAGATTCAATCAAAGGTAATAAAGCTCGTGGAGTATACTGGACAAAACCTGATAAATCAGGAAAAGAAGTTTCTAGAGACGAAATTATTAATGAAGCATCTTACTCAGAATTTATTAAAGACTATGAGAACACATATTTTAAAGAGGTTTATGATGTCCTTTCAAAAAAATACAAACTTGGAAGAGTAAGAATTCTTTTAAAAGAGCCAAGATCGACTTTAAGTTGGCATAGAGATCCTGAACCAAGATTACACATACCTATTATAACAAACCCTGGTTGTTTAATGGTAATTGATAATGTTGCAAAACATATGCCTGCTGATGGTTCGGTTTGGGTTACAAACAACACTAAATATCACAATGCATTTAATGGTGGAGAAGAGAATAGAATACATTTAGTTGCTTGTGTTTTAGATTACAAATTTAGTTAATTTGAAAAAAGTATTTATTTCATCAGATCATGCTGGATTTAAATTAAAAGAACTAATCAAAGATTATCTAACAAATAAAAAAATAAAATTTGAAGATCTTGGTCCTAAAGATGATAGCAGCGTTGATTATCCCGACTATGCTCATAAAGTTGCTAAAAGAGTTAAACTTAATAAGAGTCATTTTGGCATTTTAGTGTGTGGATCTGGCACTGGTATGAATATTGCGGCAAATAAGCATAAAAATATTCGCGCAGCACAATGTTTTAATCTAAAATCAACGAAATTATCCAGATTGCATAACGATGCAAACATCATTACATTAGGGTCAAGGTTAATAAGTAAAAAAAATGCTTTAAAATTTATTAGTGTTTTTTTAAATACAAAATTTGACGGTGGTAGACACTTGAGAAGAATTAAGAAAATATAATTATGTCGAGCGAAAAAAGTTATTTAAATGATAGTTATAAAAGTTTTTTTGAGGATAGTTTATCTGTAAAAGATCCAGAGCTTTATAAAGCTATTAAGGATGAATTAATCAGACAACAACAACATATTGAGTTAATTGCGTCTGAAAACATTGTGTCTCAAGCAGTATTAGAGGCTCAAGGTTCGGTTTTAACTAATAAATATGCTGAAGGTTATCCCGGTAAAAGATATTATAATGGTTGCGAGCATGTTGATGTAGCAGAAAACCTTGCCATTGAAAGATTAAAAAAATTATTTAATTGTAAATTTGCAAATGCCCAACCACACTCAGGTGCACAAGCTAATGGAGCAGTGTTTTTAGCTCTGTTAAGCCCAGGTGATACGTTTATGGGTATGAGTTTAAATTCAGGTGGTCATATTACTCATGGATTAAAAATTTCAATGTCTGGTAAGTGGTTTAACGCTATAGGTTATGATGTAGATAAAGAATCTGAGTTGATAGATTATGATAATGTTGAAAAACTTGCATTGGAACATAAACCAAAACTAATCATTGCAGGTGGGAGTGCTTATTCTAGAGTAATTGACTTTAAAAGATTTAGAGAGATTGCAGATAAAGTTGGAGCATACTTGATGGTTGATATGGCTCATTTCTCAGGATTAGTTGCTGGTAAAGGATATCCTAATCCTTGTGATTATGCTCATGTGGTTACTTCAACAACACATAAGGTTTTTAGAAGTGCTAGAGGAGGAATAATTTTAACTAATCACGAAGAACTTGCTAAAAAATTTAATACAGCTGTTTTTCCTGGTTATCAAGGGGGACCTTTAATGCATATTATTGCTGCAAAAGCAGCAGGTTTTCTTGAAGCGCTACAACCAGAATTTCAAGATTATATTAAATCTGTTTTAGCAAACGCGAAAATGTTGGCAGAAACTTTAAAAAATAATGGATTTAAAATTTATTCAGATGGAACAGATACACATTTGATGTTGGTTGATTTGAGACCCTACAACGTAAAAGGAAACCTTGCGGCAGAGAGTTTGTCTAGAGCAAACATTACATGTAATAAAAATGGTATTCCATTTGACACAGAAAAACCCATGATTACATCTGGAATAAGATTAGGAACTCAAGCGGCTACAACTCGTGGATTTGGATTAAATGAGTTTAAAACAGTAGGTGAATTAATAACAAAAACTCTGAAAGGTTTATCTGAAAACCCAACAGATAACAGCAAAATAGAAAACGAAGTAAAAAATGAAGTTATTTCTTTAACTTCTTCATTTCCGATATATAAGAACCTTTAGTAAATGATTTGTCCGTGCGAAAAAAAAGGTGATACGTCTGTTGTAGACTCACGTCCAACTGAAGATGGTACCGCAATAAGAAGAAGAAGATTGTGCATATGTGGTGAAAGATTTACTACATTTGAGAGAATTCAATTTAGAGAATTGATGGTTGTTAAAAAAAATGGAAGAAAATCATCATTTGATCGTGATAAATTATCTAAATCGATCTACATAGCTCTTAAAAAAAGACCAATAGATACGGCTACTATAGAAAAATTCATCAGTAATATTTCAAGATCTCTTGAAGAACTAGGACAAGGAGAGATATCAACAAATACAATTGGGACAATGGTTATGGATGGATTAAAAGATTTAGACCCAGTTGGATATGTAAGATTTGCATCTGTATATAGAAACTTTAGAGAAGAAAAAGATTTCGTACAATTCGTGGACAAGCTTGATGTCTACAAAAAAAGATAAATTTTCATCAAAAGATAAATTTTATATGGAATTGGCCTTAGACTTGGCTAAATCTCGTCATGGACAGACTGGATCAAATCCTTCTGTAGGCTGTGTTATTGTCAAAAATGATAAAATTATTTCCATAGGACAAACTTCATTTAATGGAAGACCACACGCTGAATTTAATGCGATTAAAAATAGTTTTGAAGAATTAGAAGGCTCAAAAATGTATGTTACTTTAGAACCATGTTGTCATCATGGATTAACACCACCATGTACTGACGTCATAATAAAATCAAAAATTTCTGAGGTTATATATGCTGTTACTGACATAGATAAAAGAGTAAGAAATAAAAGTTTTAAAATTTTAAAGTCAAAAAAAATAATTGTTAAAAAAGGTTTATTAAAAAGCAAAATTGAAAGTTTTTATTTACCTTATTTTTTTAATAGAAAGAATAAATTACCCTTTGTTACTGGCAAAATAGCTATTTCAAAAAATAATATTATCTACAGCAAGAAACAGAAAAAAATTACAAATTCTTATTCAGATCAGTTTACACATCTATTAAGATATCAAAATGATAGTTTGATGATTACATATAAAACACTAAATAAAGACAATCCAAAATTAAATTGTCGTTTGAAGGGTTTAGAAAAATTTTCCCCAAAAAGAATTATTTTAGACAACAAGCTAAACTCTAAAATAAACAGTTATATAATTAAATCCTCTAATAACAAAAATACTTTAATTTTTTATAATAAAGCTGATAAATCAAAAATTTCAAAATTTAAAAGAAAAGGAATTCATCTAATTAAGTCTCGAATTGATAAAAATAACAGATTTGACATTAAATTAATTTTGAAAAAATTGTACAATTATGGATGTAGAAATTTACTTATTGAAGGAGGAGATAAATTAACAAATTCACTTATTAAGAATAAATTATTTAATAAATTTTATTTATATAAAAGCCCAAAAAACCTTTCTAAAAACTTCGAATATTTGAAATTTAGTAGTCAAAATATATTAAATCAAAAATATAAAATAAAAATTAATCTAAATCTCAATTTACGAAAAGACAGAATAACACTATATAGTTAGAAAAAATGTTTAACGGAATAATTTATAATCAAGGTACTATTACTAAAATTATTAAAAGACCTAAAGGTCTTAACATTTTTATTAAAAGTAATGTTAAAGTATCTAATAAAGATATGGGCTTATCTGTTGCCTGTGATGGTGTTTGTCTAACTTTAATTTCATATAAATCCAAAATTATGGAATTTTATCTTTCGAAAGAAACAATAATACGATCAAAATTCAAATTTTTAAAAATAAAAGATAAAATAAATTTAGAATTACCTTTAAAGTATGGAACAAAAATTTCAGGACATATTTGTCAAGGACATGTTGATACTGTTGGTAAAGTATTAAGTATTAAAAAAATTGATAAATCATTTCTTTTTGACTTTGATTTACCTAAAAAGGAAAGAAAACACTTAATAGAAAAAGCATCAATCTGTGTAAATGGTATTTCACTTACAATTTCAAAAGTAACTAAAAAAGGATTCCAAATTTGGATTATCCCACACACCTACAATGAGACGAATTTATCAACTTTAAAAAAATCTAGTTTAGTAAACATAGAGATAGATATCTTGTCTAAATACGTTAGGAATTATTTTAATGGAAAAAAATAATTTTGCGTCAATAGAGTCAATTATAACCGTAGCCAAAAAAGGTGGTATGTTTATTTTAGTAGATGATGAAAAAAGAGAAAATGAAGCAGATTTAGTTATTTCAACATCAGACTCAAATGCAAAGAACATTAACTTCATGGCAAAATACGGGCGAGGTCTAATTTGTTTAGCACTTGATTCACTTCAAGCAAAAAGATTAAATTTATCTTTAATGTCGCCAGTAAATCAATCAAGAAACAAGACGGCATTTACAATTTCTATTGAAGCAAAAAAAGGAATAACAACAGGTATATCTGCTAAAGATAGAGCAAAAACAATCAAAATTGCATCCAAAAAAATGTAACCAAAAATGAGATTGTTTCACCTGGTCACGTGTTCCCAATTATAGCTAAAGATGGTGGAGTGCTTGTTAGGGCAGGTCACACTGAAGCTTCGGTTGATATATCTAAATTAGCAAAAAAAAATAACTCTGCTGTAATTTGTGAAATTATGAACGAAGATGGAACAATGGCTAAAGGTCAAGATTTATTTAATTTTGCGAAAAAACATAAATTAAAAATTGGAAAGATAGAAGATCTGATCGCATATAGACTAAAAAAAGAAAAGCTTATTAAACTTAAAAAACAAAGCAAGATTGATGTTAAAAATCAAAAATATAATATTAGAATTTATGAAAACCTTTTAGATGGTTCAGAGCACTTCGCATTAATAAAAGGTAAAATAAAAAAAGGTATAACTCCAAGAGTAAGAGTAATTTCATCTAATGTCGTCCAAAACTATCTAATAAATCAATCACTACCAAACTCATTTAACAAGACTTTAAATTATTTTAAAAAATATCAAAATTGTGTTTTAGTATTTATAAAAGACTCAAATTTAAAATCAGTAACCCAGACATTAAAAGATTATAAAAACAAAGACTTTTATAAAAAGGGAAATGATAAGTTAATAAGAAATTATGGTATTGGAGCTCAAATTATTAAAGACTTAAAAATTAAAAACATGATATTAATCACCAAATCACCAAAAAAAGTTATTGGTCTTGATGGTTATGGTATAAAAATCACAAAACAGGAATTAATTTGATGAAAAAAAAATATTTAATTGTTGTAGCAGATTATTATAAAGATATTACTGATGGCTTAATAAGTAGTGCTTTAAAAATAATTCCAAAAAAAAATATAATAGAAATTGTTAAGGTACCTGGTGCTTTTGAAATTCCAGTTACAATCTCAAAAAATTTAAAAAAATATGATGGTTTTTTAGCTTTAGGATGTATAATTAAAGGTCAAACGCCACACTTTGATTTTATTTCTCAAGCTTCAACGGATGCCATAATGAAATTGTCTATAGATAGCAAAAAACCAATTGGAAATGGAATAATTACCTGTCTTAATATGGCTCAAGCAAGAGCTAGAAGAAAAAAAGGTGCTGAAGCTGCAGAAGCTGTGATTTCAGTTTTGTCTCAAAAATGAGAACTCATTATAATCCAAAAAATAACCCTAGAGTTATAATCATCCAGAAATTATATGGGAAATATTATAATGAAGATAATGATTTAGATTTTCCAAAACATAGATTTAAAAAATTTATTAAGGATATAGTTTTAGGAACAATAGAAAGAAATGATCTAATTTTAGATGAATTAAATAATAAATTAGGAGATGAATTTGTATTTGAAAAATTAGATAAAGTTTTTCAAACTATTTTAAAAGCAGCAACTTATGAATTTATGTACAAACCAAATTTATCTATAAATATAATCATTAAAGAATATTTAAATTCATCTAATTTTTTTCTCGAAGATTCACAAACAAAATATCTTAATGCTTTATTAGATAACGTTGGAAAAAAATTAAGACCTAACAATGCATGAATTTGATTTAATAAATAATTATTTTTTTAAAATAGCTAAAAAAAATAAATCTGCTCTTGACTTAAATGATGATGTTTTTTTTGATAAAAAAAGAGGCGTTGTCATATCTGTTGATACATACAATATTGGTACTCATTTTTATGATTTTAAATCCCCAGATTTAGTTATTAAAAAAATATTAAGGTCTTCAATTTCTGATTTAATATGTAAAGGTGTTAAACCAAGGTTTTATTTTATTTCTGGCTCTGGTAACAGAAAAACGTTTACAAAAAACAATTTATATAAAATCTCTAAGTCACTCAAATCAGAACAAAATAAATTTAAAATATATTTATGTGGTGGAGATACAACTTTTTCAAATAAACTAAGTTTCACTATTATCTCAATGGGGTACTCAAATAAAATAATTTATCGTAACAAAGCTAAATTAAATGATGATGTTTATGTTACTGGAAATTTAGGAGATAGTTATTTAGGACTCAAGGTATTAAGTAATAAAGCTAAATTTAAAAATAAAGATAAATTATTCTTTGTAGATAAATATTATAAACCAGACTTACCTTTAAATTTTACAAAATATTTATTAAAATTTGCTAATTCTTCGATTGATGTTTCAGATGGATTAATTGATGATTTATCAAAAATGATTAATAGACAAAGTTTATCATTTCACTTATTTGAAAATAAAATACCTGTTTCCAATAAATTGAGTAATTTAATTAAAAAACAAAGATTAAATAAAATTAATCTAATTTCTAATGGAGACGATTATCAGGTTTTGTTTACTGCAGATATTAAGAAAGCTAGAATCATCAAAAATGCTTCTATAACAACTGGAATTAAAATAACTAAAATTGGTAAAATTGTATCTGGTAATAATAGATCTTTTATATTTGATGCAAAAGGCAAGCAAATACAAGCTAAATCTAAAGGTTATATTCATCGGTTTTAGAAGTTAATCGTTGTCTTTTTTATCTTTTTTTGTATTGTGCGGGCTTAAAATTTAACAACCAACAACTTAAGGTTAATATGAGCGGAACAGTCGAAACAATACTATTATATACAATTGGAGCTGGTTTATTATCTATCGTTTATGGATTTTTAACTGGAAAAAATATTCTTAATTCAAGTGCAGGAAATGCAAAAATGCAAGATATTGCATCTGCAATTCAAATTGGTGCAAAGGCATATTTAGCAAGACAATATAAAACTATTGCGATTGTTGGTGCTGTAGTTTTAGTAATCGTAAGTATTGCATTTAGTCCGCTAGTAGGTCTTGGTTATTTAATAGGTGCTGCATTATCAGGTATTGCAGGGTACGTTGGAATGTTAGTTTCTGTAGAAGCTAACGTGAGAACAGCAGAAGCATCTAGAAAAGGTTTGGCTCAGGGTCTTTCAGTTGCCTTTAAATCTGGTGCTGTAACTGGAATGTTGGTTGCTGGTTTAGCTTTATTAGCTATAGCTGTTTATTATTATATATTATTGAAATCTAATGTTGATGAAAGAGAAATAGTTAATGCATTAGTTGCATTAGGTTTTGGTGCTTCTCTAATTTCTATTTTTGCAAGATTAGGTGGTGGAATTTTTACAAAAGGTGCAGATGTAGGTGCCGACTTAGTTGGAAAAGTTGAAGCTGGAATTCCAGAGGATGATCCTAGAAATCCCGCCGTGATTGCAGATAACGTTGGTGATAATGTTGGAGACTGTGCAGGGATGGCTGCTGATTTATTTGAAACTTATGCAGTTACAATTGTTGCAACAATGGTTCTATCTTCAATTTTCTTTGTTGGTGATTTAAATATGATGATTTATCCTTTAACTATTGGTGCTGCATGCTTGTTAACATCTATTATTGGAACATTTTTTGTTAAACTTGGAAAAAGTAATAATGTTATGAATGCTTTGTATAAAGGATTTGTTGTCTCTGCAGTAGCATCTTTAGTAATACTATGGCCTGTTACAGATCATGTAATTGGATTTGCTAATGAATATACAGTTAATGATAAATCTTTTAATGGAATGGATCTATATTATTGTGGTGTTATTGGACTGGTTATTACTGGATTATTAATTTGGATTACTGAATACTATACAGGTACAAGTTATAGACCAGTTAAATCTGTTGCATTATCATCAACAACTGGTCATGGCACTAACGTTATTCAAGGTTTAGCTGTTTCTATGGAAGCTACAGCGATACCTGCATTAATTATTGTTGCTGGAATTCTTATTACAAATTCTATTGCTGGTCTTTTTGGTATAGCAATTGCTGTTACTACAATGCTTGCTTTAGCTGGTATGGTTGTTGCATTAGATGCATACGGACCAGTTACTGATAATGCTGGGGGTATTGCTGAAATGTCTAATCTTGACAAGAAAGTTAGAAAAACAACAGATGCTCTAGACGCAGTAGGAAACACAACTAAAGCTGTAACGAAAGGTTATGCGATTGGATCAGCTGGCCTAGGTGCATTAGTTTTATTTGCAGCTTACACTGAGGACATCAAGCATTTTTCAAAAGAAGCGGGATCTGCATTAGAGGGCATTGTGGTTACTTTTGATTTATCTAACCCTTATGTAGTTGTTGGTTTATTAATTGGTGGTATGTTGCCATATCTTTTTGGTTCAATGGGTATGCAAGCTGTAGGAAGAGCTGGCGGAGCAGTTGTAATTGAAGTAAGAAGACAATTTAAAAAATTTCCAGGTATAATGAAAAGAAAACAAAAACCTGATTATGCTAAATTAGTAGATTTACTTACAGTTGCAGCTATCAAGGAAATGATTATACCATCATTGTTACCAGTTTTATCTCCTGTCGTTTTATATTTTATAATTCTATCAATTGGTGGACAAGTTGCTGCTCTAGCTGCAGTTGGCGCAATGTTACTTGGTGTTATTATTACTGGTTTGTTTGTTGCAGTATCAATGACTGCAGGTGGTGGTGCTTGGGATAATGCAAAAAAATATATTGAAGATGGAAATCATGGTGGAAAGGGTTCCGAAGCTCATAAAGCTGCTGTAACCGGTGACACTGTTGGTGATCCATATAAAGATACTGCGGGTCCTGCTGTCAATCCCATGATTAAAATCACTAACATAGTAGCATTGTTATTACTAGCTGTTATCGCTGGTTAATTTCTCTACGTTTTTTGGCCCTCTGTCCAAGAGGGTCATTCATTTTTTGTCTCATACTTGACATAAAGTTATAAATGAATGAGTTTTTATTTAGTTTGTCTTGTGTTGTACTTTCTGTAATTTTAATATTTTCCATGTCATCTTTGTTATAAAATTGTTTTTTTTTCAAAATTCCATATTTATCAATTTCTAAAACTAAGACATTATTTTCTACAATTATCATTTTACCTAAATTTTTAAGTTTTGATTGTGTCGTTTTTTTTTCAATGTATATCCATACATCACTATCAAATTTGCTTTTAGTGGAAGGATTACCTAAAATTTTAATTATATCATTTTTGTTTGTTTTATTTACAGTCAGCTTAGTTTGTTTTTTTTCCAAAAAAGGAACACCATGATGTTTTAGAACAGGTTTTAAAGAACAATTTGAAACTATTAAAGATATAAAAATTATATATAATATTTTATTCATGAATGAAAAATATATACATATTTATAATAATTTAATTAATTACACTAGAAATAAAGATTTATATAAAAATCTTAACAGAGAAGATAATTTTTCTGATCGATTGACCCTTTTTTTGCTCCATTTTTCATTTTTTCTAAAAAATTATAAAAACGAGGAAAACAAGAAAATTTTACAGGAAATTTACGACTTTAATTTTAGGCAACTTGAATTGAGTATTAGAGAAATAGGTTATGGAGACCAGTCTATTAATAAAAAAATGAAAGATTATATTAATTTATTTCATTCAATGGTTTCCGAAATTCATTTTTGGGATGATTTATCAAAGTCAGATAAATTAAAAAAAATTTCCACTTTTTTAAGTGATTTTCAAAATAATGAGGAATTATTAGAATATTTTGATCTTTTTAACTCAAATTTATCAAAAAAAACTTTGAATTCTTATTTAAAAAGTGTAAGTAACCCATAATTATGGCTGTACCAAAACGAAAACAAACCCCTTCCAGAACAGGGATGAGAAGAGCTCAAACAATGAAATTTTCAACTAAAAATATAGTTGAAGATAAAAAATCAGGTGAATACAGGCTATCTCATCATTTAGACCTTAAAACTGGTATGTATAAGGGAAGACAAGTTTTAGACCCAAAAGAATAGTATATTATAATCTATTAAAATGTCAGATTTGATTAAAATTGCAGTAGATGCAATGGGTGGTGATGGATCACCAAAGAAAATAATAGATGGTATTATTTTAAATCATTCTAATAATAAAAATAATTTTTTTAGAATTTTTGGTGACAAAAATAAAATAGATCCATTAATTAGAGGAAAAATACCTGCAGAATTTTTTGAATTAATTCATACGGAAAAAAAAATTGAAAGCACTGATAGTCCTCTAGAGGGTGCAAAAAGAGGTAAAGACACTAGTATGTGGCTTGCCATTCAAAGCGTTAAAGATAAAGAAGCAGATATAGTTATATCTGCAGGTAACACAGGTGCTTTGCTGGTTGTATCGAAATTGAATTTAAAAATGATAGAAAATATAGACAAACCAGCTTTATCTGCTTTATGGCCAAATAAAAAGGGCATGAGTGTTGTATTGGATTTAGGTGCTAACATTGAATGTAGTTCTAAAAATTTATCAGACTTTTCAATTATGGGAGCATCTTTATATACCTCACTTTATCCGAATGACAAACCAAACGTAGCATTATTAAATATTGGTTCAGAAGAATTAAAAGGAAATGAAACTATCAAAGAAACTTATCAATTATTAAATGAAAAAAAATCGGATAATTATAACTTTGCCGGTTACATTGAGGGAAATCATCTTATGGATGGAGAAGTTAATGTAATAGTTTCAGATGGTTTTACAGGAAATGTTGCATTAAAAACAGCAGAGGGAACCGCGAATTTTATAACCGGTGAATTAAAAAATGCGATGACAGGTACATTAATAGGTAAAATTTCATCTTTATTAAATATATCAAACCTAACGAAATTTAAGAAAAGACTAGATCCAAGACTATATAATGGAGCAATTTTTATTGGTTTAGACTCTCCGGTTGTTAAAAGTCATGGAGGAACTGACTATATTGGTTTTTCAAACTCTCTAGATGTTTGTCATAGAATTGTAAAAGGTAATTTGATAGAAAAGATTAAGCAAAATATTTAATATGAGAATTAATTTAACTAAAAAAGACTTAGTTAATTTGGTTTATATGCAGCTTGGTTTCTCAAAACAAATATCTTCAAATTTAATTGAAGATTTTTTATCAACGATTGTATCCAATATTAAAAAGGAAAAAAAATTAAAATTATCTAAATTTGGCACTTTTTCTATAAGACAAAAAAAAACAAGGATTGGAAGAAATCCAAAGACAAAAGAAGCAAAAGAAATTTCAAGTAGGAATGTTGTGTTATTTAAACCATCAAAAGAATTTAAAGAATTTATTAATTTAAAGGATAATGAATAAATTAGATAGTGCTTATAAAACAATTGGAGAAGTTGCTAAAATATTAAATCTTAAATCTAATAATAAAGGAGCTTTACCGACACATGTCATAAGATTTTGGGAAACTCAATTTAAACAAATTAAACCAAAGATACTAAATTCTAATAGAAGATATTACGATGAGAAAACAATAAATCTTCTTAAAAAAGTTAAATTTTTACTTAAAGACCAAGGCATGACAATAAATGGTGTAAAAAAAATATTAAATAATGAAGATTCTTTAAAGCTTGACGAAATTGCAGATAAATCTATAAGGACTGAAAATTTAAGAAATAAGTTATTAAAAATTTCAAATAAATTGAAAGAGCTTAAAAATGGCAAAAAAAACACACGTTAAAGTAAGAATGGTTCCTGAAGCCAAACCTGATAGTCCTTATTTCTATTACGTTAAAAAACCAGCTGGTGGTGAAAAAGCTAAAGTTAAACTTTCAGCAAAAAAGTACAATCCAGATACAAGAAAACATGAAATGTTTGTGGAAAAGAAGCTTCCACCACATAGCAAGTAATTACTTCTTTTTAAAGTTTCTTTTTTCGTAATCAATATAAGATAAAATCATATTTTTCCAAATACGATTAGTGATTTTAGGATCAATCTTTAGTTTCTTAGATTTTGAGTGAATTTTTTTAAGTATAAAGTTGATACGTTTTTTATCCACTATTTCTTTTTTAAATTCTTTAAGTTTTAAAACTTCTTTTACAAGATTTGTTCTATATTTAATTAAAGATAACAACTTATTGTCTAACTTATCTAATTTAGATCTTATTATTTCTAATTTTTTTTTGTTTTTAGGCGACATTTAATTTATTGGTTTAATTAATAATTATTATATTTATCTATTCATGTACAGTCAGAATTATTCTTTAAATTCTCAATTAAAAATATGGATGATCACTTTATTATTGATGATCATGCTAATAATTTTAGTAGGGGGCTTAACCAGATTAACTGACTCTGGACTATCAATTACCAGTTGGGAACTTTTTGTTGGTACATTGCCCCCTTTAACAAGTGACAAATGGATAGAATATTTTGATCTCTATAAAACAATACCTGAATTTAAAGAGCAAAATTTCAATATGACTTTAAATGAATTTAAAATAATTTTTTGGTGGGAATGGGCACATCGTCAATTGGGGAGATTAATTGGTCTAACTGTTCTTTTACCAATGATTTATTTTACAATTAAAAATGGTTTTTGGATTTTAAGAGAATATTCAATTATTTTTTTCTTAGTGTGTTTTCAGGGATTTATTGGATGGTACATGGTTTCAAGTGGTTTAGTAGATAAAGTTGATGTTAGTCATTATAGATTATCACTACATTTATTTATTGCTTTTATTATTTTATCTTTAGTTTTCTGGAAGTTTTTAAAACTAACAAATATAAGAATTAATCAAATTAATATTAAATTAAACTTAATTAAATTCTTTCTTTTATTATTATTTTTACAATTAATAATTGGAGCATTTGTGTCCGGGATGGATGCGGGGAAAATTTATAATACTTGGCCTTTAATGGGCTCATCATATTTCCCGGATGACAGTGTAATTAATGATTTGTTTAATCTTAAAGTATTTGATGATCAATCACTTGTTCAATTTATTCATCGAAATTTAGCATATTTAATTGTCATATTATATTTTTACATGCTTTATTTTGTTTTAAAAAATGGAAATATAAATTTAAGAATTCCAATTTTCATTATTGGAATTTCATTATTGTTTCAAATTGTTTTAGGAGTTCTTACAATTTTATCTGGAGTAAAAATGGTTTATGCATCTCTACACCAGATAAATTCTATTCTAATAATACTTTCAACATTGTATTTTCTTTATATTGTAAAATATAAAGTGTCTAATTATTAGTTCCTATTTGTAGACACTAAAACTCAAATTAGCTTACAGCTTTTAAATTACCTTTTGAAGATTTATTCAATGCTTGATCAAGATCCTCAATAATATCATCGATGTGTTCAATACCGATACAAAGTCTCACATAACTTTGCGTAACACCTGATGCAGCTAGTTCTTTCTCATTTAATTGACTATGAGTTGTACTTGCTGGATGAATTGCTAAACTTCTAGCATCACCAATATTAGCAACGTGATAGAACATCTTTAAAGACTCGATAAATTTTTTACCAGCTTCAATACCACCTTTAAGTTCGATACCAATCATTGGTCCATTTCCACCTTGAAGATATTTTTTTGCTCTATCAGCTATAGGTTTATCATGTTCAGTAGAATAAATAACTTTTGTAACTTCTTTATGCTTTTTAAGAAAATCAACTACATATTCAGCATTAGCACAATGTTGTCTCATTCTTAAAACAACTGTTTCAAGCCCTTGAATTATTGCAAAAGCATTATCTGGAGCCAGAGCTGATCCCAAATCTCTTAATAAACAAACTCTTGCCCTAACTGCAAATGGTACATTGGCACCAGTTAGTTCTGGTACAGCCTTTCCCCAAATTACACCACCATAACTATTATCAGGTTCATTAAATAAAGGTTGTCTTTTAGGATCTGCGGTCCAATCAAAGTTACCACTATCAACTATACTTCCTGCAACTGCTGTACCATGTCCACCTATATATTTTGTAAGTGAGTGAATTACTACTGCAGCCCCATGTTCAATTGGTCTGCATATTACTGGTGCAGCTGTGTTATCCATTATTAGTGGAATGTTATATTTTCTTCCAATGTCAGAAACTTCCTTTATTGGAAACACTCTTAAATATGGATTTGGTAAAGTTTCACCGTAAAAAGCTCTAGTTTTATCATCTATTAACTTTTCAAAATTTTCAGGATTACTTGGATCTGCATATCTTATCTCTATCCCAAGTTTGCTAAGTGTATGTGTGAATAAAGATACTGTACCACCATAAAGGTCAGTTGAGCTTACTATATTATCACCGGCTTGGGCTACATTTAATACAGCAAACGTTGATGCAGTTTGACCTGAGGATACAGTTACACATGATAGACCTCCTTCAAGAGCGGCAACTCTTTTTTCCAGGACATCGTTTGTTGGGTTCATAATACGAGTGTAGATGTTACCAAATTCTTTAAGAGCAAAAAGGTTAGCAGCGTGCTCTGTATTGTTAAATTGGTACGATGTTGTTCTATAAATTGGAACAGCTACTGCGTTCGTCGCTGGGTCACTTCTATAGTCACCACCATGTATGGCAATAGTTTCAGGGTTATTTCTTTTTTTAGTCATTTTACTCCTTTTTTAGTGCTTCAACATTATGTTAGGCGCACAATACAGTTCAAATGCCTACCGATTTTATTAATATAATGAAATTTCCTTTTTAGCAGTTATAAGCCCGCAATAGGATCAAATCGGCAACTGTTTTCTAGCATATTAGCTACATATTTCAAGCTAAATATAAAATTGACTTTGTAATTATTAATAGTATTAATCCTCGCACAATGACAAAATTCACTAAAAAAGACCAATTAAATTCATCTTGGTATGAAATAGACGCGAAGAATGCAGTAGTTGGAAGATTAGCAACTGTTGTTTCCAATATCATAAGAGGCAAGAACAAAACTACATACACACCTCATATGGATGATGGTGACTTTGTTGTTGTTAAAAATATCGAACAAGCAAAATTTACTGGAAAAAAATTTCAAGATAAAAAATATTACAGACACACTGGTCATCCAGGTGGAATTAAAGTTACAACACCTGAGAAACTACATGAAAAAAAACCTGGAGAAACTTTAAAAATGGCTGTTAAAAGAATGTTACCAGGTGGGGTACTAGGCAGAAAACAATTAACAAAATTAAAAATATATGCAGGTAATGAGCATCCTCATTCTGCACAAAATCCAACCGTTATTGAGTTAGATAAATTAAATAGTAAAAATATAGTTAGAAACTAAGATGGAAAATACTCAATCAACTTCTAAAACTACAAAATTAAAATTAGATTTTAAAGATAGCAAATATGCTACTGGTAGAAGAAAAACATCAATTGCAAAAGTTTGGTTAAAAAAAGGTTCTGGTAAAATTTACGTAAATGGTAAATTATTTAGTGATTATTTTGCAGATGAAACTCATAAAATGCAAATTACGAGACCTTTTGAAATTATAAATCAAGCAACAGACTACGATGTTAGATGCAGTGTAAAAGGAGGAGGGCCTACAGGCCAAGCAGGGGCTATGGTTCACGGTATTTCAAAAGCTTTAGTGTTGTTTGACGAAAATCTAAAATCGACCTTAAAAACAGAGAAACTTACTACCAGAGACTCAAGAGCTGTTGAAAGAAAAAAACCTGGTAGAAGAAAAGCTAGAAGAAGCTTCCAATTCTCTAAAAGATAATTTTTTTTTAATTTTTAACTGTTATAATAAAAAATGCATAAGCTTAACGCATTAGTTGCTGGATCAACTGGATATATTGGAGTTCAATTAATTAAATTATTAGTTAAACACAAATATATTAATATTAAATACCTTTGTGGAAACTCTTCTGTGGGTAAACACGTCAAATTTTACGATAAATCTTTATCTAAACATAAATTACCAAAAATTTTAAAATTTAATAAAAAATTATTAAAAGATGTTCATGTTATTTTTACAGCACTTCCAAACGGGGAAGCACAGGATATATCCAAACATTTAAGCAAAAATCATACTCTAATAGATCTTGCTGCAGATTTTAGATTAGAAAAAGCTTCTGATTATTTAAAGTGGTATAAACAAAAACATCGAGCAACTAATTTAATAAATAAAAGTATTTATTTACTTCCTGAAATTAATAGAAAAGAGATTAAAAAATATAATATTATTTCATGTCCAGGATGTTATCCAACATCAATATTACTTCCTCTATTTCCTTTATTTAAGAAAAATTTAATTAAATTTAATAATATTATAATTGATTCAAAATCTGGATACTCAGGTGCTGGCAGAGGAGTTCACAAAAAATATAAAGATAAAAATCTATATGAGTCTTTAAGCGCATATGGTGTTGGTTTTCATCGTCACAATTCTGAAATAGATCAAGTGTTAAGAAAATTTACTAAGAAAAAATTTAAATTTTCTTTTACTCCTCACTTATCACCAATGTTTAGAGGCATTCTGAGTACTATATATGTTGATTTAGAAAATAATATTTCACAAACAAAAGTATTAAAAACATTAATTAGTTTTTATAAAAATGAAAGTTTTGTAAAAATATTAAAGCCTGGCACATTGTTAAGTACCAATGACGTAATAAATACTAATAATTGTTATATTTCAGTGTGCAAATCTAAATACAGCAATAAAATAATCATTTTATCTGCTATTGATAATTTGATTAAGGGTGGAGCAGGTCAAGCTGTACAAAATCTGAATAATAAATTTAATTTTTCTGAAACGACTGGATTAAAATGAGAAAATTTATAATAATTTTTTCTTCTTTAATATTAGTAAATTGTTCATTAAACAAAGATTCTCAATATTGGACAGAAAATTCTATTGAAAGTAAAACTAATCAAAAAAAATTAAATGAGATATTAAAAAAGTCAGACGATATAACATCAATGACATTAGAGGAATATGAGATTTATATAGATGACTATACAAAAAAAAGTAAATATCCAGATATAAGCAAATGAGTAAATTAATTAATATTGCAGTAGTAGGACTTGGTCAGGTTGGCAATTATTTGCTTAATGAACTAAATACAAAAAAAAAAGATATAGAGCTTAAAACAGGTAAGAAAATTAATGTGGTGGCTGTTTCTGCTAGAAATATTAATAAAAAAAGAAAATTCAAAGTTAATAAAAAAATATTTTACAAAAATCCTTTAGAAATTTTTAAGAAAAATAATATTGATATATTATTTGAAGCCATAGGTTTATCAGATGGTATTTCTAAAAAAGTTGTCGAAACTGCTTTAAAAAGTAAAATCCATGTTATTACACCTAATAAAGCTTTAATCTCAAAACATGGCAATGATTTAGCAAAACTTGCTGAAAAAAATAAAGTTAATTTGGAATTTGAAGCATCAGTTGCTGGTGGTATTCCAATATTAAGATCTATTAAAGAAGGATTGGCAACAAACAAAATATCAAAAGTTTATGGAATTTTGAACGGTACTTCAAATTACATACTATCCGAAATGGAAAATTCAGATGAAAATTTTGCAGATGTTTTAAAAAAAGCACAGATACTTGGTTATGCCGAACCTGGTAATCCAAAATTAGACTTAAATGGTTTTGATGCATTTGCCAAAGTAAGAATTTTGTCTGCTTTAGCCTTTAATAGTAAAATTTCTAAACATAAATGTCTAATGGAAGGAATAGAAAAAATTGAATTAAAAGATATTAAAATTGCAAATCAATTAGATTTAAGAATAAAACTACTGGGAATTTCAGAGTTAAAGAGTAATCATCTTTTTGAAACCGTACATCCATGTTTAGTTAGTAAAAAATCTTATATTGGCAATGTGAACGGTGTGATGAACGCAGTTATTCTTCAAGGTAAACCAGTTGGTGAAAGCGTTTTACAAGGGGAGGGAGCTGGACCAGGACCTACTTCTTCATCATTACTTTCTGATTTATTATCAATTTTGCGTGGAAATATAAAAAAACCTTTTGGTGTTAGTGTTTCTAAGCTTAAATCTTTAAAACCATATAATGTAAATAATTATGTAAATTCATTATATTTGAGATTCGAGGTAAAAGATAAACCGGGTGTATTATCTGAAATAACTAATCGTTTAGCTAAATATAAAATTTCAGTTAAAAGGCTAATCCAGACGCCTGATAAAAAAAATAATAAAGCAACAATTGTTATTATTACGCATAAAACAACTGATATTAATATTCATAATTGTTTGTCTATTTTTAAAAAAAATAAAAATATTTTAAAAACACCAACATTAATTAGATTGCTTGGTTAATGGAAATATATTTAAAGCTTTTTGAAGTTTTATTTCCAGTATTCCTAATAGTAGGACTTGGATATCATTTAGGTAAAAAAAATCCAGATTTTGATACATCGTTTATAACAACATATGCTGGTAATTTTGGAACTCCAGCCCTCGTTATTTTTGCTATTACAGCAGGCGGGGTAACTTTTGAGCTATTTAGTGAATATTTTGGTTATGCAATTATCTTATTAACATTATTTGGTATTGTAGGTTTAATTTTTCTTGTACTTATGAAGAAAGATTATATTCGAGAGTTACCAACTTTTATTTTACCAAACACTGGAAATATGGGTATTCCAATTTGTTTATTTGCCTATGGTGAATTAGGAATGGGAATAGCGGCTGCAATATCTTCTTTAATTGTTTTGTTACACTTTACTTTAAATATTTTTTTAGCAAAAAGAGCTTTTGATTTTAAAACAATATTAAAAAGTCCATCATTTTATGCAATTTTAATAACAGTACTCTTTTTGTATTTTGAAATTCCATTTCCACAATTTGTATTAAACACGGTAATGCTTTTAGCTTACGGAATGATTGTAATGATCCTTATGTCGTTAGGCGTGGCTCTTACACAAATGAAAGTATTTTCTTTTAAAGATGCCTTAATAACTTCTTTCGGCAGAGTAATCTTAGGTCCTATTATAGGATTTGCTGTAATTAAATTTTTTAATTTATCTGGTATACCAGCTGGTGTTCTGTTAATTCAGTCTTGTATGCCTAGTGCAATCTTGTGTTATTTGATTGCTCACATGTATTCTCCAAAAGAAATTGTAGATAATATATCTAGCACAATTGTTGTATCTACAATCATGTCCTTATTCACTATTCCAATTACATTATTCTTTGCTTTAAAATATTTTAATTAAGATATATCCTTCTTTTATGAAGGCCATAATTTTAAATGCATCAGCTTGGATGATTGTCCCTGTAATGGATGCTTTTGCTAAATATTTAAGCTCATCTATGGATGTTTTGCAGATAACGTGGGCTAGATATTTTTTTACAGTGGTCTTTACATTATCTTTAATGCTTGTCTTTTATAGACAATCATTAGTATGGACAAAAAAACCAGCGCTTCAATTAATTAGAGGATTAATTTTTGTTTTTTCTACTTATTTATTCTTTTTCGCAATATCGGAAATTTCACTTCCTAAAGCCTTAACCTTAGCTTTTGTAGCTCCAATTTGTGTTACAGCTTTATCTCCATTTTTTTTAAATGAGAAAGTAGGGGTGAAGAGGTGGACTGCTGTATCATTAGGTTTTATTGGAACTTTAATTGTAATTAGACCTGGTTTTATTGAGCTTAACTTAGCCACTATGGCTGCTTTAGGTAATGGAATTTGCTATGGATTTTATCTTATAATCACTAGGAAGCTCAGTACCTCTGATAATCCTCTTTTAACTCTTTTACTATCTGGTTTGATAGGAACTATAATAATAAGCCTATTTATGCCCTCAGTTTGGGTTAATCCTACGTCAAATCAGTGGATTTTGATGGCTTTAATCGGCCTAATAGCCTCTATAGCACACCTTTTCCTCATATTATCACTCAAATACGCAGATGCCTCTAAATTAGCTCCTTTGGGCTATACAGAGATCATTACAAATATACTGATTAGTTACTATTTCTTTCAAGAGTTACCTGATAATTGGACCTATTTAGGTTTGTTTATTATTGTTCTCAGTGGTTTATATATTTCTAGAAGAGAATATTTGCTTACTCGTTCTAAATAATAGTAAATAAATATTTACTATTATATAATCTAATACATTAATATATATATATAAAATATTGTAATTATTATATAAATTAATTATGTTAATAAATATTAATTAAAATAAATCATTCAGTTTATACAAGAAAATTAAAATTAATAGCTGCTGTTTTAAATAAACAAAGGCAAAAATGACAAGTTTGATAGGGAAAATAAAGCACTATGCATAAAATTGTTTAATACCAATGGTTTTTTTAGCTAATTATACACAAATTACAAAATTCTTATTGAACCAAGTGGGTAGGGGAACAAAAATTCATAAAAAAATCTTTGAAATTAGACGCTAAAATAAGCCTTGTTATCATTGAAAAGTAGAGTAATGCAGTTATAGAATATGTGTTTTAAACGTCCATAGAGGTGCTTTATTTTGTTATATCTAAATATATAGTACAACTGAAGGGTGCGTAACACTATTTATACTAAAATACGCTTAAATATTAAAAAAACATTGATTTTACTGGTGTTTTTGACCATAAAATAGTCCAAAAAAGTCACTAAATATCAACTTTTTCAGATCTCAATAAACGCAGTTTTGTCTTAATTCCACCTCTACCTGAGTATCCACCAAGGCCTCCATCGGATCGAATTACTCTATGACATGGTATTTTGGGGGCATAAGGGTTTTTTCCACATGCATTAGCTACAGCACGTGCTGATTTAGGGCTTTTTATAGCTATTGCTACCTGTTTATAGGTTTTAACAGTACCTTTTGGTATAGTTTTAAGGTAATTCCAGACTTTTAATTGAAATTTAGTACCTTCCATCAATAAAAATTTAAAATAATGAAACATACTATAAAGAAAACAGTTAAAATCGAAAGATAAATAGTTTCTAGAGTTTTTCCAGATTTTCTATAATTAATAAAGCTTAATATTGCAAAACCAAAAGATGTTATTAAGAAATATATTGGTTCAATTACTCCGTCTATGCCCATCTTTGAATAATATTTCATACTTCTTTTCATCACAATGTAATTAATTGTCCATTAAATTAATAAATTATTTTATTTGACATTATAAAATACTTGATATATTACTAACGATAATTAATTGTTATCAATAGTAATAATATGAATGAGCTAACTACAGATCTAAAATCGCTTCATGAGGCAACATTAAATAACCTAAAGAGCTCTAAAGCAAATAACACATTGAGAGCTTATAAATCAGATTTTAAAGATTTTGGGTCGTTTTGTGCAAAACATGGTTTTAAATCTTTACCATCAGATCCAAAAATTGTTTCTTTATACATCACTCATCTATCTAAAAATTCAAAAATAAGTACTTTAAGGAGAAGATTGGTGTCTATAAGTATGGTCCATAAGTTAAAAGGCCATTATTTAGATACAAAACATCCAATCATTGTTGAAAATTTAATGGGTATAAGAAGAATTAAAGGTAGTATTCAAAAAGGAAAAAAACCTATATTAATCAATCATTTAAAATTAATAATTAATGTAATTAATAATCAAAAAATAGAAGAAATTAAGAAATTAAGAGATAAAGCAATCATCTTAATTGGTTTTGGGGGTGGTTTTAGAAGAACTGAGCTTATATCAATTGATCATGAGGATCTGGAATTCGTTCCTGAGGGTCTAAAAATCATTATTAAAAGATCAAAAACAGATCAATTTGGTGAAGGAATGATTAAAGGACTGCCCTACTTCAGTAACGAAATTTATTGCCCCGTTAAAAACCTACAAAAATGGTTAGAAATTTCTAAAATTAAATCAGGACCTATTTTTAGAAGATTTTCTAAAGGTTTAACACTAACAGACAAAAGACTTACTGACCAATCAGTAGTTTTATTAATAAAACAATATTTGAAATTAGCGGGTATCGAAAATAAAAATTTTGCTGGTCATAGTCTAAGATCAGGTTTTGCAACCGTTGCTGCTGAATCCGGTGCTGATGAGCGAAGCATAATGGCGATGACAGGTCATAAATCAACACAAATGGTTAGAAGATATATTAGGGAAGCAAATTTATTTAAAAATAACGCGTTACTTAAAATTAAAATATGATCAAGGATTTTGAATATATAATTAAGAAACTTTTTATTCCTGAAAAATATCTTTTAAAAAAAAGATTAATAAGATCATTAAAAAATAATTATGAAAAGGAGTTATCAATTATAGATAGATTTTCAAATAAATCTAAGATAGCCATAGATGTCGGAGTATACAGAGGTGTATATACTTATAAATTTTCAAAGTTATTTAAAAAAGTAATTTCATTTGAACCAAATCCTTTAATTTATAAATATCTTAGTAAAAACTTAAATAAATTATTAAATAATATAGAAATTTATAATTATGCTTTGTCAGATAAATCAGGTACGGCGACTTTAAAAATTCCAAACAGAAAAAAATCTTTTTTTAATCAAAATTATGAAGAAATATACAAATTAGGTGCAGCAACAATACATAAAAAAAATAAATTAGAAAAATTTGACAGTTTTGAGGTAAAAACAAAAAAATTAGATGATGTAATTGAAAACAATCATATTGGTTTTATTAAAATTGATGTTGAAGGTCATGAAATGGAAGTAATAAAAGGGTCAATTGAATTGATAAAAAAAAATAAACCAACATTATTAATTGAAATTGAGGAAAAACACACACAAAAACCAATAGAACAAACAATAAATTACATTAAAGGTCTTGGGTATGAATGTTATCAATTAAGGAATCAAGATATTATAAAGTTTAAATTATCAGACCATAAAAAAGAAGATAATAATTTTATATTTTTAGCTGATAAATAGGCGGCTTCAAAAATTTTCAATTATTTTATTCATCTTTTCAAATGAATATCTTTTATATTTAGAAATCAATGGGATCCATCTACCTAGTTCATCAAACTTATGTTTTTGAATTATATCAATAATATTTTTGTTTAATGCTGCAGATATATTCACTATAGGTCCTGCATGAAAGCTTATATTTCCTTGGGATTCATTTAGAAAATACGCAAGTAAATCAACAGGCATTTTTTTTATTATAACTATTCTATCACTCTCATTAAAATGATTGATTAATAAATCGTTGTAATTATAATTTTTATACCTATTAAAAAAATAATCGGAATATTTAAATTCAAAAATTCCAGTAGTGACAATGACTTTTATTTTTTTTGACAATTCCTTTATCAAAAAATCAATAGAATTAACATTATCCGTGCTGAATTTTGCCATTTTTTCATCAATATGAAATATACAAAATTTATAATTTAAATTTAGTTTTGTTTTAATATTTATATAATTTTTTTTTTCAGAATCCTGAAGAGTATATAAATTTTGTTTATAAAAAATTTTTAAATTACATTTTTTTAATAGTTTAAGATATAGACTTTGATAGGAAATATCTGTATTTTTATAATTTTCGTCAGAAAATAAAAAATAGTCAAAAAATAATTTTAGTATTATTAATGATGGTCTAAATACGTTTATTTTAAAACCAAATATTTTTTTTTCTTTTTTGTAACATAATGTAGCTCTTACATTTGTTTTGACAAATAAACTTGTTAAAATAGATGTTTTTTTTCCATCTAAAATAAAGGTAAATTCAAATTTCTTCTTAAAATACTTAAAATATTTTACATAAAGGGATATTGCACTTTGACCATCTGATATAATCAGTTCGTCAATAAATTTATAGTTTTTTGCAATAGAGTAATTATACCTTGAGCACACTACAAATATTTTTGAATTTACAAAGTTTTTTTTAATATTATTTATTGTAGAAGAATGATGTATCAAATCCCCTACTCTGTCATTTTTAAAGATTAAAATATTCATAAATGAGAAACTAAAATTTATTTATCTTATTAATAATATACGTGACTTGACTATTTGTTAAATTCGGATCAATTGGAATGCTTACTCCATATTTTGCAATTTTTTCGGAATTTGGATATTTTTGTCCCTTAAATAAATTTTTTAAACTCTTAAGTTGGTGAATTGCAAAAGGATAGTGAAAACCATATTGAATTTTGTTTTTATTTAAATAATTACAAAATTTTTTTCTTTCTTTAACAATAATAACATATTGATGGTAAACGCTGTTTTTCGAATAATCTAACTTGTTAATCTTTGTGTTTGATATTTTTTTATCGTATTCACGAGCAATATTTCTTCTTTGTTTGTTTAATTTTTTGAGCTTTTTTAATTTATGATTAAGTATAACAGCTTGCAGTGTATCAAGCCTGCTATTCATACCAATTGTTTCATGTATAAATTTTTTTTCTGATCCTAAATTTCTTATCTTTCTTATATTTAAATAAAATTTTTTACTATTAGTTGTAATGATTCCAGCGTCACCATATGCACCTAAATTTTTCCCAGGATATAGGCTAAATGTAGAAATATCAGCAATTGAACCAACAGTTTTTCTATTATTGTCTGTTGCACCATGTGCTTGTGCACAATCGTCTATTATATAAATTTTTCTTTTATTAACGATTTTTTTTATTTTTTTTATATCAACAACAGAACCGTACAAATGTACAGGCATAATAACTTTTGTTTTTCTGTTAATTTTTTTTTTTAAATTATTTAAACTAATAGTAGGTGACATAAAATTTGTATCTATCAAGATTGGTTTTAAATTTGCATTTATGACAGAAAAAGCTGTAGAACAATAAGTCATTGCTGGAATTAATACTTCAGAATTTTCTTTTAAATTTAAGGATTTTAATGCTATCGTTAACGCATCTGTTCCATTAGCACAACCAATAGCGTACTTGGATTTACAAAACTTAGAAAAATTTCTTTCAAATTTATCAACTTCATTACCTAAAATAAAATCACCTTTTTTAAAAAGTTTCGCCAAATTTTTGAAAATATTTTGATGTAATTTTTTATCTTGTTTGTATAAATCAAAAAATTTTATCATTTTATTTAATATATTTGGTCCAAATCGGTTCTTCTTTATAATCCATAGATTTATTTATAATATATTTAGCTACTTCTGTTTCATTAAATAATTTAAAGTATTTTCGCTGACCGTTTCTGGCAATTTTTTTTGCTAATTGATCATTTTTCTTAAAAAAATTAATTTTTTCTGAAAGTTCAAATATATCTTTATAAAAAATTAACTCATTTTGATTAAAAAAATGATTAAATTTTTTTTTATAATCAATAAAAGTAAGAAGACCGTTACCTATCAATGATCCAATTCTATTACTAGACGAGTATTTTTTAGGTTTACCTCTATTCAGATTCACAGCCATTGATGATCTTGAAATAGCTGAATAGAAACTCTCAGACCAAACAGGATTTCTGTTATCGTACCCATAGATATCAAATTTTATGTCTTTATTAAGATTTTTTAATTGTGATATAAATTTTTCTCTCTCATCAATTTTACCTTTTTTAATCGTTCCTCTATTTACACCATGACTCATTGCAAAGAATACGTCATATGTAAAATTTTCTAAATTATAAACACTTAATCTCTCTATGTTTTTATCAACTGGCGTTGGTAAAAATTGATATTTCACATTTTTATGTTTTTTACTAACTTCATCTGGATGCGTTGAAATAAATAAATGATCTATAAAATTAAAATTATTTTTTAGATTAGAATAATTTTTTTCAAAATCTGGTCCATTGATTGTTAAATTATCTTCATACCACTGAGATATAACAATATTTTTACATTTATTTTTTACTATATTAAAAGACTCACTTTTTATATTATTTACATGGCCCATTAAAATTAAATCAGGTCTATAGTAGAGTGTTTTTTCTAAAAAAATTTTATTAAGGGTATCTTTACCTCTCAATTTATGATTATAACTCAATATATCTCTATCACTTATTCCTTCCACATCATGTCCCAATCTAATTAATCCATTTTCTATTTTTTTTCCTGTTGATATAAAATAAATTCTTCCACCAATTTTTTCAGCTCTATTGTAAATATGCAAAATTTTAATTTTTTTTCCTGTATTAACATTTATTTTTTTCTTTTTAATTAAAAGCTCTCTATCTTTATCGATTATTTTTGTATTTTTAGAAAGATCATGTAAAGGAAATTTA